>NZ_FUWK01000085.1 GCF_900167395.1 Nitrosomonas europaea
GGGTAATCCCACCTCTTGGCAAGACCTGCTGTCAGATCAAATCTGAACTACTACAATTTACTTCTCCGCCTTCATACATCTGGCTGCAGCAACTTTATGGCTTTAAATGTCGATTCGACCTAGAGTACAAGATTTATCGGACAATTTTGATCACGAATGCTGGTTGCCCGATAAATCATAATAATCAGAAAAAAGCTCTCTATAAATGCTAAATTTGATCAGTCTACTTTCGTTTCAGTCAAAACGGCTCCCTCTTGAACACTTACTTGATCACCCAGTTGTTTAAGTATTCCAGCTCCTATACCTTTTACGTTAGCCAGTTCTTCCACCGACTTGAACATCCCATATTTGTTTCGATACTCAATTATTGCTTTTGCTTTAACCGGACCTAACCCTTTTACCGATTCAAGATCAGCCTGACTAGCTGTATTGATATCTACCCCAGCTAATACTGACAAATTAAATCCAAAAAATATAACAAGAATCAGAAAAATCTTTTTCATTTCAGAATCTCCACAGAAATTTAAAAATAAAGCTTCCGGATTTCTCAACTTAAGCCTTTTTGGCCAGATGTAATACACGCCAATCAGAAAACTGGCATCGGCATTTTTTCTACTGACTTTAGCCTAGCGTATAAAAATTATCGGTAAGAGGGAATTATAAAAATGAGAAAGAAGTCGGCAAAAAAACTCACCCCGCAAACTGGAAAGAATGATTTGAGGCGAATAATATCCGTATGATCAGTAATCATTCGGACACCAATAACCGGAAGGGTCTATTTTGCCTGCGATACAACCACAACTGCGACCGCTTTATTGATGGGCAGTATATTTACCATATATGCACGAGAGTCAGTTACGGCTAACTGATACGATCTTCACTGTCAGTAAACTACCTCTCGAAATGGTTCTTGGTATCTGCTTGATCCTGATAACTTCTGGTAAGCAAGAGGAGACATTGCTCAGGTTCAAGAAGTTTTGCAACACAGACTTCTTAAGCATCTAATAATAGCTCAACAAGAATCTCAACCTTCTATCCGAAATTTTTTAAGCCTGTCTAAGCGCGATGGAATAGCCCAAAGCAGCAACAGTATCCACTAGCCAGCCATATCAATACCAAGGAAACACTAAGCCACAACTAACGTAACAACAAACAGATATATGACCGGGGCACCATATAGTCAGAGAAAGATATACAGGTGCAACAGGATCCCATATATCCCTCCTATTTTTGGTCTATCAGAAAGAAAAATACGGTAGCAACATGTATGATGGGGAATTATCCTCAAAGATTTTGTTTCTTTTTGAAGAAGAAGATGCCGGCACCTGCTGCAAGGGCTAATGCTCCGAGGATATACAGCATATCAGGCTTACCTCCAGTGCCTAC
>NZ_FUWK01000083.1 GCF_900167395.1 Nitrosomonas europaea
GCTGGTTGCGGCGCTGACAAACGTCGGTGCGGTGGTGTCGATAGTTAAGGTGAAACTAGCGCTTGGATCAGATGAGTTACCTGTTGCATCAGTGGCTATCACGGTCAGGGAGTGAACACCTTCGCTTAAGAGCGAAGGCGGCGTGAAGATCCAGTTGCCACTCGTGTCAGCCGTGGTGGTGCCAAGCAATCTGTCACCGTCGAAGATGGATACCGTGGCACCGGCCTCGGTAGCACCGGAGAGTGTGGGGGTCGTGTCATCTGTAGAACCGCCCGCCATGATGGCACCCGTGATTATGCCAATATCATCCATCACACTATCAATGCTTGGCGTAGCGGGCGCAATGCTGTCAATCTCGATGGTCAGGGAGGAACTAGGCTCGCTGGTTCCTGTGTTATCGGTTGCAACGGCATACAAGCTATGATTGCCGTCAGATAAAGGCTGGATTGGAGTGAAGCTCCAATTGCCGTTGCTATCCACGGGGGTAGTGCCTATGGCCTGGCCGTTGTCATAAACCGTGACTGCGCTGCCAGGTTTAGCCGTACCGGACAGAGTAGGTAGGGTATCGTTAGTGGATTGGCCGTCTGGAACAGGCTGGCCGTTACCTGTGATTGTCAGAGTGGGGGCGGGCGGAGGCATCATCGGGTGATCTCCGTTACCACCACCGGCCGCCGCAAATCTGATCCCGATGCCGGTTGCTCCCAGCAAGCCCAGCAAAGCTATGGTGGCTGTACCGTCTTGAATGGGTTCGTAAATGATAGAGGTTTCAACGATGCCATCGCCCGTATCACTCATGGCATTGTGAAAATTAACCAGAAAACGACTGTTATCCTCCCCCAGAATCAGATTATTGATTGTCTTACCTAAGCTGAAAAAGCCTTGAATATGTAGCGCATGGCCATCCTTGAACTGGATCGCTAGATCATTACCGACACGTGAGTAATTGGATATATCTTCTTTGCGAACTGCTAGTAAAAAATTCGCGGGATTGTCTGGAGCGATGGCATATTCTGCATTGACCTCAACGGGAACATTAATATGTTGACTAAGGACAGTCGAGGAAGCCATGAAATAACTCCTTATTATGGATGGTCATTAAGCTGGATTGACAATGTATGCTACTGGTTGATTAAAGCTATAAACGGCAGAGAAGAAGATTGTTTATTGCGTTTTTCTTCGATATGAGAGGTTAGTTGAGAGTTATCTGCTGAGCAGGTTCATCCTTTTGCCCAGTCCTCAACACATTTTTCTGAAATGCGGAAGCTTCGTGACGTAGCAGGATTTATGCATTATTGTCGTAAAACAAAGACATGCACTACATCAACTATCAGGCGGAAAGAAGTGCGACATATAACTATGTCGATGATATTCAGCGCCATTGTTAAGGTGCTGAGCGTCAAGCTCTTAAAGCCAGTTAGGGAAAGTAGATGATGAACCAATCAGGATCTGGATCCTTTGGTTTCCTGATACTCAATGGGTGTGAATTGAGCCTTTATTGCCCTTAATTGTAGTAGTTGAGATCTGATCTGACAGTTACCCGATTTGACGAGTGCCTGTTAGATCAGATTCAGTTATTCAATTCGGTAATTTTATCGTCC
>NZ_FUWK01000081.1 GCF_900167395.1 Nitrosomonas europaea
CTCTCAACCAGATATGACCGTAAAGCTATTTACTTCTCCGCCTTCATACATCTGGCTGCAGCAACTTTATGGCTTTAAATGTCGATTCGACCTAGTGTTTTAGATCATGATCGCAACCTAAATATGCTTAAGGAGATGTTGTGGAAGTAGTAATATTTTTCGTTATTGCAATTGTTGCCGCGTTCATCTTCATGATGAAACGAGGGGTGAAGGTTGTTCAGGCTTATGTCGTATACCTCGCTGCAAGAAGCGAAGGAGAAATTGAGGCCGAAGCAAATGATATCGCGTTAAGAATAGACACTCATAGCGCAGGAGATTTGAATGATGCTATGTACATGTTTTGCAGCCACTGTTATGGCGGTAGGCAATTAGCAATAATGTCGAGCGCCAGACTTGATGGCTTCAAAGACTGGTGTGTGGGTCGCTAACTTTCCAATCCATCGGACCGATAAAAGCTACACTTTTGCCGTTCAGTGATTTCCACGTTAGGCCGCAATCGGATTTTTCACCACACAGCATTCTAATCAGGATATCCAATGTCTGGAAATAAAGCACTCTCTATTGAGTGTATAGGTTCTTGACATTGTAGGCTGCGTTTTACCAAGGATAACGGGTAGCACACCAGTACAACATGTATCAAAGACAAGCTTATAAGTTGGTTTTGGCGCTCCTACGGTAGTACATGGTGAAATTTCTCAAGAGGCAAATGATTTTTGTGCCAAGAAAAACAAAAAGTGGAAATAGTTAACACGACAACCACACATCTCGTATTGGGAAGACCAAGGCCAGCTATCTTAAAGTTTGACTGGATCGACAAAGAAAAGCAAAGCCATTTTTAATAGCATAATTAATTTACGTTTGGCTTCATACAGCAAACGTTTCGTTGCGCAGCTGTTCTTGCACCAACTACTTACTACTTATGAAAATAAAATACATCCTTACGATCTTCGTAGCAGCAGCTTTGCCGCTAGTTTCGAGCGCAATGACGCCACGTGATGGTTTCAGGAACGGCATTATAGGCACAGCTTTTGTTTCTAACGGAGGGTCTTCGACGTATGAATACAAAGTCCTGCTTGATTACCGTGTTCACGGAAGGCATCGCGTTGAGCTCAAATTTGTGGAACGAAGCAATTATGAAGAGCCTTCCTTGGACGCTGCAGAAGAGGCTGAAACTGTGATGGTTAACTGCACACGCCGCACTTACACCACTTCCGATTGGCTCAAAGGAAACGACAACAACTATGGGTACAAGCAATATCAAAATGGCGATGCGATCAGTTGGGAAGACAAATCTGAGAAAGCGTATGCAAACTATGGGAACGGATGGATGCTGCCGTTGTACCTAAAAATGATTTGCGATTCGCTGTAGATGTGATGCTCTTGCTGGGCTGCGGCTTGAGCTCAAACGTTAGATCATAATGAATTTCCAAACAATGGTCATGGCAGATATCATTGCAAGCATTGCAGCAGCGATTGCGTTTGGTTCTGCGGCAGTATCTGTCTTTGCCATATATATACCGTGGAAGAATGTACACGATAGCGAAATATTCAAAGAAGCTATTCACGCTTTGGAGCGTGCTTATGAAGTGTAGTAGTTGAGATCTGATCTGACAGTTACCCGATTTGACGAGTGCCTGTTAGATCAGATTCAGTTATTCAATTCGGTAATTTTATCGTCC
>NZ_FUWK01000077.1 GCF_900167395.1 Nitrosomonas europaea
AGATCGTTCACGAACTTCAGGGGAAAACTTTGTTTGATTGCTCATGGCTCCATTCTCTCAAAAGTTGGAGCCTCCTCAAAACCCGGGGCGATTCAATTACCGCGCTACGCATGAGAAGCCTCCTTAGAAACATAACGTTTGAATTAAGGAGCGCCGTTAGGCGTCCCGCTTGAATGATTGGTTAGGTTTTGGTTTGTGGGCAGAGAAGCGTTAATGAACTGCTCAAACTCTTGGCCATAGCCGGTGTCTTTTTTTATTTCTAGCCAAGCGTTGATGAAAGCGGTTTTGGATAAAGCTGTTTTTATACCACCCTCCCAAACTGTCCAAGTTTTGGCATCAATTAACTTACGCTGGTTTAGATGCCATTCTTCAAAAGACAAGTCGAAATATGCTCTCATGTAGCGCATGGTTTTGTTTTTATCTGTGTCTTTAGAGAAATCGAAGGTTTGTTCGTTTATATTTTCAGGGAAATGCAAAATGATTTCTTGGTAGCGTTTTGTATAGTCGGAAAATTGCTGAATAACGAGCTGGTTGTTCATTTTTTTCATTTGCTGCCAACTCGCATAGAGCGCTACTCCAACCCCAAGTAGAGTAGCTATTGCACTTCCTAGACTTATCCAATCCGAATTAGATATGCACATAGAGACCTAACGCTCGGTATGCACCGCAAACGGTGCATACCTCTTTGTAAATGGGTGTATAACAAAACTCATTATTCAGTAAGGTTCTGAATTAAAAACTTCATGAATGAAATATCGCAATCTTCTGTTTTGATGACACCTTGCTCATTCGATCAGCTTCGCAACAGCCTGCTACCCTGATCAGGAACAAATCAGCTGCTTTGAAATTTCAGAAATGAGGTTTCAGGTATTTTGCTGCGTTTGAAGTTGATCTTAATCAGCGAGCAAAGGAGGAATTATCTGTTTATTGCGGTGAGAACGAGGGCGACTGATATCCTGTCGTCAGCTTTCATCAAATGCATTTCTGATCCATTCGATTTCATTTTCCCGCTCACCGGAAATCAGGATTGCATCGAAGCGGTAGGGGAAGTCACCTTCACATCCCGCCAGATAATGACGAGCGGCGCGTGTTAACTTGAGTTGTTTGGCAGCGGTGATGCTGGCGGCTGCGCCACCAAACCGATCACTGGAGCGCATCCTGACCTCGACGAATATCACCGTATCGCCTTCCCGCATGATCAGATCGATTTCCCCGAAGCGGCAGCGGTAATTTCTTTCCAGCAACGTCAGTTTCTGCTGCTGGAGAAAGATTGTTGCGCACTGCTCGGCATCACTGCCTTTGTTTCCTGCGGATGACATGGGAGTGTCTGTAACTATTGGCAAAAGGTTCTGGATTGTTTCATCCTTTCGGGATTCATCAATGGAATCAAACAAAATGGATATCCTCTTTTGTTATGCTGTCAACCGCGACATAAGCGAAATAGGAGTGATCGCCAGTCTTGCTTGCTGGAACTTCATCGGGACAGTGGCCCGGCATCAGCCCGAAGCCGTCACGGGAAAGAAAGCACCACCCATCAACGGAAAAGTCAATCGTGAGCCCCAACTTCTCTTGAAAGAATGCGACAGACGCATCCGGGTCTCGAACCGCTAATACGCTGCGAGCATTGTTCAAACTGGGCATGTGGTTCACGTTGTTTCATACTGTCCTCTTGAACGCGCAGTCAGGTGCCGACATTGACTTTTGGCAGAATGTAATGTACAAATAAATGTACAATTGGAGAACCTTATGGACGCTATCACTTACAGCACTGCCAGAGCCAAACTTGCCGACACCATGAACCGCGTTTGCGATAACCATGAACCTATCATAATCACACGCAACGGAGAACAATCCGTTGTAATGATGTCGCTCGACGACTTCAAGGCGCTGGAGGAAACCTCTTACCTGCTCCGTAGCCCAAAGAATGCGAAGCGGCTGCTGGAAAGCATCGCAGCTCTTGAATCAGGCAGAGGCGAAACGAGAAGCCTGGCAGAGTGAAGCTGGTTTTCTCTGAGCAGGCCTGGGAAGACTATTTGTACTGGCAAAAGACAGACCGAAAAACCGTACAGCGAATCGATACGCTGGTGAAAGAGATTACAAGAACACCACACGAGGGTACCGGCAAACCCGAGCCACTGAAACATGCGCTGTCAGGTTATTGGTCACGCCGTATCAATAACGAGCACCGGATCGTCTATAAAATTGCGGATGACTCGTTGTTTATTGCTCAACTGAGATACCACTACTGACCGAATGGTAACAGCATCAGGCCATTTTGAATCGGTTTGAATCGTGCCATCCTATAGCTCCCGATAATTTTCTCCAATCCTGATTATTCCAGAAAAACTAACAGGCTCAGGTTTTTCTACATCCTCAACGTGCTAGTTGTTTGGTCCCGCATTGTGATGGTGTATTGTATGATTTGCTACCGACACAGGAGGAATTATGGGACAGATATTACACGGGAGCGCCCGC
>NZ_FUWK01000076.1 GCF_900167395.1 Nitrosomonas europaea
GGGTAATCCCACCTCTTGGCAAGACCTGCTGTCAGATCAAATCTGAACTACTACACATGATTGGACAAAAACGTACCACAGAAAACCACTGTCTCCAAAGAGAGACAAACAATACTCAACAAATACAAACGATTATCAGTATTTGTGACTTTTATCACAGATTGCAACGACAATTTTTCTCACCAAAATACAGAAAAAATATCAACTCATTGATTAATAAATACTATTAATTCTGGCATGGATTGTGCTTTTATTAAATAGTATTTTAAACATCCAATGATTTATCTGTTTTATCAATCAAGTATTATTTTCGAGCTATACCTATTCAGTCCAGAAAATAACTTTATGAGGAATACCACTCATGCAAATTGCGAATCATCTTCAATCAGGGACCGCAGTAAAAAATATCCAGCCAGCACACATTCCATTCAGCCCCTATCAACCCGATTCCACCTCATCTGACGATACTGACCCGCGATTTCCCCGCTCTCAAAAATACCAAATCTCCAGGCATCCGGGCAGCAATTCGAGTCACATAGCCGAAACAGACTGCCTTCTGCAACGCAATGGCTACAGCATTCACCTGGTCAACTCACTCAAACAGCGTATCAAGGCCAGCACGCTTATCAAACGCATGTATGCCTCGCGCGGTTACCAGACTGAAAGCGCTTCTGTTTTCTCAACATCTTCCAATCAATACACCTTCGAAGCACGTCAATCACAACAGCTCATTGGAACGTTGACACTCACCATCGACACAGGCAAAGGATTACTGGCCGATACTCTCTATCAGCCAGAACTGGATCAGTTCCGCCGGCAAGGTCGCAGGCTCTGCGAAGTTTCAAAGCTTGCGTTCAATCCGGAAACCAGTTCGAAAGAAATCTTCGCCTCTTTGTTCCACATGGCCTATATTTTTGCTCATCGCATACATGGTGTGGATGATTCCTTCATCGAAATCAATCCGCGCCATGCCACTTTCTACAAACGGATGCTCGGATTCCGTCAAGTTGGTGAATTACGCACCTGCCCACGTGTCAATGCACCGGCAGTGCTGCTCTATCTGGATCTGGAATACATGAAAGAACAAATTACTACCCAAGCAGGGCAGTTCGATCAAAAAACAAAGAGTATTTATCCGCACTTTCTTTCCCAGAACAGGGAAAAAGAAATTACTCAACGCATTCAAATCGAACACACACATTTCGTTCCACCTTCCTCCCGCAAATCCACTTTCAATCACCACCAGGATTACTTTCAACCTGCATAAAATCAGAAAATACGGAAAACCGCACTTTTCGCCTCGGAACCAATTTCATCGTACCGAATCTGAAATGGAGCCAAGACTTCTGCATAGTTACTCTCCTAAATTTTCACGGGTGCAATACGCATACAAGTCAATGATTTATCAGCCAAGCAACGGTCTCTGGTATGCTTCAACAGTTTTGATCTCGTATCGGGAAGACCGCCATGGCACTAACAAAAGAAGATATTGCAGAAATCAAGGAGCTGATTGGTGAAGTCATCACTGAACGGCATCCAGAGATAATGAACAACAATGTCCGCTATGAACTGGAAATCAGAGAAAGAATCCTCCGTGTAGAGGAGGGATTAAAACACCAGCGTGAGCTGATGCAGGAAGGATTCAATCGCATGGATAAACGCTTTGAGCAGATCGACAAACGCTTTGAATCGCTGATTGCCGAAATGAATACACGTTTTGCTCAAGTTGACAAACGCTTTGAGCAGGTCGACAAACGCTTTGAACAAATCGACAAGCGTTTTGAGACCATGACAGCACGTATGGATCGCTTCATGATATGGTCATTTGCCACCACCCTGACTGTAGGTGGAATTGTCGTAGCAGCAATCAAGTATCTGCCTTGAATCCATAGTTGTCATGCAATCCAACGACAACCCATCGCTTACACAGCAATTGACAACCTTGTTGTCACACCACCCGGTGATCAAATTAGCAATATTATTTGGCTCCCGGGCAGATCCGGCACGTACAAAACATTTCGGTAGTGATATTGATTTGGCAATCATGACCGGAGAACCAATAAGCAGTCACTTTAAAATGGAGTTGATGCAAGCCATCAGCACTGAACTGGATTGTCCGGTAGATATCGTAGTCGTCAATGATGCACCCGAACCGATACTGGGAGAGATACTCAAAGGCCAGCGCCTGTTAGGCGATAACAACACCTATGCCCAACTGCTGGCCCGCCATCTACTGAATACGGCTGACTTTCTTCCACTACGGCAACGAATATTAAAGGAAAGACGCGAACGATGGATACAATCGTACTGACTGAAAAGCTGGAATCACTCAGGCGTTGTGTCCAACGTATCGAAGAGAAACAGCCTCAACATATTGACCAGCTGAAGCAGAATATTGATCTACAGGATATTCTGGTACTTAACTGTAGTAGTTGAGATCTGATCTGACAGTTACCCGATTTGACGAGTGCCTGTTAGATCAGATTCAGTTATTCAATTCGGTAATTTTATCGTCCCA
>NZ_FUWK01000072.1 GCF_900167395.1 Nitrosomonas europaea
TTCCACGGTGAACCTTCGTAGTTCAGATGGCACGCACTGCAGCGTTCTTCAAAGTGGAAGTCCTGTCCTTTCTTTGCCAGATCTTTGCGAGGCGTTTTCTTGCCCGATTTCTCAAAAGCCTGCCCGCTCTTACGATGATCTCCCCGGAAGTTACGTCCAGGTCCATGGCAGGATTCACAGCCTACACCCGTCAGCATCGGTTTGGGCGATTCGATCGTATAGCCCCCTTTCTGACCAAATCCATCCACGTGACAACCTACGCAGTCTTTGTCCTGGGTGTAGTCCTTGGCCGGATCCAGTTTGGCTTTCTGTTTGGCTTCTTTCTTGACATTGGGCTTGAGCGATTCCATCGCTTTGGCATGCGCTGTGTCTTTCCACGATTGCGCCTGGGCTTTGTGACAGGAACTGCATTTCTTGCGGCCTTCAAACGGGGCGTCTGCTGCCAGACTTTGTCCACTCGTCAGTGTGAACAAAGCTGCAGCAACCAGCCCGCAGGCTATCATTATTTTCATGGTCTCTCCTCTCATTGATATTTGAACACGGGTTACATTTCGTTTTCCCAGTTCGTCATTGTACCTGATCGACCGAAACGGTTGAATCCGTCGTTTCATTAGAGTCTTTTCCCGACTGCAAAGTATTGTGCGCCGGTGCTTTTGCTGTCAGATGATATACCCAGTATCCGCCTTGCTGGTAGATCAGTCGCGGTGAAGTGCGTTCCACCGGCGATGGCTGGCTGGTAAACGGCAGCAGTTTCGCCAGCAGGGTGTCATAGCTTGCTTCGTCGATCAGGAAGAAAGCACGGATGAGTTCGTCCGACAGTGATTGCAGGGTGTAGGTGTAGTAACCGCGGGTACGCATTTCGGTCTTCAGGTGGCTGATCATGCCATGCAGGTTGCCGGTCATGCGGTAGTGCTTGTAGGCAATGCCGAATTTGTCCGGGTACATCAGGCCGAGTTTGTACAGGTCGCTGACGTGTACGATGAGGTAGGTGTCCCGCGTGCCGGCAAGTTGTCGCAGGTCGTCCAGTCCGTTTGCCGGCGGATTCACCAGGCTTTGTGCAAAGCGCATGAACAATTCCTGTTCCTGTGGGTCAGCCGGGGTGCCAGCCTGCTGGTTTTCATACGCGCGAATGGCTTGTTCATGGGGCTGCCATTCCGGCGGGATGATCAGGGGTTCGTGTAACGGGGTATGAAACAGTACATCCCGTCCGGTGAGCAGGGCCAGTTGGCGTGAGGTGTCCCACCAGCCCAGCAGCAGGGCATCACGGGAGGCGTGTTTGTCGATCGCAGCTGCAAGAGCACTCAGTTCGGATGCTTTCTGGTCCAGTGCCAGGAGGGGTTCTCTCGTCTGGTTCTTCCAGTTGAGCAGTACTTGCGGTTGATTTGCGCGCTGGCCAAACCAGGCTTGTGCAACCGGTTGTTCAGTACCTTCGACATGGATGTCGTACTGGCTGATAGTGAGATCAGGCCAGGTGTCCAGTTCCAGTTCGGGATATTCACTGGCATTGCCAGTGGTTACCTGTTGATAACGGTACGGCGCTGTGTCCGGAGTCAGTACCAGCCAGGTATACCAGGTCAGTAAAACCAAACCTCCCGTCACCAGTAATATCCCCAGTGACGGGAGGAGTCGGCCGGACCAGCGTGTCTGTGCACGCCGGTCGGTTGTCAGTGCGGTCAAGCTCGGGTCTGCTTACGCTTGCGCCAGCCGATCAGAGCAAGGGCTCCTGCCAGCAACATACCACCACCCAAGCCTCCCAGGGAGATTTTCTCTCCGGTTCCCTTGAGGTCGAGCAGACTGGTCTGCTTGCCTTCCAGTTTGTTTACACGGGCCTGCAGGGCTGACAGTTCCTGCATTTTGGTGTATTCGTCCTGGATTTCAACATAGGCACGGTTCATCGGACCCCAGCCTTCAGTGTAGGTCCAGCCACCCGGATTGACGTGAGCCAGTCCAACGTGCATCTTGGCCAGGTTGTTTTCTGCCATTTCCAGAACTTTCAGTTCGAGTGAGGCAGGGTTGTTGCCTTTCGACCAGAACAGCTGGGTGAAGATACCAAATCCAGGTTTCTCCGGTTCCGGCGGATTCGGACGGTTGGTCTTCTGTCCGGTCAGGGTGCCGTCTTCATACATTTTGTGTACGATTGCGTTCGCTTCCTGGTATTTGGCCAGCCCTTCCAGGGTGCCTTTGTCCATCAGATCCAGGTAGGAGCGGGCAAACCGTTCCGAGTGACACTGGGTGCAGGTCAGTACCCAGGAGTCCAGACGGGCTTCCGACCAGTCGCTGGTGATGTTCTCTGCAATGCCCGGAACGAACGGGTAGTTCGCCCAGCGAGTCTTGCGGGTGATGTTGTGGGTGTATTCTCCTTCGTATTCCATGTGGCAGGCTGCACAGGTCGGTGCATTCTGTCCACCTTTGGAGAAGGCGTCCTTGAGACGGACTTCCCAGTTCCATTTGTCACGGTTCATTTCGGCAAGTTTGCCATGCTTGGACATGGTGTACGCTTCCCAGTTGTTGTGATCCACCCCGCTGTGGCAGGTGGCACAGGCTTCCGGTTTGCGCGATTCCGCCGCCGAGAATTCATGACGGGTATGACAGTTGTCACATTTGTTCTGGTTGGTGTGACACATGGTGCAACCTTCGGCAACTTCACGTTGCGGCATCGCTGCCCAAACAGTGGTCTCGATGTTGGCTGTGTAGTCCAGTGCGTGGGAGGGGCGTCCGGCAGGCCATTGTCCGTTCGGCCAGACCATGGTGTCCCGTTCCGATTCACGTTCGGCAAATTCTCTTAAGTGACAGGTTCCGCAGGTGTCCGCCGTCGGCATGCGGATGTCTTTGGTATGATCCGCTTTGTCTTTTTTGTTGACGTCAACGTGACAGTCGATACAGCCTACTTCCTTGAGGGTTTCTTTTTCCCCAAGCTTGCCCATCGAGCGCAGGTTGTTTTCAACTTCTTCCAGCTTCCCTTTCTTGTAATACAGGGGATCGTCCGACTTGAGGTTGCGAATCTTGTCAAGATTGGCGTGGGTGCTGCGCTTCCAGGCTCTTACCCATACCGGGGTCTCGTCCGAGTGGCATTCCACGCAGTCTTTGCGTTCCGCAACTTCTTTGGGAGATACCGGTGGTTTGTAAAAAGTATTGGGATCCATATATATACTGATCGCTATCGGCTCCCAGTAATCTCCCATCGTCCCTTTCCCCGCTCCATGCGCCGGGTCCTTGTAACGCTTGACCAGCGCTTCATACGTCTCTTTCGGGGTCGCCTTACCTCGATCCAGCTTCAACGCATCATACGTCTCGTCCGGTACCGTCGATATGTCCGCATGAACCACCCCGCACATCATCAACCCCGCACAGAGCAATAAACCCCTCATCCACTCCCCTATTCTCATCTCTCTCCTCCGTAA
>NZ_FUWK01000079.1 GCF_900167395.1 Nitrosomonas europaea
TCTTCTCTCGCTTTGACAAGTTGGATTCAGTTTTCCGATTCTTCATCCATTTCGCTCTGATCGTAGATCACCTAATTAGTGTTAACAGGCCCTAACTGCCAAACATATCAAAGCAGCATAATTACAGACAGTTCAAGAAGCGCTACGGACATATCCACGGTTACAACCCAAAAAGCCACTTACTCGATTTCACGAATAAGTGGCTGAATTTTTGGTGGAGAAATTCGGAAGCGTTTCAAACGAGCTTTTCTCTACCCTACGAGACTGGAACGAAATCTTAAAAGAGATTCCACTAGATAGCTATCCCCAGCCCTGACCGTAAATCGACCTGCTGATACCCCTTTGACAGCAGTATGCCAATCAACCGGCATACCGCTGTTTTCATATCCATTAATCCTTTTTGTTGTTTTGGCTTCCCTCTCCGTTTCCCGGTGAGTGGAAGCTAGATGTGTATTGTTCAAGCAAAGGAGTAATTAATGCCCGAACAGATCACAAGAAAAGCCTCACCCTTCTGCCTGCGCCTGACACCGGAAGAACGCACTTTGCTTGAGCGTGAAGCTGCCGGATTGCCTTTAGGCGAATACATTCGCCAGCAAGTCTTTGATGAAAATCGTGTCAAGCGCCGCAGCCGCAACAAACAGCCGGTCAAGGATCACAGGCTTCTGAGCCAATTGCTGGGTGAGCTGGGGCGCTCACGGCTGGCCAATAATCTCAATCAACTGGCCAGGGCCGCCAATTGCGGCCTGCTGAACCTCACTCCAGAAGTCAAAACATCACTACTGAACGCTTGCGCCGATATCCGCCATATCCGCGAAACCCTCATGAAATCCCTCGGACTGAACAGGTAGTTTTCATGATCATTATCGCCTCCCAACGCGGCGGTGCTGCCCAGCTGGCCGCGCATTTGCTCAATGACCGGGATAACGATCATGTCGAGCTGTATGAAGTCAGCGGATTTCTGTCTGAAACGTTGGACGGCGCTTTGCAGGAAGCCCGTGCCCAGGCAATGGGTACACGCTGCAACCAGTACCTGTTTTCCGTCAGCTTGAATCCGCCAGAAACGGAGCAAGCCGATACATCCGTTTTCGAGCAAGCCATCAGCCGTATCGAAGAACGCATGCACTTGCAGGATCAGCCGCGCGTGATCGTCTTCCATGAAAAGGAAGGACGCCGCCATGCGCATTGCGTCTGGTCACGTATCGATACCCAAGAGATGAAAGCCGTCAATTTGCCGTTTTACAAAAGCAAACTGATGGAGATTTCAAAAGAAATCTGTCTGGAGCAAGGCTGGAAACTACCTGCCGGATTGATCGAACGTGAGCAGCGTAATCCGCTTAATTTCACGCGAGCACAATGGGAACAGGCGAAACGACTGGATGACGATCCCAGACTGATCAAGGCTGTGCTGAAAGAATGCTGGGCGGTATCGGATGGCAAGAAAGCATTCGAAAGTGTCCTTGAACAACACGGCTACACTCTTGCCAAAGGTGACCGGCGCGGGTTTGTCGCCCTTAACTGGCGTGGAGAAGTTTTTTCCCTGTCGAAATGGCTGGATGTCAAAACCAAAGCGCTCAAGGAACGGCTCGGGGAGCCTGAGCAGTTACCCGACATAGAAGCAGCAAAGGCTAATATCGACAAACGGCTTATTGAGCGGATGCAAAAGTTCACTGCCGATATTCAGCAAAATAACCGCACTCGTATGCAACCACTGCTGGAACAAAAAATAAGAATGAAAACACGGCACCGGACCGAGCGGAAAAATCTGGAAACAACACAAAAACAACGCTGGCAGCAGGAAAGCGAAGACAGGCAAGCCCGGTTAAACAAAGGCATCCGGGGTCTGTGGGATCGGCTGACCGGGCAGCGCAGCCAGGTGATAGATCAAAACGAACGTGAAGCCTGGCTGGCGCTGGTGCGTGACAGGCAACAGCGGGACAATCTGATCCAGCGTCAGCTGGAAGAACGTCGTGCACTACAGCGGGATATCAGGAATATGCAGCAAGCCCGGAACACAGAAATTGAACACCTCAAAAGAATGATGTTCTCAATATTGTCGCCGGAGGTGAAGGCTCGGCTTCAGGAACAATTCGAACAACGACAATCCCGGAAGAATAGGCAATCGCCTGATCGGAATAACGATTACGATCTGTCAATGTAGCAACAGACAGAAGGATTCAGTTGTAGTAGTTCAGATTTGATCTGACAGCAGGTCTTGCCAAGAGGTGGGATTACCC
>NZ_FUWK01000069.1 GCF_900167395.1 Nitrosomonas europaea
TTGATATCATTGTTGCCATGAAACTCCACATCCTTGTTTGTGATGGCGTGTTTGATCTGGGGCTTGCGGCGCTCACTGACACAGTGGGCTTGGCCAATGCGATGTCGGGCTCGCTGCCACAGGCTCCCGCGCACATAGAGCTCACGCTGGTGGGCGTGCGGCGTCGCATCCGAACTGCGCAAGGCTTGACGGTCCCCGTGGTCACTGCGCGTGGTGTGCCGGAACCAGACGTCGTGCTCGTGCCCGCGTTTGGTGACAAGATGCCTGACACGCTCTCGGCTCGGCTCACACGCCCCGACGTGCCCGATGCGGTCGCCATGCTACAGCAGTGGTCCACCGCTGGCGCGCACCTTGGTGCCGCCTGCTCCGGTAGTTTCTTGCTTGCAGAGAGTGGCCTGCTTGATGGACATCGTGCGACGACGTCATGGTGGCTGGGGCCGATGTTTCGGCAGCGCTATCCGAACGTCACGCTGGACGAGTCACGCATGATCGTGAACTCGACACGCTTCACTACCGCGGGTGCCGCTTTAGCCCACGTCGACTTGGCCTTGCGCATCATCCGGGGGCGCAGTCCAGCGCTGGCGGCCCTAGTGGCACGCTATCTGCTGGTCGAGGCACGCAGTTCGCAAGCCGAGTTCGTGATTCCCGACCACCTTGCACATGCCGACCCGATGGTGGAGCGCTTCGAGTGCTGGGCCAGACGTCAGCTCGCGAAGGGGTTCTCGCTGGCCGAGGCGGCCAGCGCCGCGGGCACAAGCGAGCGCACCTTGGCGCGGCGGCTGCAAAGCGTTTTGGGAAAGACACCGCTGTCGTATTTCCAGGACCTGCGCGTGGAGCATGCCGTCCATCTCTTGCGCACCGGGAACGCCAGCGTCGACCAGGTCGCCGCACAGGTCGGGTACTCGGATGGGGTGACCCTGCGGGCCCTGTTGCGCCGCAAGCTGGGCCGGGGTGTCAGGGAGTTGCGACGCGGTGGATGACCAAAGGCGTTTGGTGCATGTACGGCTGGAGACAGCCGCGAAACTGTCGGAAGCAAAGGCTTACCCACTTGCGTCTTCTGAGTATTGGGAATACTGTTAGCTTTACCATTGTTTTTTGTTCACCAATCTGGGGTTTCATCCACATGTTATTCAATCCACTTCAAGTAGGTTCTCTCACCCTGCCCAACCGCATCCTTCTGGCACCACTGACACGCGCCCGTGCCGACGCTGGCCACATGCCCAACGCGCTGATGGCCGAGTACTACAGCCAGCGAGCCACCGGCGGCCTGCTGATTTCCGAATGCACCATGGTGGCGCCCGGTACATCGGCCTTCGTCAATGAGCCTGGCATCTACAACGACGCGCAGATTGCAGCCTGGAGGCAGGTGACCGACGCGGTGCACGCCAAGGGCGGACGCATCTTCATGCAGATCTGGCACGCTGGCCGCGCAGCCTACCCTGGCGCTGCCGATGGCGCCCCCATTGTCTCCAGCAGCGCCACCGCTATTGAGGGTGAGATCCACACGCCCCAAGGCAAGGTGCCGCACGCGGTGCCCCGCCCCCTGACCGTCGACGAGATTCCCGGCATCGTCGCTGCGTTTGCTCAAGGCGCGCGCAACGCCATTGCCGCCGGCTTTGATGGTGTGGAAGTACACGGCGCCAACGGCTACCTGATTGACCAGTTTCTGCGCGACACGCCCAACCAGCGCACCGATGCTTACGGCGGATCGCTGGAAAACCGTGCACGTTTGCTGTTCGAGGTACTCACTGCCGTGACCCAGGCGATCGGTTCCGAACGTGTGGGCCTGCGCCTGTCGCCCCTCAACAGCTTCAACAGCATGAAAGACAGCGACCCGCTGGCCCTCATCGGCTTCCTGGCCGATAGGCTCAATGCCTTCAAGCTAGCCTACCTGCACGTGATGCGCGCCGATTTCTTCGGCGTGCAGAAGGCCGATGTCATGCCCGTAGCGCGTGAAAAGTACAAGGGTGTGTTGGTGGGCAATATGGGTTACAGCGCTGATGAGGCAGAGGCAGCTATTGCCGAAGGTAGGCTTGACGCTGTGGCCTTTGGCACCGCCTTCCTGGCTAACCCGGACCTGCCCGCACGCATCAGGGCCAAGGCACCGCTGAACGCGCCTGACTCCAACACGTTCTACGCAGGTGGCGCCAAGGGCTATACAGACTATCCGACACTGCAGCTCGCGTAAATCACCGCCCCAGAAGACCGAAGAAACGAGCCACTTTATACCCAAGGCTCTGCCCTTCGATCTTGCGAAGCTGTGAGCTGCGAACACGTCATCAACGTGCTGGCACGCTTGCAGGCACAGCCCCTGCCCGAGACAGTTGCGACCATCCTGCAGGTGAGCCAGGCCCCCCCTGGCCGACACGGCGCGCTACGACAGCCTGCGCACAGACATTGTCGCGCAGGAGGCCGATCATGCGTGAGTTGGACAAAGAGCTCAAAGATCTGCGCCTGTATGGCATGGCGGGGGCCTGGGAGGATCTGGTCAAGCAAGGCGGTCATGCGACATTGGAGAGCTCGCGCTGGTTTCTGAAGGCGAATTGCAGTAGGCCGCGCGGGGGCTGGAGCAGCGGATGCGGGCGCGCATGCACTTCGTCCACGGCCGCGGCCCGGTCGGCGTAGGCCGGCATGCCGTACACAGTGGTGGCCTCTGGCGTGCTTCCAATGGTGGCCATGCGGCGGCTTCCCGGTCGTTGCACAAGGGCGGGGCGTGCCCGCCCGTTGTGGCTCAACTTACCGCTTTCGCACCGGGGGCAGGGTCACCTTGTCCTCGGTTCCGCCACACATCGGGTGTTTGAAGCCATTGGCCTGCTCGGCCTTGTCGAGATAGACGATGTTGTCGTCCTTCGCGGGACTGACGCCGGCCGGCACGTAGTCCAGCGCGAGCGCGTGGCGGGTCTTCCACGCGATGTTGTGGTCGGCGCAAGAGGAATCGCCGCTGACGCCGAGCGCGCCCACCCGCGTTCCCTTCGCGTCGTACAGGGCAAGGCCGCCGCCGAACACGTTCACGCCGCCGATCCGCGCGCCCACCAGCGGATCCTTCGCCGTGCCGAAGTCCGCGGCACTGCCGGCGTAGGCTACCTGCGTATCGACCGGGTTGGAAAACTGCAGGCCGAACAGGCTGCCGCCAGGCTGCGTGGCCGAATAGAGGTTAGCGGTGGACAGCGCGAGGCCCGGTAGGCTGAAGGCATTCGCGGTGTTCGCCTTCTGCGCGGAGATCACGCGACTGCCGAGCCACTGGTCGCCGACCTTGGCGCCGGTATGCGCCACGGCGCAAACCGTGCCGTCGGTCGCCACCACGGTGCCACACATGTCGAGGTTGAAGCCGCCGTTGGCGTCCTTGCGGGCATTGGCGAGGGCCTGCTTGAGCTGCTGCCAGTTCGGCAGGCCGTCGCATCCATCGCCGGCATGCGCGGCGAGGGGCAGCAACAGCGAAGAGCACAGCAGGGCGAGTACGGGGAGTTTTGTCATGGTCATGCCTCGGGTTGGAGTGAACCTGAAAGTGGGTGAAGGGATCGACGAGCCTGCAGTCTAAGTCGTCATGACAGCCATCTCTATAGACAATAATGACAATATTGATATCATTGTTGCCATGAAACTCCACATCCTTGTTTGTGATGGCGTGTTTGATCTGGGGCTTGCGGCGCTCACTGACACAGTGGGCTTGGCC
>NZ_FUWK01000068.1 GCF_900167395.1 Nitrosomonas europaea
GCGGGCGCTCCCGTGTAATATCTGTCCCATAATTCCTCCTGTGTCGGTAGCAAATCATACAATACACCATCACAATGCGGGACCAAACAACTAGACAATCATAATCGTTCGGTACACCGAACTTCATCGGTCTGCACACCCCATCAAGGAAAAGGGGCCGTAGGGGCTGATACCAACCCGATCCACACCTTATGAGGGTATGCAGATGAACGATGCAGAGAATTTGACCAAGCTCCTGGGCCACCTGCCGCCGGCAGTGTTCCGTGAATTCATGGCGGACGAGTTCAGCCTGGCCATGCCGGACCTGGACACCAAAAAGACGAAAAAGGAGCAGCGTGAACAGATGGAGGTCGCGCTGTCCGCCCTTGGGGTGAGTGAGCGGCAGCGGATCGAGGAAGTGGCCGAACGGATCGTGCTGTTGTCGGATGGGGCCGGACAGGACGTTATCGACGGCTTCAAGGACGACATCTTCGATGACGCCGCCCGAGAAGCCTTCGCTGCGATCCCGAACCAGTACCAGCGCGCGCTGTGGCTGCACGTCAATGAGCCCGTAATCTTCGAGGAAGCCCTCAACGCCCGCCAGGCCGACGTGTTCCGGCAAAGTGCCTCTTGTCTTGCTGTACTCGACGATGCAGCTGCCAAGACGGCGTTCCACCAAACCGTCGCTCAACAGCTCGGGTGTTCCGATGACGCCGTCGCGATCCAGATCTTCAAGCGCCTGCGGCCCGATACGCAGACCGGCGAAGACGTGGACCTCTACCAGATCAGCATCCACCACAACCGCCCGCCGGAAATCATCGACTGCGTGCAGGCCAGCGAACTGGTGCCACAAGAGGTGATCCGGGCGGTGTCATCGCACATCACCTATGAGCCGGCCAATGGGCACCTCGAGGTTCTGTCGAAGGATACGGATGGGCGCGAAGCGCTGGCCCGAATCGTGGCCGACTCCCTGCTGCAATCGCCGATCACCGGCGAGAAGATCCCGCTAAAGCAATACGACTACCAGAGCCTGGCAGCACCACGAAACTTCGACATCGCCAGTGAGCCGGTGACGTCCGTCAAGGTCGTCGAGCTCGGCTATTCCGCTGCAAACGGTCGCTCGCTGCTCGTGAAAACCTGGACCAAGGATGCCGACGACATCTACACCGCTGCTCGGTCGTTAATCAACCCCACCTTCGACTTCCGCGATCACCACCTGAACTACGCCAAGCTATCCATCAAACTGAAAAAGGTCGGCAAGGACCGCGCGCGGGCGATCACGGTGATCCTGCGCGACGACAACAAGTGCAACATCAAGACGAAGCGGGAAAAGGACCAGGCCCTGTGGGCCGGCGTGCTGAACTTCTGGTTCATCGGCCGCGTATTCGATCGGGTCCGGCAATGAGCCAGATTCCCCAAGCCGCTATCGCCCTGGCGAAACGATTTGAGGGTTTCCACAAGGTTCCCAAATCAGATCCACTGCGCCGCGCCCGTCCCTACATTTGTCTGGCCGGCTACTGGACGATCGGCTACGGGCGTTTGTGCAAGCCGGACCATCCACCGATCGACGAGGAAGAGGGCGAGGCCTACTTGTATCAGGATCTGCGCAAAGCCCTCGCCGCCACGCTGCGCTACTGCCCGGTGCTGGCCACCGAGCCCGAGAGCCGGCTCGCGGCCATTGTCGACTTCACCTTCAACCTTGGTGCCGGTCGACTGCAGACATCTACGATGCGTCGGCGAATCAACCAGCGAGACTGGCTTTCTGCGGGCCAAGAGTTGCGGCGCTGGGTGCACGGTGGCGGCAAGGTACTGCCGGGGCTGGTAGCTCGCCGCGAAGCCGAAGTCCTTTTGTTGGTGCCCGGCTAACATCAGATCGTGTGCGTCTGGTGGGCCATGCCTGGTGACAGCAGGCCAGCAATTTCTCTAAGAAGTGGGCCCAATTTCGCATGGTCGGATTGAGCAATTGCCATTTCAATCCGTGACGACCAGTGTCCTTGCCTGTACAGGTTCGCGACGCGCCCCAAGATTTCTCTGGCAGTTCGATCGCGGATTTCCTGCTCCGGAGCAGACGTGCCGGTTAATTTGGATACGACTGCGGTTCTGAGTAGTGAGATATCTTCATCTCCACCATTGACGGCAAATGCTGCGAGGCCACAAAGCCCCCTCTCAAGAATTCCCCAGCCTGTTTGATACCTCCCGCCTTTGAACGTCCAGGACAGAAGGCTCTCTCCAATTTCTCTCGCAATTTCATCACAGCCGCGATTGCGCGCACCTATTGCGGCCTCGAATAAGGACTCCGTCATCTGGAAATTCTCTACGAACGTGACGGATTCCTTGTCATCGGGAATCCATGTCAATGTAGCGACCAACCAACGCGCATGCTTCTGCAGCTCGTCTTGGCTGTGATGATCGCACACAGGCGCATTTGAGACTGCCAACAGGATTTCTGTCACACCCGTTATCCAGTGAATCATGTCGAATGTGAAGTGAGACTTCACCTTTACGGCTTCGAGAAGAAGCTCCTTCTCCGTTTGGTAAAGGCCATCTGCCCAACGCTCGATGTTCCGTATGACTGATTGGGCGTCCGTGTTGTCCGGTGGCGCTTCAGAGATCGCGTTCGCCAATGCCGTAAGCCGCGACCTCAAACTCTGCATGCTCGTCGACGAGTAGTACGGTCCCAGGAATGTGCTATGGCTGCTCGACAGGGGGGTATCTGGTACGTTGAGAAATAACTTCGCCACCAAAGCAACATCTCGGCGGACTTCCCCTACGGCGAAGTGAATGTCGCGGCTCCCGGAGCGAAGTAAATCAAAAGTGAGATTCGCAAGCTGCGCCATGCCTTCCATCGTGACAGGGCGGTAATCCTCTTTCGCGCAGCCGGTACACGCAATCAAAGCGATTTTTTCGCTGAGCGTTGCTATGTCGTTCGGATCTCCATGAGCTAGGAGATATTGCGCAGATTGCCCCATGAGCCGTTGCCCCTCCAGCAGAACATCGGCCATGCCATGAGGAACTACGCTCTGCACCGCGCTTGCAAGGTATCCTGCAGCGAGCTGCGCGTGGCTTTTCGAGGCATGCGGGCTGGAGTAATCAATGCCGAGATACACCCGGACGAGTGCTGCCATTGCTTGCAGTGTCTGCTCGATCTGCTGCTCATCCCGGCGCGCAATCCCACTCTGTAAGTTTTGCCGCAGGTGCTCCAGCGTGTCGTTGATGAAGCCATCACTGGAGAAAGGATTTTCGACAAAGGAGTTGTTGGCGTAGAACGTTTTTCCCTTGGACTCGATGTATGCAGCATTGATGCCGACGACAGCGTTCAGCGCCACACCAGAAACTTCATAGTCTCCCTGCTCTGCATAGCGTCCCGCAAATGACATCGCATGACGGACCGCTCGTTTTGTGCCATCGGTCCATCTATTGTTGATCTGAAAAAACGCGGTACGGGCCAAGTCGTGCGTGGAGTCCGAAGGTGACGTCGTGGAACTTGCGCTTACATCGGGTTCAAGCAGCGGTATCGCGCGCTGAGCCCGTCGTGCCCATGTCCGCAATTCCTTACGAGTGTCTTGAATGAGTATGCCCAGTTGCTGCAATGGGTTGATGAGAACCAAAGCGCGCCGATAGGCGTACATGAACGAGATCAGTATGAATACGACCGCCCATGAGGCTGCGAGCACGACGTGCGCCAGCCGGGCCTGATCCACAAAGGTCGACTGAATCGCCCCGGGTTTTGAGGAGGCTCCAACTTTTGAGAGAATGGAGCCATGAGCAATCAAACAAAGTTTTCCCCTGAAGTTCGTGAACGAT
>NZ_FUWK01000067.1 GCF_900167395.1 Nitrosomonas europaea
AACGTGTGCTTGCACATGCGGCAGTAGAAACGCTGTAATCCCGCCTGATATCCCCAGCGATAAAAATGATTCGATTGGCAAACCGGACAAATCGGCTCAAAAGAACTTTCAAGCCACTTCGCCACCTCGATTCGTGGCACCATTCCACCAAGCTTATGTTTGGTCTGCTCTTTCTGACCGCGGCTAAGTTGCGTTATTTTTCCAACCCATTCCCGAAAATCAGAGGCTTTCATAATCGTGCCCTCCCTCTATTGATGTTCCAGCTCGTTGGACAAAAATGACTTTTCAACGTTTAATGCAGACATAGCCATTAGAAAGGTTATACAAAGCTGGCGTTGCGAAGTTGCACTTACCGTATATCGTTGAACGCGAGTTTCAAACGCAACAGCTAGCTCAATATAAATTAATAAGGTGAGGTAATTTAGATGCGTGCTCGAATAGATTTTATAAAAGTAAGCCATGGCTCTGGTGCCCGTCCCCAAGTCGGCCTCGAAAGACCAAGATCGACGTTATTAGCGAAGAGAGCGATGTTCCATCCTTCTAGATGCACAGTGCTGTTGTAAACAATTCCGTCAAGACGGCCAGCTTCAAAGTCATAGTCTCGAAAATATTCAGTGACTACCTGAGATGGCAAATAATCGACATGGACGCGTTGATCGCGAGCAACCGGAGTCATGATGTCGACTGCGAAATCGTGTAGAAACTTCAACCCAAGCCGATAATGCCGATCTGCTTTCGAGAAAATTCCAGGCACATGCGGCAATCGGCGTAAATCCAACACCAACAAGGATCGAGCAACGCTCCATTTTCCCATGCGGCTTTCCATTGTTCTCGTCTCAAGCAACGCGGTTTTTTGCGACGAAGCGAGATAGAACATCGGTATCCCAGGCGGGTTCATCCGATTGCTTTGTAAGGCGTGCTCTGCTGGCGGTGGTCCAAAGCTGGTCGCGGTCGCTTTCGCTCCTTTGTTGAGGTCTGGTCTGGCTCTCCATAGTTTGGTTCCAGCCGGAATCTCTCTAATTAGACCAATCACTTCGATGCTGTGGGCAATTTCATGGAGTAGTGAGGCTGGCGTAAACGAGTCGCGATCATCACTGCCATCCGATAGAAAGAAAAAACGACGTTTATGCTTAATGGTTTCACAAAACTGTCTCCAACTGAATTTAAGCGCCTCATCGTGGTCAAGAGCACCACAATCGTAGTCACACCATGCCTGGTCGGTGAGGTGGCCTAAAATTTCACGAAGGAGCCGGTCATTCTGAGCACGCGGGAAGGACAAGCCGATCTCATCGACAATCAGGTCGTAAGTATCCCAAGTCCTCCCTTGATACCCGCCCTCAGCGCTGACGTAAAATAATTGATTATCTGCAGAGCCCCAGTATTGTGATAGTCGCGATTCGATAAATGCGCATAGTTCGGATAACTTGCATGTCGGCGCATCGCGCTTTCCACAAGCGTCACATCCTCTTGGCCCGTCCTCATTAACTATCCAATCGCTCAAATCTTCATTATCAAAACATAAACTGCAAACACGTTCAATTGACAAAGGAAAAGCCCTTAAGGAAATTTCAATTATAAAATTACCTATCGATTTATTAAACGAGAATCGGCTTCATTGTGAAGGCATCATTGGGGAAAAATTTTTAGTGACGACAGTGTTGCCGAAGTCACATTGAGTCACCATCCCATTAATATGTGTTGTAGGATCAGAATAAAGTCGGTAACTTGGAAATAAAGTTGGTAACTTTTATCAGCTATTTTGTAAATTTTTACTAAATTTATTTAAATAAAGTCCGTCACTATCTCCGGTGTTACCTACTTTATTTTAACCCTATATAGTAAGACCTGTTACAGGCCAATATTTTGGATTAAAAATATGAATATATCTATTAACCAGCGACTGCTTACACTTGTTTTGGCTGTATTTATAACTAGCTGCTCAAGCACAAAGGTTTGGAAAAAACCAGAAGCATCAACCTCGGATCTGCGCAAGGATAGTTACCAGTGCGAAAAAGATGCCCGTCAATCCGACTTTGGCCCGGGAATTGTAGGAGGATCATTACGCCAGGAGTTCTACGACAGGTGTATGGAGTCTCATGGATGGACTCTTAAGGATGATAGCGAGACATATTAGAATCATGTGGCCCACGAATATCCCCCTGAATATGGGTGAAACCAACAGTTGTTTCAACAGCCGCTATCTCTAATAACCTGCATTCAGCGAGATTATGAACCAGGAATAAGTAAAAATCAGAGCACAGCTGTTAGTGCAACAAACGGCCGTTTGTTGCAACCCATTGATGCCCCTGTTCTCGGCATGGAGGTATGTGGTGAACCGCTTCCACAAACACAGTTCAAAAACAACATCCAATAACTGGCGCTACCGACGACTTCATGGATTAACGGGCAATCGCATTTATTGTTGGTTTGCACAGACCGAATGCTGGTCGATAGGAATAAGTGCAGGTTCATTTGCAGTTAATGCTGGTTTGCAGGGATGGATAGATGCAGTTATGGCTGGTTCATAATCTCGCTGAATGCAGATCGTTAAACCTATCTCTGCTTGGCCGCTTTGTACATGTCTTATATTGAATTAGGAGCGACACCATTCTAGAACCTCGACCTTCAAGCTCTATCGCTCTCAATACGCCTATCAGATTTACCCCGGATCCTTCAACATTGACTTACGCGGAGGTGGCCAAAAAAATCCGAAACCGACTACGTCGTTACTCCTTGATATCGATTATTAATGTAGGTCTGAATCATCTGACTCAGCAGCATGATAATAAAGAAAAGGCTCTTCGAGCGATGCCATGGTTGCCCGCACTTGTAATGAAACTAGCCATAGAAGACGAGATGATTTCTATGCACGGAGACCTTTGTCCTTCCGCAGAATTCGATGCTTGTTGTAACGCCATCTGGAATGCGAAGCGAGGGTTAGACGAAAGTGTGCAAGTAGCGCTACTGGGAGTGAGGGCATTAATGCATGCGCAATTCATATTCCAAAGATCCGAGACATTCGGTTTTTTGCGGTGGGCTGCGTTGATTTCACGTATTGACGCATCACACCCCTGTCGGAGCCTATTTGAGCGGGTATTTAGCATGACCCCCGATGATTTTATGATGGCGGCAATACTATTAATATCGCAATTTAAAAAGGAAGCTCCCCAACAGCCAATAGACTTGCGCGATTATTCGGCGTTACCCGAGGAATTGACAAAGCCGCTGTATCAACTCGTTAGATTATTATCCAAGGATTTAAGCGAGCTGCGGGTTCAGCTTCAAGGAGAGCTTCGTTCTCGATTAGATAGTAAAACTAAACGTTCTGCCAGGCAGGAGAGCGAACGACACGAATTCCCATGGTTGGCTAAATATCCTCTTTTAAAATTAGATCAAACAAGGGTGCTTGCTTGGAATCCCACCATTTTCTTTCACGGACTGGAAGAGTTCGTACATATTCGACTGTCTGAATTTGGTCAAGACTACACGGATAGCTTTAGCCAGGTGTTCGAGGATTATGTAATTGAACTCATCCAAGAATCTGGGACGCACGCTATCACTGACCAAGAATTTAAATGCCTCGGTAATAAGGGGATGTCGGCGGTGGATGCATTAATTCCGCACGCGGAAGGTAACGTTTTTATCGAATGTAAAATGAGCTTATTTGCAGACGCTGTATTGCTCTCTGATCATCCCCCTTTCGTTAGTGAGAAACTTAAACGTATTCGAAAAGCCATTGTTCAAGGTTGGAAAGTCGGGGATTTACTACGAAGCGATAAAATTAAGCTAAGTGATGCAAAATCTGCGGATAACGATTACCTGATTGTTGTGACAAGTCGCCAACTGCTCTTTGGAAATGGCTTACATCTTAAGCAAATGGTCGATGAGCAATTCTTTGATCACATATTTCCAGAATCAAACTTTATGTCGCCCAGCAAAGAACAATTATCGAGAATGCCTCCGCAGAACATTACAATTCTTTCAATAGAAGAGTTTGAGCATCTGGTCGGTGCAGTGAAATCCAAAAAGGTGACCTACTTGTCTTTTGTGCAGCAGTTATCAAAAAATGCAAGCAATCCAAAGACGGCTAAGATGGTGGCAGACCAAGAGATTAGGAAGTATGTCGACAAGTGGTATATTCCCAATTTGCTAACTAACTCCCGAGATCGCGTAGTAGCGCAATTGAACGCAGTCTTTAACTGTAGAGATCGAATAAAGTCGAGAACTTATAAATAGTAATGGTAACTCTGAAATATAGTTACAAACTTTATTAGGACAATTTTAGTAAAAATTTACTAAATAGCTGATAAAAGTTACCAACATTATTTTTCCTTTGGATTAAGGAAAGAAACAATATTGCGGTTATAAACCACAATTTATTTGTAGTAGTTCAGATTTGATCTGACAGCAGGTCTTGCCAAGAGGTGGGATTACCCAGTTTGATAGAGGTGCGAATCTTTATCAACCAAACGCGAAAGCGTAAAGGAGTAATCCCATGAGCAGTGTTCATCATAAAATCATTAAACACAAGATTGGCTTGCTTAATCTGGCAGCTGAGCTTGGCAATG
>NZ_FUWK01000066.1 GCF_900167395.1 Nitrosomonas europaea
TGGCTGTTTTCAATATCTCATTGGCTCGGCGCAGTTCCCTGTTCTCACGCTCCAACGCCTTGAGGCGATCACGTTCACTGCTTGTCAGACCTTCGCGTGCGCCATTGTTAATTTCGCTACGTTTAACCCATTCCAGCAACGTGGAGGGCACACAGCCAATCTTGGGTGCAATTGATTCAACCGCCGCCCATAGCGATGGATATTCGCCTCGATGTTCCTGTACCAGACGAACAGATCGTTCACGAACTTCAGGGGAAAACTTTGTTTGATTGCTCATGGCTCCATTCTCTCAAAAGTTGGAGCCTCCTCAAAACCCGGGGCGATTCATATAGATATTAAACAGCATTTGTAATGCTGCGATCAAAAATTTACGGCGCTGACTTGGTGGAGACAAGTTACCGGCGGGGAGAAGTAAAAAAAACAAGGAACCGATTTATCGGTTCACGATATGCGGGGCGTTACGGGGTGCCCCGTTAGAAACGAGGTGTCGGAAAACGAAGTAATGTTGCGGTTAAAGCTGGGGGAAGGCCTTCACTTTATTATGCATCATATCTATAGGTGCCTGGAAACTCAGCCAGTACTAACCAAGTTCGCCAGCAACGTCGAGAATGGTTTGATATCCCCCTCAACACTGGCACTTTCCAGTGCGGCCATATAGTCATTTCGTTGCTCCAATGGGATGACTATCCAAGAATAGCCACCCGAGGCTGACATCAGGTTCATCAGGAAACGTCCGATACGTCCATTACCATCTATATACGGATGAATATAGACAAACATGAAGTGTCCGAGAACGACACGGACTGCCGCTTCATTTTCCTGCTGCAACAACTCGAACAATACAGGCATTAACTCACGTACCGCTTCCTTGCCGGGGGGCGTGTGCATCGAGCGGCGAATGTAAACCGGGCTATTACGATAACCCGCAAGATCGGCAGCTTTCAGGATACCTGCGGTAACACTGGGGCCGAATAATTCACGGTACCATTGGGCGTGGTCGCTTTCGGCAACAGTACCAGCGTTTTCCTGGCTCAATACTTTTCCGATACTCTCCCTGACCTTCTGGAAAGCTTGCCAGTAACCCCTCGCTGCCAAAGCATTCCGGTGGTCCTGATCATCTTTATTACTGTCCGGATTCCAGTTCCCCGAACGTACCTTCTCAATCAACGCTGCACTGACCTTATAGCCCTCAATGGACAGGGAGTTGTAAGCATCGTTGACATAGACTGCTTCGACCTGTTTCAGATATTTGGCTGAATCAGCAGGAAGGCCGGGAGCCGCCGGGAAACTATGCAGCACATCTTCACGCATGCTTGCCCAGTTCATCCGCATACGGTTGACATAGGGTGAAGTTTCACGAGGGCTGAATATGATCTGTGCCTGATCCTTGAAGGGATTATTCTCGTTCACGGTATATCCGGCTGCCCGCATTGCGCCCAGAATGTCATCTGCAATCTGCTTACGACCGATGCTGCGACAAGCACCGGCCAGCCATCCGGCAATTTTCGAGTGTCCACCAGCCAGTAATCGACCCAATAACTCCGAAGCATCCTGCATCATGGTCAGGGCAGTACGCATTTCTGTGGGATGAGCGGAGAATTGAGTTTGTGAGCAACCCACCAGTGCGGCGGGCAAGTTGTAAATACGCATGCCCTCCTTTATTTCGGTATCCGATGCCGGTGGCAATTCCAGCCTAACATCCAGAATGGAAGTCCCATGCAACAGACCAGTTGGTTTGTTGCCCCCCTTGGGAGAACGGATCAGCAATTGCTTTGGTACGCTCCAGTTGCCAGTATGCAGATGGATGGACTGTTCCGGGCTGACGCACCATTCGTCACCAAATCTGGACTCAAGATAGGATGCGCAAAATACCCAGAACGAGGCGTACCAGGAAGTGCTTTCGCCTGCCGGTTCATCAGGACGGGAAGGAATGTACCAGCCTTTCATCACCTCCTTGATGAAGCCGTTTCTCATCAGCCGTTCGCGGTGGGTGCGCCCCATATCTTCAGAACGCAAGGCCTTGCGTCCCTGATCCCGGAGTGTTTTCAGAACGGCAAGAGATTCTGCAAGTTTGTCAGCGGGTGTGGCCATTGTATTGCCTAGCCGAATGTTAGATTTATCTGTTATCTTATATTTAGGTTATTATGTTTTATCATTTTTAGGTTTTCATGTAAACCCATTTCTAGGTTATTGTGAAAATGGTGTTTGTTTCGATGGGTTCCGGGGAGTGAAATCCCCCAGTCGTGATCCAACCACAACGAGGTTGGCGCGTATCCAAACGGCGCAAGGTTGATCAATGGGTGTCCAGAGGGAGAGCGAATTCTCCTTCTTGGTCATGGGGGTGTCGGGGGAGCTTGAAGGCTCCTCTGAATGGTGACGCAACGACCAGACGTTATACCGGCGCTGAAGGCTCAATGCCAGCATGCGCCGGTATGCAGGGGGTATCCAACAGGGGGCGGCACGCTCCCTTTGGCAAGAGAGTGCTGTATTACAGCACACATCTTGCAGTCAGCCTTACGGGATCGGCATCAGAGGGATGAACCCTATCTGCACCGGATCATGACCCATCGATGGAAACTAACCGAATGGGCCGATATCAATTCCGGTTAGGTTTTTGTAATCAGATAAGTCCCTGCACCCACCATCAAGCAACCTGAAACCAGCCGGGCTTTATTCTCAATTGCCAGTTCTTTGCCCATCAGCATGATCTTCGTTGCGGTATAGGCATATACCAGCTTGATGCCACCAACCGTTACCGCCGTAATCAGCAAGATGGTCGATATATCCGGTAACGTCAGCGCAGATATATCGATAAATGCCGGAAATAGGCTCGCATAAAAAAATATCGCCTTAACGTCACCAAGCGTCACCACAAAACCTGCAAGGAAACTCGCGCATATTCCGCTGCTAGAGCATTTTTCTTCTAGTTGGAATCATTGGGATTCCCCTGTGAGTTAAAATAAGAGAGGATAGGGGCGGAGGTGAGAGATGCCGAAAGCTTATTCTGAGGATTTGCGCCGCCGGGTTGTGGCGGACACGGACAAGGGTCTGAGTATCAGGGCTGTGGCCAATAAATATTCAGTTAGCCCGTCATTTGTATCGAAGATAACCTGCCTGTGGAGACAGGAAGGGAGCGTTTCCCCGCGCAGGATCGGGGGCTACCGGCGTCATGCGCTGGAAGCCCATGCTGCTGAAGTCAGGGGTAAGCTTCTGGAGGCAAGGGCATAACGCTTGCGCAGCTGCGCGATTGGATTGAAGAAGCTTTGGGGGTTCGTGTTCACATTCCCTCGGTTGACCGGTTTATCCGCTCGCTGGGATACAGTTATAAAAAAAACACTGCGGGCCAGCGAACAAGAACGTGCTGACGTGGCAGCGGCAAGGCTCGTCTGGCAGGACTGGCAAAAAACCTGCGACTGCGCGCGCCTGATCTTTCTCGATGAAACAGGAGCAAGCACAGACATGACGAGGCAGCATGGCCGCAGCCCTGTGGGAGAGCGATGCTATGACCATGCTTCCGGCGGTCACTGGAAAACCATGACTTTCGTTGCCGGACTGCATCTTGATGGTCTGCTTGCGCCGTGGTGTCTGGATGTTCCCATGAACGGCGCAGCTTTCCTGGCTTATGTGGAAACCCAGCTTTGCCCTGCACTCAAGCCAGGTGATATCGTCATCTGCGACAACCTGGGCAGCCATAAGGTTGCCGGTATCCGGGAGATGATCAAGGACAAAGGCGCAGAAATCCTTTATCTGCCGCCTTATTCTCCCGACCTCAACCCCATTGAGCAGGTCTTCTCCAAAATCAAAACCCTCCTGCGTAAAGCCGCTGAACGATCCTTTGATGCTCTCTGGGCCGCCATCGGGCGCATCATTGAAACCATCCGGCCCCAGGAATGCCGCAACTACTTCGCCAACTCCGGCTATGTGTCCAACTAAACGAGAAGCGCTCTAGCGCCGGAATATTTGCAGATCAACGTTTTTGCCCTGTTTCTGATCAAGCCAATGCCGAACCCAATCAGGTAAATGCCTGCTGCGAATTTAATCACTAAAAAGAAGGTACCCATCATCTCCGACAGTGCCGTTAACCCCAGTATCGCCAGCATTGCAAAAACCAGATCACCCAGCACGATCCCCATCGAAACAGCAGCCCCATTTGCAAAATTCATCGTGGCTGTACGAGTGATCACCAGGGCCACACTTGTGCTGGGAATGGCAGCAAGCATTATCATGATGGCGAAAAATGCCGCAGCGTCAAAAAAACTCATGGGGATTCCTGCAATATATCGGACTAGATTGATGTCACGATGAGAAAAAACTTCATTTATTCTTTATGCTACCGTTGATTTCATGCTCAGGAAAACAATTGTGCCCTTTAGAGCCACAACCGGGTCTTGCCTTTGAAAGGTTTGTTAAAAAGCGGATTGACACCCACCCATTTCACCCAAGGCTTAACCTCGTGATAGCCGATTTTGGATAGGTGGATGGGACGGTGATTACCCATGAACAAAATGGTATCAGAGGTGCGCCGTACCTCGTCTGCCGTCATCAGGCGACGCGGCGCATCCTGAATCGACCGGGTTGGTGCATCGAACAGACTGCGGCCAAGATTGTGATTGAGCGCCTTGATGGTGGATTCACCGAGCATATCTGAAATCAACTGGCAGGTCTTGTATGAGCGAACCCCCATGATGATCTTCACTTCTGTTTGAGAAAGCAACGTTTCCAGGCTTTCGCGCCCGTACACATGTGCCCATTGTTCCAGCTCCTGCACGATCAGCCACAGCTTGATCTTGAACTCCCGTGCCAATGTCAACAGCGAAGGTAAATCATTGATCTTTATATTAGTTATTTCATCGCACAGGAAGCAAACCGATTTTCCGTTCTGAAAGCGGATCAATTCTGTCAAAGCGCACCACGACAATAAACCCAGCCACGGGGCATAAACGGCCATGCGTGTCGGATCGGCGAGCAGATAAACCGTCATCTTCTTTTTCTTAAGATCAGCAAAGCGGAAATCGCAGGTAGAAGTGCACTCGGCCAGCTTCCCACTCGGAGAAAAAATTTCGAGCGGCTGGATGGCTCCTTCCCTGAACGACTCAATCTGCTTCTGATCGCCGCTATCGAATTTTGCCAGCAGATCCTTGGCCGATCTGGCCAGATCGCCATTCAGATGCGCAGAATACTGCGCATCCTGAAGCGCCTTGAGTAAAGCTTCCTTATCACTGAGCAAGCACAGTGCATCGGCCAATGTGGCGTGATTGCTGTTCGTCACCTGGTATACGAACGCAAATACCAGGAACTTGCGCGAACCGTTGCGGAAATACTGGTTCTCGCCCTGCTGGACCGGATCCTGGCAAAGCTGCTTGGCGATGCTTTGCGCATCGGATAAAAGCTGCGCATGCCTATCCGGATTATTCCAGCTGTCGATCAGAATCTGCAACGGATTGTATCTGGCCCCTGCTCCCAGGATATCCTGATACAAGCCACCCGGATTGACGCACAGGATCTCATGCTTGTAGCGCTTGCGCCGAAGCTCTGCGGTCATACAAGCCAGTGTTCCTTTAAGATCAGGAACGAACATGCTAATGGGATTGTGGCATAGCGCCGGTATTACGAATGTCACCGTCTTGCCACCCCCGGCAGGACTCAAAACCAACCCGGAAGATTCGATATCGACAAATACCGGTCTGTTCTCATGCACCCCGGCCAGAAAACCGCCACGCCTGTTATACAGGCCCATTTTCTCGATATCTCGCGATGAAGCCCAGGCTGCACTTCCGGAACGGTCAGTCGGCTTCATCGCACGTTTGCGGAAAAATAATCTGATGAGATATAACAGGCTGTAAAGTACGCCTTTGATCAAGGTGAGAACGGCACCCAGCGCCAGAAAGACCGGAACAGCGAGCAGATCACTGTGCAGCCAATCCCGGGTCTCCCAGGCTCCCCAGCCGCACAGGCCACTCAGAACAAGAAGAACAAACGGATTAGTTATCTGATTACGCGGCTGCACAGATTATCGTGCCCTGATAATGTGCAACGGATCGACGATCACTGAATGATTGCCGCTTGCTTTGCCGGTTTCGATGATTTTTGCAACCCCCTGTCCCCGGTTGCCGCGTGTGGCAGAAATATGAAAGGGCGCGGCATACGTGTTCTCATCAACGGCAATACGAATTTCACCGGAAACGCCTTGCGGCGCTTCTCCCTCATAAAAGTTGATGGCAATCACCACTGGGCGCAAATCAAGCGGTACGTCGAAACTGATAGTCTCATAGCCGTTCGTCGGCTGCGGCGAATTGCGGTAATCCTTCCAGTAACGCCCATGCGTCGTAACCATGCGTCCGAAATAGATAACCTCCGCACCCGGCAAGGGACGCGCATAAATGTCCAGATCGCATAAAGCGCATTGCCAGGAGATGCCAATCTTCACATTCTCCGCACGGACGATTTGCCTTTGCGGTAACGCCATCTTGCTCACTGGGCGTTCGAAGATGGATTGTTTATTCTCTATCTGTTTGGTCCCGCATTGTGATGGTGTATTGTATGATTTGCTACCGACACAGGAGGAATTATGGGACAGATATTACACGGGAGCGCCCGCACGACAGCGGCGGTGCGTCGAGCGATACAACATAGTGAAGAGAGCCTGAATGTGCTGGCCAGGCGCTACGCCATCAATCCCAAGACGGTGGCGAAATGGAAGAAGCGCAACTTTACGCACGATGCCAGGATGGGTCCGAAAGAGCCGCGTTCCACGGTTCTGACACCAGAGCAGGAAGCCGCTTGCGTAGCCTTCCGCAAACATACG
>NZ_FUWK01000064.1 GCF_900167395.1 Nitrosomonas europaea
TGGCACAAGCCGGTATTGAACCGTCTGTCGGCAGTCGCGGTGACAGTTACGATAATGCGCTGGCTGAAACGATCAATGGCCTGTACAAGGCTGAACTGATACACAGGAGAGCTCCCTGGAAAACCAGGGCTGCTGTGGAGCTGGCAACTTTGGAATGGGTTGCCTGGTATAACCATCAACGCCTGCTTGGATCTATCGGGTATATTCCTCCAGCTCAGGCTGAAGAAAACTACCGACAAACCCAGGATAATAAGACATTGATGGATATTTTACTTTAACCAAATAGCCTCCTCGATTGTCGGGACGGTTCAAGGCGCACTGAGCACGCTCACCAAGGAAGCCAACGAGCAGTCTCATCTGTAGCAACGTGGGCAGGTAGGATTCTTTCATCTCAAATCTCATCATTCGTTTGTTCTGCCGGCGCGACCGGCGCAGGCAGTGATATCCACTGTTTAGTCACAATCCGCTACCGCGCGGGCCGCATCCAAAGGCGCATACCCTGGCGCCAGCACGGCGTTCTTGACGCCATACAAGGCCAAGTGGTCCTTGAGCCAAAGTCTGTACTCAGGCCCGCGAAGGCTATGGTCTGCGGAGCAGTCGACGCTCCACTTGCGCAGGATGTAGCCAGCAGTCGCTGCACGGAGCTTCATCTTCACCATGCCGCCGGTCATGCCGTAATCCATCTCCGCGATCTCGGGGCGCGGTTGGTCCGGGTGCGGCACCAGCTCCAGCTCCACAATCCGCGTCCACTGGATGTCCTGGTCACTTTTTTCGTGGGGCAGGACGTGGCTGTCTTTCAGCATCACGGAACGCTGCATGCGCGTGATGACAAAGTCCCGGAAATCCTTGCTGCGTCGATCGAAGGCGCGGACATGCCAGCGCAGGCCGTTGTCGATTAACGCAAACGGGACGATCTCGCGCTCAGTCTCGCCGCTCGACAAGGAGTGGTAGGTGACTTTCAGCGGGCGCTCCTGATGGATTGCCCGAGTAACACAAGCGAGCGTGTCGAGTCCTGGCTTTGTGAGTCTGGAAGGAATCTCACAAGTGATCCAGGACTTGAGGGCCGAAGGCTCGCCATCACCGAAACCCTGTGAGAGCCACGCCAAGACCCGCTCTGCAGGGAAATCAAAGACTGGCGTGAATCCATCCGCGTAGCCGTACACCTTGTTCTTGGTGTCGTAATCCAGGTTGCCAGGGGCGAGATCCTTGTAGATTCCGATGTCCCGGGTTGCCGCTGCCGCCTGGATGCCAAAGCGCGACACCAGGTCTTGGCGGCGAATCTCTCCGATGAAGCGCAGGCGCAACTCGATAAACGCAAGTCGGTCGCGCTGGGGCTGGGTCAGGTCTGCAAGCTGTTCGTTGGACATCCTGGCTGCCGTTTCGGGTTAATGATCGCTAGTTGGTGCTCTTGCGGGTAGTATATGCCTCGCACGATAATATGTCGATGAATTGACGTTGCGCATCAGTCCATCGCATATTGTTACCGACAGAGGGCTACGATGAGCGGAAGCCGATGGGGTCAGCCGGGCGTGCCCCACAAAGGACGGCCCTGCGTGGACGTCGTCGATCTGCGGGCGGACGCCGGGCTTGCTATTGCTGCGCCAGGAGAAATGAGAGATGGCTAAACCTGTCGTAATCGGCTCGCGGAGCTTCCGAACCCAGAGCAGTGCCCTCGACCACTATAAGGCGCTGCTTCACCGGTATCAGGACGGTCAGCGGATCGCCGACCCGGCTGACCACACAGACCTGGTGGCGCTCATCGAGCGTTTTGACCCGGTGCTCGATGCTGTTGGGGAGCCCGCAAAAGGTGCCGGCCAGATTGCTCACTTTGAGCGACGCCTGAATACAGGGATCGGCTGGAGCACGCCGGGGTTCTGGGTTGTTCGGCAGGACGGCACTGAAACCGACTTCTCGTACATCGATGCGGTCAAGGGCAGGCCGAAGGGGCGGTCCCAAGATTTCTACAACGCATGCCGGCAGGCGGTCGCACTCGACCTCGTCCTCGCCAAGAAGCAGGCGTTTGCCCAGTACGGCGATGATCAGGGCCGGGTTGAGTGTGAGTTAACCGGAAAGATGGTCACCATCGACGACGCACACCTTGACCACGCATGGCCGTACTTCTCGCACATGGTGAGTGGATTTCGGGCTGCCAGGGGTTGGTCGAGGGACATCCCGGACGGCATCGTTTCCACCCCGGCTGACGGCCAGACCACGGCAACATTCCTGGACAGCGCTGTGACTGAGGCATTCCGAGCGTTCCACCATGACCAAGCGGTCCTTCGGGTTCTCAGCCGGGAAGCAAACCTACAGACCGCGAGTTCAGCCCGCCGGCCAAAGGTTGCACGGCCAGTCCGGCTAGCGTGACCCGCTCCGGTCGCCTGCGATCAGGCCCGCGTAGACGTCTGGCGGACGCGGGTTCAATTCCTCAAATGGGAATCGAACTGACGCCCTGTCTGATGCACTCGGCTGATGATCTCGGCCGGGCGGAACTGGTAGAACTGCAGGCAGCAAGGGCTGGAGTCCCCACCTTTCCGCAGCAGTGCGAAGCGGTTGTAAGGCGCTGAGTTACTGAGGTTTGGCGCAGGGTTCCACCCCACCCAGACCCCGCAGGAGTTCGAATCTTTCCGCATGAACCCGCAGGAACCCTCACTAGCCCGCACGGCCCGATGCTAGGACGTTGATTTTCAACAAATCGCTCGATCGATCCGCGCTTGCGGACTGCGGACTTCCAATGGGCCGGAAATCTGGCTCGCCCAGACGGCTCTCGGTACCGACACGTTGCAAACAGTCGGTACTTCTCGATAACTACCCGACGAATCGGAACATCTCAGCTCGCCCTGATGTTGCCCCTGCTTGCTGACACAGCTTGGAAGTTCTGGCTGCAATATTGCCCCCCCAATCGCTGTGGAAGGTAGCTCCCTGGGCAAGTGCAATTGGAGGGGGATCGCTGCGTAGGGCCGTGTGCCCCCCATCCTGCAGCGTGACCTGATTGGGTCAAGGCCGGGTTGTCATGCAGGCAGTTTGGCTGCAAGCAGTTCGACCTTCTCGATATTGGGCGGAGAACTGAGCAAGGTCGCGGCGTTGGCCATCAAGGCCGCGGCGATCTGGCCGTTCAGATGTGCTTGGCGACCTGCCTCATCGGCAAAGGCATCGAACACACCAAACGTCGAAGGGCCAAACTTCAATGCGAACCAGGCAGTGGTGCCGGACTCGGCGTTGGCGAGCGGCAGTGCGCTGGCCAGGAAGTCGGCAAGCGCAGCCTCCTGGCCGGGTTTGGCTTCGAGGCGAACAAACAGGGCGAGCTTGGTCATACTGTAATCCTTTGGGTAAATGGGTTAGGTGAAGGGATCGACGAGCCTGCAGTCTAAATCTTCATGACAGCCATCTCTATAGGCAATAATGACAACTTTGATATCATTGTTGCCATGAAACTCCACATCCTTGTTTGTGATGGCGTGTTTGATCTGGGGCTTGCGGCGCTCACTGACACAGTGGGCTTGGCCAATGCGATGTCGGGCTCGCTGCCACAGGCTCCCGCGCACATAGAGCTCACGCTGGTGGGCGTGCGGCGTCGCATCCGAACTGCGCAAGGCTTGACGGTCCCCGTGGTCACTGCGCGTGGTGTGCCGGAACCAGACGTCGTGCTCGTGCCCGCGTTTGGTGACAAGATGCCTGACACGCTCTCGGCTCGGCTCACACGCCCCGACGTGCCCGATGCGGTCGCCATGCTACAGCAGTGGTCCACCGCTGGCGCGCACCTTGGTGCCGCCTGCTCCGGTAGTTTCTTGCTTGCAGAGAGTGGCCTGCTTGATGGACATCGTGCGACGACGTCATGGTGGCTGGGGCCGATGTTTCGGCAGCGCTATCCGAACGTCACGCTGGACGAGTCACGCATGATCGTGAACTCGACACGCTTCACTACCGCGGGTGCCGCTTTAGCCCACGTCGACTTGGCCTTGCGCATCATCCGGGGGCGCAGTCCAGCGCTGGCGACCCTGGTGGCACGCTATCTGCTGGTCGAGACACGCAGTTCGCAAGCCGAGTTCGTGATTCCCGACCACCTTGCGCATGCCGACCCGATGGTGGAGCGCTTCGAGTGCTGGGCCAGACGTCGGCTCGCGAAGGGGTTCTCGCTGGCCGAGGCGGCCAGCGCCGCGGGCACAAGCGAGCGCACCTTGGCGCGGCGGCTGCAAAGCGTTTTGGGCAAGACACCGCTGTCGTATTTCCAGGATCTGCGCGTGGAGCATGCCGTGCATCTCTTGCGCACCGGAAACGCGAGCGTCGACCAAGTCGCCGCACAGGTCGGGTACTCGGATGGGGTGACCCTGCGGGCCCTGTTGCGCCGCAAGCTGGGCCGGAGTGTCAGAGAGTTGCGACGCGGTGGATGACCAGAGGCGTTTGGTGTATGTACGGCTGGAGACCGCCGGGAAACTGACGCAGGCCAAACGGCGCATTTGGACCTGACAAAACTACTGCCCGCCACGGCGCGCAAGCTCCAGTTTGACCCCGGACAAAGTTTTGCTGGCAATGTCGTGGTTGAGCAAATCAATACCTTGATTGAGCAACGCTGTGCACTGACGATTCGGCGGCTCACCGACCCCGCCGCCGACAATGACGCAGCCGCCGAGCCCACCGTTTGAACTACCGTGCGGACACGGGTTCGATTCAGGGTTTGGGAATTGAACCGACATCCCATCGCAGACGAGTTTGATGCCCGTTTCCGGCGACTGAATCGCCCAGATGGCCGGCGGTGCCGCCGACGTTGCAAATCGTCGGTACTTGTCGATATCTACCGACGAATCGGAACATTTCTCAGCTGACACTGACCTGGGCCACCACGGTCTTGGTCGAGGTCGCCAGGCACGACTCCTCGTATGCCTCAATGTCGGCCTGCCGGTAGAGCACGCGCCCGCAGAGCTTCAGAAACTTGGGGCCGATCCCCGCGCTGCGCCAGCGCTCCAGGGTGGCCTCACTGATACTCCAGCGGGCAGCGAGTTGTTTTTGATTGAGGTGAGCGACTTCCATCTTGGTCTCCGTCCGAACGAGTTGGCAGGAGTCCATGAGGGCGCTGTTCCGGCCGCGAGCCAAGGCAATTCCAGGAAGCGCCGCTACTCGGGCAGATCATTCAGCTCGTAGCTGGTGCTACGCCCGCCGGCATCCGATTTGCGCAGCACGCCCCGCGTCAGCAGATCGTTGATGTCGCGCAGTGCCGTGTCCGGCGAGCATTTGGCGATGGCCGCCCACTTGCTGCTGGTGAGCTTGCCCTCGAAACCATCGAGCAGCTTGTTCAGCAATTTCACCTGCCGCTCGTTCAACGGGGTCGTCGCCCATCGCTGCCAGAACCGCGCTTTCGTCAGGACAGCGTCCAGCGTGTGCTGGGCCTGGTCGACGGCGCGATGAAGCGTGTCGAGGAACCACGCAAGCCACTCGGTGACATCCATCGACCGCTTCTGCGTCCTCTCCAGGATGTCGTAGTAAGCCTTGCGCTCGCGCTGGATCTGCGCCGACAAACTGTAGAAGCGTTGCGGGCTGCCATCGGCACGCGCCAGCAGCAGATCGCCAATGGCCCGGGCGATACGGCCATTGCCATCATCGAATGGGTGCAGAGTGACGAACCACAGATGGCCAAGGCCTGCCTTGAGCAGTGGCGGTTCGTTTAATGTGCCATTCAGCCAGTCGAGGAAGCGGCTGGTTTCGGTCTCGAGGCGATCGGCCGGCGGTGCTTCGAAATGCACCCGCTGGCGGCCGATGGGTCCGGACACCACCTGCATCGGGCCGGTGGCATCGTCGCGCCAGCCGCCGACGTTGATCTTGGAGAGCCCAGAATAGCCGGTAGGAAACAGTGCGGCATGCCAGCCGAACAGACGCTCACGCGACACCAGTGCCTGGCAGTTGGCGGTGGCATCGAGCACCATCTCGACCACGCCTTCGACATGCCGATCGACCGGAGCGAGCGCGCCGATGTCAACGCCCAACCTGCGGGCGATGGACGAGCGCACGGATTCAACGTTGAGCTGCTCGCCTTCGATCTCGCTGGTCTTGACCACGTCCTCGGTGAGCGCCGCGAGACTCGCTTGGTCACGCAAGGCCATGCCGACGTCAGCCAGACGCCCCATCAAGAGCCCTTGGGCACGACTGACCTCAGCCATGGGCTCGGCCAGCGCCGCCAGGTCGAAGCGCCAGTTTGGCCAGTCACTGGCCTGCCAGATGTATTTGTATTCGCCGCTATTCATGCGGAGATTATGGACTGCAATCTCCGCACGCGCAAGTCAATCGCCGCGCATTGTGCGGTGAATGTGGTCACCATTCGCCGCATGACGGATCGCCTTGCCCCAGGAATGGGTGTAAATGGGTGTGTTATTGGCTGTGGCAACGGACGCGGGTTCAGTTCCCGTTTCGGGAATTGAACTGGCCACGGAAAGCAGACGAGGTTGAGGCCGTATTCCGACTACCAATCAGTCCGAAAAACCTGCTTGATCGTCCACTGCCGACGGGCGTACCGGCAGGCTTTTCGCTCCGGTTCGCACTGGTTCGCAGCAACCCGCAGCGCTTCGATTCCGTACTTTCAATAGTCGTTTGATGCGGGGTACCACCCCACCACCAATACCAAAAAACCCAACCGATGAAGGTTGGGTTTTTTTCTGTTTGAAATCCTTACTGTAACCTGAGTTCGGGATAAGAAAAGAGGAAGTGAGCGCCCGCCTTTTTGCGTAAGATTATGTTTCCAAAAACAAATCAATCGCATTCAGGAGGCGCTCATGGACAGTTTAACTGAACTTTTTTGTCTCATAGATGATTTCTGCTGCCAATTCGAGCCCGCTTTAGAACGCCGCCTTCTGGAAACAGGGGTAAAGAAGCGCAAGCGCTGCAGCGGGTTGAGTTTGTCGGAGTTGATGACCTTGACCGTTTTGTTTCATCAATTGCGCTTTCGCCAGTTCAAGAGTTTCTACCTGGTTTACGTATGCCGTCACTTGCAGGCTGAGTTTCCGAAGTTGCCGAG
>NZ_FUWK01000063.1 GCF_900167395.1 Nitrosomonas europaea
ATTCGTGATCAGATCGAGATACCGGCGCCGGTATTTCTGTTCCTGATCGGCCAGCCCGTGGAATTTTTCCGGTAAGGGCCGCAAAGATTTGGTCAGAAGATGAAGCTGTGTCACTCGTAACGACAATTCATCCGTCCTGGTTTTGAACAAAACCCCTTCCGCCCCGAGAATGTCACCCAGATCATAATGTCTGAATGCTTCATGAGCGGTTTCACCAGTATGATCATTAGAGATATAGAGCTGTATCCGCCCGCTCATATCCTGAATCGTTGCAAAACTCGCCTTCCCCATTACGCGCTTGAACAACATGCGTCCGGCAACTTTTACCGTTACCTGGCTGCTTTCCAGCTCCTCTCTGGAGCAGCTGTCATATTTTTCGTGCAGGATACGAGCCAGGTTATCCCGGCGATAATCGTTCGGGAACGCATTGCCGGTCTGGCGCAATGCAGTCAGTTTCGAACGACGTTCTGCAATGAGGTTGTTTTCATCCTGGGAAATACCGGATATCTCTTCCTGGGTCATGTCTATTCCACGTTTCTCGTAATTTTTATTGGTATAAAATTTTTTGTTATTGTATTGGGCAGCAGGCTATCTTTGAGTCGCTGCCGCCTGCCCGATCAACGTGTATTATATAGTCACTTTGACCAACCCATTCTAACGGGCCAACGAAAAACCATCTGGTGGAAGGTCTGTGGCGTATGTAACAGGGCCCTCCGCCCAAGTGCACGTTCCCGCTTCATGTACAGCCAGCCGTTCTATCGCATCGATCATCATCTCATTGAAATCAACTGAAAAATATTTGTGAATACACCTTCATCCCCAGCTCATTTCATCCGCAACATCATCGAGGAAGACAACCGTACCGGTAAATGGAATGGACGGGTGGAAACACGTTTTCCGCCCGAACCGAACGGTTATCTGCATATCGGTCATGCAAAGAGCATTTGCCTGAATTTTGGACTTGCCCTTGAATATGGCGGCGTCTGCCATCTGCGATTCGATGATACAAACCCTGAAAAAGAAGCCCAGGAATATGTCGATGCCATTATCGAATCAGTCCGCTGGCTGGGTTTCGACTGGAAGGAACATCTCTATTACGCTTCTGATTACTTTGATCAGTTATACGAATTTGCAGAATATCTGATCACACAGGGTAAAGCATACGTGGACAGCCTGTCGGCTGATGAAATCCGCAGATTGCGCGGAACCCTGACTGAGGCAGGTACCAACAGTCCTTATCGTGACCGCTCTGCAGAAGAAAATCTCGATTTGTTCCGCCGTATGCGCGCAGGAGAATTCCCGGACGGAGTGCATGTGTTACGTGCCAGAATCGATATGGCTTCACCCAATATCAATCTGCGCGACCCGGTCATTTATCGTATCCGCCATATCCACCACCAGCGCACAGGTGACAAATGGTGCATCTACCCGATGTACGATTACACCCATTGCATTTCCGATGCGCTGGAACGTATTACCCACTCACTCTGTACGCTGGAGTTCGAAGATCATCGACCGCTGTACGACTGGGTACTGGATCAGCTGGCAGAAAAAATTCCCTGCCATCCGCAGCAAATAGAATTTGCACGGCTGAACCTGACCTACAGCGTGATGAGCAAACGCAAGCTGATCGATCTGGTAGAAAACAAACTGGTAGATGGCTGGAACGATCCACGTATGAATACACTGGCTGGTTTGCGTCGCCGTGGTTATACACCGGAATCGATCCGCCTGTTCGCGGAACGCATTGGCATCAGCAAGGCGGATTCCTGGATCGATATGACTATCCTGGAAGATTGCCTGCGTGAAGATCTCAATGAGCGCGCCCTGCGCCGCATTGCCGTGCTCGATCCGGTATCGCTGATCATCGATAATTTCCCGGATGGCCATGAAGAAACCTGCTACGCACCCAATCATCCTCAGAAACCCGAGCTTGGCACACGCGAGCTGCGCCTGACGAAACAACTTTATATCGATCGTGAAGATTTCATGGAGATACCGAACAAAGGCTTTTTCCGCCTGGCTCCTGGGGCAGAAGTACGGCTACGCTATGCGTTTATCATAAAGTGCACCCATGTCGTCAAGGATGATCAGGGGAAAATCCTGGAAATCCACTGTGTTTATGATCCGGACACCAAAAGTGGCACTGCCGGAGCTGAAACCCGCAAGGTGCGCGGCAATATTCACTGGTTGTCGGCCACGTATGCCAAGGCTGTTGAAATCAGGTTGTATGACCGCCTGTTCATCGACTCACACCCCGATACAGAAGGCAAGGATTTCAAAATTTCGCTGAATCCGAATTCCAAAGAAGTCATTACCGGGTATGTTGAACCTTCGTTATGCGAAGCACAGCCGGAACAGCGATTCCAGTTCGAGCGCCACGGCTATTTCGTGGCAGATCTGGCAGATACCGGACCGGGGAAACCGATATTCAACCGTACTGTATCCCTGCGTAATACCTGGAAAAAATGACAAAAAAATCAATTACAAATGGATGATCAGCAGCAGAATAAAGCACATCAGCATATTAGTGATATTTTTATATATCTCCTGAAAATGGCTTTACTTCTCCCACAGCCTGATTATTTTCTTGTTATACTCGACTCCTGTTTTAACAACACGAATTGAAAATATGTCCTTAAAACACATTGTCATTCTGTTGCTCGGCACTGGCATGGTGGTGGGATGCAGTTCTGTCCCGAAAGATTCAAATCAGGAAAAAGTTTCACGTCATTGGCATAAACCCGCGTTTGTTACTCCCGATAAAACAACGGAAAACAATCCGTATTCGTACTTCGTGCGAGATCGTCTGTACAGCCAATATGAGGAGTGGCGTGGTGTTCGCTATCGACTGGGTGGGTCGGATCATTCAGGAATAGATTGTTCAGCATTTGTCAAAATTATCTATGAAGCAGAGTTCGGCCTCTCATTACCCAGAACTGCACTTTCGCAGGCAAACCTTGGCAGTGAAATCAACCAGAACAAACTGATGCCGGGCGATCTGGTATTTTTCAAAACAGGCAGATATTCACAGCACGTGGGAATTTATCTCGACAGCAGACAATTCCTTCATGTCTCGACCCGTAAAGGCGTGACCATATCCCAACTGGATAATACTTACTGGAAATCCAGATACTGGAAGGCCGTCAGGATCTAAAACCGGGTACGGTCGTCAGCAGTCAGAATCGGGCTTCATATCAGGTTCCATGCTGGCGCCGTTCCAAATGAGCTCTGTTGACAATCGATGCACTGATTTCCTCTATGGACACATCGGTTGTGTTGATAGAAGGAATGTCGAACTGTCTGTATAGTTCGTTCTGCCACTGCAGTTCGCGCTGGCATTCTGCAAACGAAGCATAATGACTGCCAGGATAACGTTCCTCGCGTATGGATTGGAGCCGTGAGGTGTTCAGGGTCAATCCAAACAGTTTTTTACGGAGAGGCTGCAATAATGGCGGAAGCTGTATCGCGCCCATGTCTTCCGGTGTAAACGGATAATTGGCGGCAAGCACCCCGTACTGCAAAGCCAGATAGACACACACCGGGGTTTTACCCGTGCGTGAGACGCCCACCACTATCACATCGGCATCCGCAAGTATTTTGGCATTGGCGCCGTCGTCACTGTTGAGCGCATACTGAATCGCGGCGATGCGGCGAAAATAGGAGGCATCCTGTCTGAGAACGTGAGAGCGTCCGGGTATACGTGCAGGGGGTTGTTGCAACACCGCTTCCAGCGTGCCCAGACAAGTCTCGAAAAAGTCGAAAAGAACGCAATCTGCCCGCCGGATGGAAGCAAGCATGACCGGGTCGAGTAATGTACTGAATACCAGTGCAGGCTGCCCTTCCTGCTCTGCAATGGTATTGATCTGTTCAATGACCGCCTGTGCCTTGGCGGCACTATCCAGAAAAGAAGCATAATGCTTCTTCCACTCTATTCCATCGAATTGGGTCAGCAGACTGTGACCAAGGGTTTCAGCAGTGATACCCGTACGATCGGACAAGAAAAAAACGCTCCGTTGCAACATTACTGCTTCTCACCAGCAAGGTACAACCAGGTATCCACTACCGTATCCTGGTTGAGTGACAGGCTGCTGATTCTCTGTTCAACCAGCCATCGGGCAAAATCCGGATAATCGGAAGGTGCCTGGCCACAGATACCGATGTATTTCCCTTGCCGGTGGCAGGCGTCGATCGCCATTTTCAACAGTCGCTTGACGGCCGGATTACGTTCATCGAACAAATGAGCAACCAGCCCCGAATCACGATCCAGCCCGAGCGTCAGTTGAGTCATATCATTCGATCCGATCGAAAACCCGTCGAAGTATTCAAGGAATTCCTCAGCCAGTACAGCATTGGAAGGAATCTCACACATCATGATCAGGCGCAGCCCGTTGCTTCCGCGCTTCAACCCGTTAGCTGCCAGCAATTCTGTAATTTGCTGTGCTTCTTCCAGCGTGCGACAAAAGGGAACCATCACTTCGACATTGGCAAACCCCATATCATCACGTACCTTGCGCAAAGCCCGGCATTCCAGTTCAAAGCAGGCACGGAAAGAATCGGCAAGATAACGCGAGGCACCTCGAAACCCGATCATCGGGTTTTCTTCATGGGGCTCGAAACGATCTCCGGCAATCAGATTGGCATATTCATTGGATTTGAAATCGGACAAACGCACGATCACGGGGTGCGGATGAAAAGCCGCCGCCAGCGTAGCAATCCCCTCCACCAGTTTCTCAACATAAAAAGACACCGGATCGGGGTAACCAGCCATTCGCTTCCGGATCGATGCCTGCAGATCGTCGGGCAACGTATCGAATTCCAGCAGTGCCCTGGGGTGAATACCGATAGCGTTATTGATGATGAATTCCAGACGCGCCAGCCCTACCCCTTGATTGGGCAAACGCGAAAACGCAAATGCCTGTGCCGGATTTCCAATATTCAGCATCATCCTGACCGGCAACTCGGACAGTGTGCCGATCTCTGAACTCATACGCTGGAAAGGAAGCAACCCTTCATAAACGAAACCGGTATCCCCTTCGGCGCAGGAGACGGTCACCGCATGGCCATTACTGATTTTCGCGGTTGCCTGCTCACACCCGACCACCGCAGGAATGCCCAGCTCCCGTGCAATGATCGCCGCATGACAGGTACGCCCACCGCGATTGGTCACGATCGCTGCAGCACGTTTCATGATCGGTTCCCAGTCGGGGTCCGTCATATCCGTTACCAGAACGTCACCCGGCTGAACTTCCGACATCTGCCCGGCATTAAGAATGACCCGTGCTCTGCCCTGTCCGATCTTCTGGCCGATGGCACGTCCTTGTACCAGCACCTGCCCGCGTTCATCCAGGCGAAACTGCTCGATCGATTGTTCAGCACGGCTTTTCACTGTTTCAGGGCGCGCCTGGACAATATAAATCTGCCCATCGATTCCATCGAGCGCCCACTCGATATCCATCGGGCGGTTATAGTGCCGTTCGATGATCACCGCCTGCCGCGCCAGTGATTCAATCTGTTCGTCCGACAGGCTGAAACGCTGACTCCGATCGGGTGGTACCGGCCGGATTTCGGTCGCCTGCCCCGTCTGCCCATCGCTGTAAATCATCTCGATAGCCTTGGTTCCCGACCGGCGTGATAGGATCGCAGGCAACCTCGCTTCAAGATTAGGTTTATAAACGATGAATTCATCCGGATTGACTATTCCCTGTACGACAGTTTCACCCAGACCATAGGTGGAAGTAACGAACACCACTTCCCGAAAACCGGATTCGGTATCGAGCGTAAACATTACACCACTGGCTCCCCGGTCGCTGCGTACCATCTTTTGTACGCCTGCAGACAAAAATACCTGATCATGGTGAAATCCGTGATGAACCCGGTAAGCAATGGCCCGATCGTTATAAAGAGAGGCAAATACTTCTCTGATGGCAGAGATCAGGTTTTCGAGTCCATGCACGTTCAGCAATGTCTCCTGCTGACCAGCGAAGGATGCATCTGCCAGATCCTCGGCCGTTGCTGATGAGCGCACGGCGAAAGACACCTCTTCTCCCATATCGGAAACCAGCTTTTGATAAGCTCCAGCCACTGCTTTCAGCAAATTATCCGGCAACGGGGCAGCAAGCAGCCAGGAACGGATCGATTTACCCGTATCAGCCAGTGCTGTCACATCACCCACATCCAGACCCGATAATTTCTGACTGATACGATCACCCAGACCATCGATTTCGAGAAATTCCCGATAAGCACGCGTCGTCGTGGCAAATCCACCCGGTACTTTCACACCGGCTCGGGCAAGATTTCCGATCATCTCTCCCAGTGAGGCATTTTTACCGCCCACGCTTGCGATATCATTCATGCCCACCTGATTCAACCATAGAATATAGTCAGGATGATCCGTCATAGCTTACTCTCCTCCATTGAAGAACAGGGTCGACACCACATCACCCGCATCTCTTCCCTGTTTTATTTATTGTCAAAGAAATACACAGACCCCGGGTCGCTACCCGTCTGTGGATCGAACCAGTATCGCAGCCGCCACACGTCTGCCTTCCGATGACAGGATATTGTAGGTTCTGCAAGTAGCCTGTGTATCCATCACCTCGAACCCGATATCACGAGAAAGTATCATTCTCATCAGCGAAGCATCGGGAAACTGCAATGATGTCCCCGTCCCGAGCAAAATGATCTCCGGCTGCATGGCCAGCAACGCATCAAAATGTTCCATACCCAATTGGCTGATACTGCTTGCCTGCCAGTGCTCGATGATCCGGTTCGGCAACACGATCATATTATCTGTGTACCGCACCTGATTGACGGCAACATAACCCTCTCCATAGCCGGAAAACACATTCAGACCGGAAGAATCCGAAAGATGCAGCTTCATGGAAACTCCTCATCACAAAATAGTCAGTTTTGATCAAAACCGGGTAATCCGGGCAGTTTGGCCGGCCATTTTCACCCGAACGAAGACTAGCGTAACATGGTATGCTTTTTTCGTATCGAACATCTCGTGACCCCCATGCAACCCATCAAGAAATCCAGCAAACTCGATAATGTCTGCTACGACATACGCGGCCCGGTTCTCGATCGCGCCAGACAAATGGAGGATGAAGGCCAGCGTGTTATCAAGCTCAACATCGGCAATCCTGCTTCCTTCGGGTTCGAGGCGCCGGACGAGATTCTGCAGGATGTCATCCGCAATCTTTCTGCTGCATCCGGTTATTGCGATTCCAAAGGGTTGTTTGCTGCCCGCAAAGCCATCATGCACTACACGCAGGAAAAAAATATCGCCAACGTGCAGATGGATGACATTTATATCGGGAATGGCGTATCGGAACTGATCATGCTGGCCACGCAGGCGCTGCTGGAAAATGGTGATGAAATACTGGTTCCCTCGCCGGATTACCCGCTGTGGACGGCAGCCATCTCGCTTGCCGGCGGGGTTGCACGTCATTACACCTGTGACGAACAATCCAGCTGGCTGCCCGATCCGGAAAACATAAAAGCCCAG
>NZ_FUWK01000062.1 GCF_900167395.1 Nitrosomonas europaea
CAGAGGATCGCAATACGTGTCGATCCGTTATACCGAACGTCTGGCACAAGCCGGTATTGAACCGTCTGTCGGCAGTCGCGGTGACAGTTACGATAATGCGCTGGCTGAAACGATCAATGGCCTGTACAAGGCTGAACTGATACACAGGAGAGCTCCCTGGAAAACCAGGGCTGCTGTGGAGCTGGCAACTTTGGAATGGGTTGCCTGGTATAACCATCAACGCCTGCTTGGATCTATCGGGTATATTCCTCCAGCTCAGGCTGAAGAAAACTACCGACAAACCCAGGATAATAAGACATTGATGGATATTTTACTTTAACCAAATAGCCTCCTCGATTGTCGGGACGGTTCACAATGGAGTTACATCTTAGAGTAAAGAGCAGTCATGAACGAAGCCTGGAATCGAATGTAAAATTACGGATAATTTCAATCGTAACTTCTTTCATCATTGGATGATTTGGGTTGATGACTATGTTTCGAGCCTCTGGAATTACCGCTGACGGCACAATTAAACCGAGATATTTTCCATTGAGTAAGAAAGAATCACCATAGGTAGCTGCAGTTGGAGATCCGGGAAGGGCACTCCAACCATCTGGTAAAGCATCAGGCGGCGGAATTTTGTAAAGGCTATTATCATCCGGCAAAGTCATTCTGACAACCACAAGATTCAGTGGAAGATTCGAACCTGTATGTACCAGCTTCTCCATAGCAGCGATTCCCAGCGAGAGACCAGCATAAATTGCTGGTATGCTGGCGCTATTCCAGCGTTGACCTTTTATGCTGGCTCCATATCCGGTACGGTCCAGAGCAAATTCTTTTCTGGAAATTCTCCAGACAAACACTAGGCAATGCCTCCATAAGCAATGGAAGCCAAAACTTTCCTTACTTCATCAGCACCCATATCAGTATCAAGTAACGATAGAGGGGATTCGCCCAAAGCCAGATTAGATTCGAGCATCCAACGCTTCGCCAGATCTGAAGAATCAAAAACTTTTTCTGCTTCGGCCTCGATTAGTGCAATTCGTGCCAATCTCTCGGATTCCAAAGGACCAAGTTTTCCGCTCGATCTGATCTTTCTGGTAATGGTTGCATCAGAGATACCAAGTAACTTTGAAAGTTTTGCTTGAGATATACCGTAGTACCGCCCGGCACCAACTAAATGAGTTACTTTTACTCCATCTCGCACCATCTTAATCCTTTTAGCCGGAGGCATTTTCAGGATCGTCATGCCCCATTCCAGGAAAGAATGTCCGGATGATATTTCCTTTTGTTTGGCTTGTTTTCGCTCAATGTTCATTATTTAATACAGTCAAATGATTAGATATTTACACTCGAAAGATTATATCATTAATAAAGATAAGGATTCTATTCAAAGTGACCTGACCAGCCTTTTTCGATTTAAGGGAACTTGAGACAATGTCATCTTGACGAGAGAAAGGCGTATGAAGAAGACGCAATACAGTGATGAACAGATCGTCCGGATCCTGCGGAAACGGACAAGGATACAGTGGCCGAGATTGTCAGGCGCTACACACCTGGCGCAAGGAATACGGTAGCATGGTGATCGAAATGTAGCATCTATTGGCCTGTGCTTTTCTTCTATGGCCAGGGCAATGGCTAGCCGTGGGTTCGACGACGACAATCCCCGTAGCCTCTTCATTTTTGTCAGTTTTACGATGTGCTGTGTAGGTAATCCTCTACAAAATAGTGGTGAATGGAGGAATTACCAAGCCATATGCACATAAAGGCCGCGATGATTACCAGAACGAAGAGGAGATTCTTCTGCTTGTGCAATTTCCTCTTCTTTTCTTCTGGCGGGAAGCTTACTCCCCCGAACGAAATTTTTGTAGCAGCATGAAAACCGTGGTCGATCCCCATTTTTCTGCACACACCGTCTTGATAGCATCGGCAGACAAAAATCCTGGAATTATCAGTATACGTACGTAACCCATGGGATCGTTTCTTCAAGGAAAAGTACTTTTGATCATTGTCACATGGTTAAAGTAAAAACGCCTTTTCCTGAGGGGTTCTCACCGATAGGCATGAGTGGGAGCGCGCTATACGGTATGGACCGGAATGGAAATGTTCGATTTGGTGGTGCTGTAATTGAATTCAACGAATACACAAACGAATATATGGTTATTGGTGCAGCCATCCTGTCAGGGTTGCTTGGTCATGAAAATGCCTAACAAGGCCATTAAGTTCGCTCCCTGCGGTCGCCGGACGTTCGCAAGCTCGCGCCGTTTATGGCGGCGTTAGAGCATATCATCCAGATACTTGATTCCCACTCAATAAAGGTATACTTTCTATACCATGATAGCTTTTGAGTTTGACGAGGCAAAGAGTCAGGCCAATCTTCTGAAACATGGCATCAGCTTTGTTGATGCTCAAGCATTATGGAATGACCCAAGATTACTGGAGATTCCCGCAAAAACAGAAGATGAACCACGATACCTTATGATAGGGCTGATTAACGGCAAACACTGGTCTGCCGTTATCACTTACAGGGGTACAAATATCAGGCTTATTTCCGTTCGTTGCTCACGTACCGAGGAGGTGACACTATATGAAAGCTAAAGATTTTGAACAGCAGTTTGACGAAGGCGTTGATATTACTGCTTCGCTGGATTTGTCAAAGGCAAAGCGCGTATTGCAAGAGCAAAAACGTGTCAATGTCGATTTCCCAACGTGGATGATTGAGTCTCTTGACCGGGAAGCTGAAAAGCTTGGTGTGACCAGGCAATCTATCATTAAGGTGTGGCTTGCCGAACGCCTCGAAAAGGCTGCTCTAACCCATCCATCAAGCGGGACGCGCTAAAGCGCGCCCCTTATGTCCAACGTTAGCCTGCAATTGAAGCGATTGCATATTGCGTCGTACGTACAATATACGTATGAGTCTATCCTTCGAGTGGGATCCAGAACCTGCGCAAGCATGGTGTTTCGTTCGAAGAGGCTGCGTCAGTGTTCTCCGACGAGCGAGCTCGCCTCATTGACGATCCCGACCATTCGGCTGAGGAGGAACGGTTCGTCTTGCTGGGTTTCAGCGCGAATCTTCGAGTCCTTGTCGTGGTTCATTGTTACCGGAGATCTGGAAGCACGATTCGCCTTATTTCCGCCCGGAAGGCGACACGAGAGGAGAGGCGGTTTTACCCATAGGTATGCCCATGAGACAACAGTATGACTTCAGTTCATCGAGGAAGAATCCCTACGCTGCGAAGCTCAAGAAGCCGGTGACGATTCGGCTGGACGAGGAGTCGATTTCCTACTTCAAGTCGATGTCCGAGGAAACTGGCATTCCGTATCAGAGCTTGATCAATCTCTATCTGAAGGAATGCGCAGCATCAGGTAAGCGGCTGAATCTCTCGTGGAAGTAGCGCGTTGCCGTCTAACAATTAAGGTTATGTCGTGATCGCGAAGCGAACCACGGCATAACCTTAATTGTTAGACGGCAGTTGCGTCAGCTTGAGTACTTTCATTTTTTTGAATTGCTCTCAATGCGACCTGGTAGCAGTCGTCAACATGAGAATTTCCAACTAACTTCATTGACCTGGTCAAGTAAAAGCGGACAATCCAGTTAAGCAACATATTTCAACATTTCCATTTCTGCCTCATATTGGTTTGGACTTTTGTAGCCCAAGTATGAATGCAGTCGATGGCTGTTATAAAGCAGGAAATATACTGCAGCACATCTTGCTGTGCTGCATAGCGAGTCAGGTAGCATTGCCGATGGATTTGCTCCTGTTTAAGGCTACCGAATAAGCGCTCAGCCACTGAATCATGCCGGACCTTGTCCTCTTGCTTGTCAGATCGCGAAACTGCGCTACGCTTGTTTTCCCAACAATTTCCCACACGACTCATACTGCCGATAAAACCATGTATTTTTAAAAGTTGGCGGTACTGTTTGCTGGCGTATTGCGATCCACGATTCGAATGTGCTATCAGTCCTGCTTATGGTTGACGTTGCCAGACAGCCATTTGCAATGCATCACAAACCAGTTTTGCTTTCATTCTTGTACTCATACTCCAGCCGACCATCGTCAGATCACGCAAGGGTCGCAAGGTAGAAAGTCTGGCGACAATAATGGTCGATGAGGTACTGACGAAACTTGCAACTATTCTGGATTGAAGGGAAGGGAAGGGATGCGATGGTGAAGAGCTCATTTACTCATTTTTTATCGGGACGTGTTGTGTACGGTAATCCCCTACAAAATAGTGGTGAATGGAGGGATTATCAAGCCACATGCACATAAAGGTCGCGATGATTACCAGAACGAAGAGAAGATTCTTTTGCTTGTGCAATTTCCTCTTCTTTTGTTCTGGTGGGCTTATTCTCCCGAATGAAATTTTTGTAGCAGCATGAAAACTGTGGTTGATCCTCATTTTTCTGCACACCGTCTTGATAGCAATCGACAGACAAAAATCTCGGAACAGCCAGCATACGTGTCAACAACTTCAATATGAATGATCATCCAGATTCAGGATCCTGGATGTTGATATATCAGCCACCCTCACTCTCACCGTAATAAACAGATAATTCTTCCTTTACTCGTTGATTGAGATCAACTTCAAACGCAGCAGAATGCCTGAAACCTCATTTTTGAAATTTCAAAGGAGCTGTTTTTCTCCTGATCAAGGTAGCAAGCCGCTGCGAAGCTGATCGAATGAGCAAGGTGTAATCAGGACAGAAGATTGCGATATTTCACTCATGCAGTTCTTTTAATTCAAAATCTTACTGAATAATGAGTTTTGTTATACACCTATTTACAAAGAAGTATGCACCGCTTGCGGTGCATACTAAACGTTGGGCGTCACACTGAACCTTCTGAGGCAACGATGGACGAAAACTCACAGGCTAATAAGCACAAACATCTTGACTTCATTCAGGCTGCAATCAATCGAATGGCAGGTAACTTGTTCTTGCTAAAAGGCTGGAGTATCACGTTGATTGCCGCATTGTTTGCACTAGCTGCGAAAGACTCAAACAAGCTCTACATCGTAATCGCGTATTTCCCCTTATTTATTTTCTGGGCGTTAGACGGCTACTTTCTAAGCCAAGAACGCAAGTTCCGAGCCCTGTACGACCACGTTCGCACTCTCGATGAGTCTCAGATTGACTTTTCGATGGACACAAGACCATTTAGCAGCGATATCCGAAATACGTGGGCTGGCTCTGCGTCGTCCAAGACCCTTGTTGTTTACTACGCTGGGCTGGCTGTTGTAATGCTCATTCTCATGTACGTAGTGCGGTAGTTACCAAAGGAGAGGATTGGTGGCACGAAAATGTTTTTATAGCTTTCACTATCAGCCAGATAACTGGCGTGCCTCTACTGTGCGCCAAATTGGAGCTATCGAAGGTAACCAACCGGCCAAAGACAATGATTGGGAGTCGATTGCTAGCGGCGCCAATCAAGACGAGAAAATCAAGCGCTGGATCGCAGAACAAATGCAAGGCCGCACTTGCACGATTGTTCTTGTCGGCACATCTACCGCTAATCGCAAATGGATCAATCACGAGATAGTTAAGTCCTGGAATGATGGGCTGGGTGTGGTCGGAATTCGAATTCATGGCCTAAAGGATCGAAACGGAAATACGTCAGCAATGGGGAAAAACCCTTTCGATCACATAACTCATGGCCCAAGTAAGAAGCCGCTTTCCTCTCTCGTCAAGTGCTATAACCCTGCGGGTGCTACCAGTCAGGATCGTTACGCATGGATTGCTCAGCACCTCGAAAATGCAGTGGCAGAAGCAATACGAATCCGAAAAGCGAACTCGTAACAAAGTGACGCCCAACCCTTCGGTCAAGAGGGACGCTCCGCCGGCAAGCCGGCTACGCGCCTCTTACCTTCAACGTTAGGCATCAGTCGTTCGCATCTCTCACGTGCAGTGATAAATAGCTATGGTGGAGACATCCACCATCAAACTTATAGGAGAAAACTATGTCAAAAGAAATAGCTTATGTGTCCGTACAACTTGACGATAACGTCCCTGAGTACATGGATGGGATAATTCGCTGTGGCTCCGTCACATCTCAAGACGAAGATGGTAACGACCTGCAAGACCACCAAGAGCTTATCGACAACGCGGAGTTCCGCTCGGAAGATGAACTTATCAGCTACGTCGCTAGCAAGCTTGGAGTTAGCAAGGATATTGTTGGCATTGATGCCTAATCGGGTAGCTGGGAGCTTTTAACTCCCAGCCCCCACACCACCCACCGTGCGGGTCCGCAGTAGGCGGTTCAACGAGCGTGCTCGTGTGACGACGACGCCTTCAACCCTTGTCCGGCCCGTAGCTCTGTGCTTTGCACCACAGGTCTTTGATGCTGAGCAGTCCCTGTGCCCTGAGCCAGTCGTTGGACATGGCCTGTTGGGTCACCGGAGTTCTGGCCATGCGCCAATAGCTCAGGCTGCTCACGCCGTGTTGGATGGCAGCCTTCAGCGGTATGCCCAAGTCCAGCAGGTGCCGGATCTTAGTGCGCGCCCAGCGCCACTGTTTCCAGTAGCACATACGCACCCGACGTCGGATCCATTCGTCCAGTTCCGGGATCGGCCGGTAGTACTGGCTGATCCCGTAGTACCCGAACCATCCCCGCAGATACTGACCGAGCTTTTCCAGCCGGTACTCCATGCTGACGCCCCAACTTCTGCCGGTGAGTTGCCGCACCCGATGCTTGAAATTCGCCAGGGATTTCTCTGTCCAGCGGATCTTCTTGCCCACAAGAGTGAAGCCTAGAAAGCTGCATTCACTCATCGGTGCGACTTGGCTCTTGGCCAGGTTCACGGTGAGCTTGAGGGTGGATTGCAGGAAGTACGTGAGGCTTTGCATCACCCGCTCGGCCGCGCGTCGGGACTTGACCAGGATGATCACATCGTCGGCGTAGCGGGCGAAGCGGTGTCCGCGGCGTTCCAGTTCGAGATCGAACTGGTGCAGCAGGACGTTGGCCAACAGCGGCGAGAGCGGCCCGCCTTGCGGCGTGCCCACCTCGCTGGGTTGGGGGTGCTCCCCGACCAGCACCCCGGCGCGCAGGTAGCGCCCGATCAGGGCCAGCAGTCGCTTGTCGGCGATGCTTCGACTCAGCAGGCTCATCAACAGGTCATGGTTGACGTTGTCGAAGAACCTGGCCAAGTCCAGATCTACCGCCCAACGGTAGCCGGCCTTCACGTGCGCCTGCACCTGGCGGATCGCCTGGTGTGCATTGCGGCCCGGTCGGAAGCCGAAGCTCGATGCCGAAAAGCCCGGATCGAAGATCGGTATGAGCACCTGGGCGATGGCCTGCTGGATGACCCGGTCCGTGACGGTCGGGATGCCCAGTTGCCGTTGGCCGCCATCGGGCTTGGGGATATCCACCCGTCGCACCGGTTGCGGCCGATATCGCCCGGCCTCGATCTGCTCGCGCGTGGCTGGCCAGTGTGCGCGGGCGTGTTCGGGCCATTCCGCCGTGGTCACGCCGTCGATACCCGGCGCCCCCCTATTGGATTTGACCCTGCGCCACGCCCGCGCCAGGTTGTCTCTGGCCAGCACGGCCTCGAGCAGGTCTTGGCCGTCTTGGTTATGGTCGTCGTCTTGGTTCAAGGCTCGGTGCATGCCGACCGCCGCCGTGCCTGGCCCATGCGGGCTTCATCGGTTTGGTCGAGTTCGGTCACGTCTGCTCCTTAGTATCTCGTTGTTCAGCCCTTCGGCAGCCCGACACCTGGCTGCCTACTATGGCTTCTGCTGACTTCTGCACCGTCACGCCCACCGTTGCCAGTGGACGCGCTGCCCGTCTGATCGTGCGTCGCTGCCGGTTTCTTCGCTCGTGGCGGGCAGCTCGCCACGGCTCCTGGTCCTTGGTTGCCCGGTGGGACCGGCCGGGTCATCGTCACGATCAGGCTGGCCGCCGTCAGCACAGACCTCCCCAGGTAAGAACGCGAACTGTCGGTGCACAAGCGCCGCATTTACCGTGGCCGGCGTACCGTTGGGCTTCGCTGTCATGTGCCAGCTCGCCTCGCCTGCCTCGGCCTTCTATGCGGTTTCTGTCCGTCGCCTCGCACCTCTTGCACTCCGGCTTCCTCCAGACAATCCCTCACGGGCTTGCCCTTGCCTTCGGCTCGTGGTTATACTCGGTTCACAATGAATCCAAGTCGGTACTCCCACAGGGGACTTGCACCCCATAAGTTCGCGCCCATGCTGGGCGCACACAA
>NZ_FUWK01000060.1 GCF_900167395.1 Nitrosomonas europaea
CGAACATTCCAAAACGAAAGCCAATCATCCGCAGACCAACGGTATTTGCGAACGCTTTCACAAAACCATCTTGCAGGAGTTCTACCAGGTGACATTCCGGCGCAAGATTTACCAGTCCATTGAAGAGTTACAACACGATCTGGATGATTGGATGGCGTACTACAACAGTGTGCGGACTCACCAGGGAAAAATGTGCTGTGGACGCACCCCGATGCAAACTTTAATTGACGCAAAGGAGATATGGGACGATAAAATTACCGAATTGAATAACTGAATCTGATCTAACAGGCACTCGTCAAATCGGGTAACTGTCAGATCAGATCTCAACTACTACATATAACCTGATGCCCCAACAAACACATCAAAAGCGCGAAAATAGCGAACCAGGGGATATACCGAAACCGGCTGCACACCCTCAGGTAGTACAACATCTTTAATGGATATGGGATTATTCGCCCAGACAACTTCAAAGCCTGCCTGTTGTAACTGCTGTATCAGACCCTCCCCGATATTTTCGACATCGTTGATATTACCGGCTCCCAGGGAAAACAAAGCGTAACGTCCGTTCTCACTCAATCCCATCGCCCTTCTGGCCTGTACCCTATCCAGCAACTCCTCTTCCCTCAATAGACAAACGGGTGGAACACGTACCTGCGGGCAGTCGAAATCACTCTCCTCCCAGCCAGATTCATCACCCGCCTCACCCGGCTTGATAATCAGGCTGAACATATTCTTCTGATGCGGAAATGATTTAGCCTTATCTGCCTGGTGCAAACCCCGATGCGACCAGACAATCTTTGCCTTGCCATATTCTCTACAGGCATTAATAAATCCCTGATATGGCCAGGTACCATCAAAGACAATGACTGACGGACGAACATGCTCCAGTATCAGGCCAAGGCGAAAACACAATTCACGATTCCAGTCTGCGGAACTTGTACGAGACCAGTTGGGCGAAACGAAGTAATCTGCTGGAAAACCCATTTCCTCGATAATTTCGATCGCTGAAGCCAGCGAAAAAAACATGATCTCGACCTGACCCTGCAACTGACGTGCATAAGACAAACAACGGGATAAATGACCCATGCCGGCACCATTTGTGCAGACAAACAGGATAGTTGGCAACTTTACAAACTCCGGATAAAGCAGCATGCCAAATGCATGACTGCCAGATTGAAAAACAATTTCGGAGTTATACCATAAGCAAATTTTCTGGGTATTTCGATAGACCGAGAAAGGCAATACAGATAACACCGATAGAAATCACCTTGCGCCGTCGCACAACTCGCATCGCTTCGAGAAGTGTCATTCTTCAACCGTCCATCTTGCCATCCCACACAATATACAAGACATTTTTCCCAATAGCCCTGTGTACACCATCGTATAAATCAGGAATAGATTAACTATCATCATGTGCCCCAAACAGCTTTACGAATTTTCATGCGATTCTCTTTTTGTTAACTGCTGATACATCCCAAGCCATTTTCTGCCCCAATTTCGCATCCCGAGAAACTTTGAACGGGGCCGCTGATATAACAAATCTGATATTCCCAGTGCCGCAAAAGTAGCGATATCGCGTTTATTTGGCTCCTTATCGGAAATAAAATAACGATTCAAAGGTTTCAACATTTCCTGCAAAGCTGTTTTGAATGGCTGAATCAGTTCGGGTGGCAGTAATTTAAGTGTGTACTGAAAAGAACCCATACGCTTTCTCAGAATAGTAGCCAGGGCTTTTCGCATAAACGGGTCTGCCAGATACATTTCCAGTTCGCGATGAAATTCCGTAATGTGGCTAAAAGCTCCCGACCCGGCTCGATTATCAGTGGTAGAGCCTTGCCGACCATAGCGGTGATGATAAAAACTTACAGAGACCTGAATTGTTTTCTCTGCATAAAAATGTGACCAGACCGAGAAGCAGAAATCTTCAGAGAAATGGGTGCGTGGGAAATAAGCACCGCTACGAAGCAGAATACTTCTGGCATAAATACGATTCCATATATTGGAAAAAAACGAACCCTCCAGCACGTTGGCCGGTTCATTTTCAGGAATCGTAAAGCATTTCTGGAGGAGCGATTCGGTCCTATCTGGATAATGGCGGGTAAATCCGGCAGCTGTCGCAATATCAGCACTCATCTGCTGCATTTCATACAAAGCGGACGTATATTCCCCCGGCGAAATCCAATCATCAGCATCAATAAAACCGAATGTATCGGTTTGCACACTTGCCAAACCGATATTACGCGGCACGGCGGGCAAACCGCTCGCCTTGCAAATAGAGATATGATCAATAATTTCCGGATACTGACTGGCAAAGCCAGCAATTACGCCATGTGTATCATCCAATGAGCCATCATCGACCACAACGAGCGTTTTATCACTTTCGATAACCAGCGCACTCGCAAGACAATCCGTCAGATACAAGTCGCAATCATGCGCCGGAATAATCAGGGTAAGCCCCTGTTCTCCCGGTTGGCAAGATAGTGTGCTTTTTTGCATCTCCATCGCAACAGGAGGTGTAAAAAACGGTAATACCTTACGTAAAATCTTGACGCCGCTCTCATCACAATCAACCGACAGCACTACCTGCGAGCGGTAACGCGCCAGCCAGCGCCCCTGTGCTTCGAGTACTGTCGCCGATTTAGCCCGACGGTTAAGAATCGCATTTACCGAAGGAAAACGGGCACAGTATTTTCTTAACCAGACCTCATCGTCCGCGCACCGGATATTTGCCACGAGCAGAATTTCTTCCGCGTTCGATTCATTCAGAAAAGATTGGAGCGTGTTATCTATCTGCTGCCGCTGCGCCAGATCAGCCAGTAAAAATATCAGCGTCTGGCCAGTCTCAGATTCAGATGAACTATTGCCCGTTTTACTTTCAGAAAAATCAACATGCTCTGATAGTGACTTCATTGCTACTATCCGTTACTGGCTGCTGACAGTATCTCCAGCCGCATCAGGCAAACGCCTTGTGATCAGTCTGCGCAAGCCGGTTCGAATGCGCTGGAATATACCGACATTCTCAGATTCTTCCACAACGTGGTCGAGTGCCAGTATTGCCTGCAACACACGCTCGCAGCATTGGCCGTCACGCCAGGCGAAAGTATTATGCATGCGTTTCGCATATTCATCAGAGGGCTGACAATCGCGTGCCAGCAAGTCTGCCATGGCAGTCAACACTTCCTGCTTTTCCGTGCACACCGGACCAAAACCGTCGCGGCGATAATCAAAATAGCCTTTCTGATACGAGTGAGCCCCAGAGAAAAATTCTTCTTCATCAAACTGCCAATAAACCACCGGGCGCTTGAGATAGGCCATTTCAAATGCAACGGAGGAGTAGTCGGTAATCAGCAATGCTGCTCGCTGGAAAAGTGTCTGAATACTGCCATCCATGTGTGACAACACCTCAATGCCGGCCGGCAAGTTGAACTGATCAAGATAAGATTGTATGTTGGCATGAGGAAAAAAGACTATCCGGTAACCCCGCTGTTGCGCCAATGCCATAAGAGCCGGCTCAGACAGCAAACCTCCCCATGAGCGCGCGTAGAGCGTATCCATAAAGCCCTCACGCATGATACGCTCACTGCTCTTATCAATTAATTCACCAAGTAAGTATTTACGCCAGGTAGGCATGATTAGAATCAATTTTTCTTTCTGCCCAGTACCCTGCAATAGGGCATCATGACGCGGGAAACCCGTAAGGATGACTTCCTTGGAAGTGAATTTATACCGATTACCATCCTCGGCAAATGAGACCTGTTCAATTGGTGAAGCAGTTACAAGCAAATCGATACGTCTACTATTCAACCAACGCGATAAGTCATCTTTGGTGACACCATGCTGCAAAAAAATAAATTGACGTCGCTTGATACCGCCATCAATGAAAGGGTCGACCACATAAGGAGCGGCTTGAGAGCTCACCATCCTGGTACATTCTTGCATCGCCAGCCGGTGTTCTGCACTACCAAAAGCAATCAATTGAAACCCTTCTGCCTGCAGGCGTGGCCAGTCATGCGATTCTTCACGTAACAGGAAATAAACAGGCAGTTGCGGCATAGCGCGACACACATAACGGTACAGATGCTCGGCGTTGTCATCCGCCTGCGTATCCCGGTCCATAAACAGCCAGGCGCCGGCATATTTCCCCTCGCGCACAGGCTGAAGCGCAGAAAAATGTTCGCGGATCGCCTGCACATCAATTGTTTTCCCCACCTGTTTGCCACCCATGGAAATACGCGCTGCTACATTATCCAGCCGTACTTCCAGTTTCCCTTTTTGGCTCAGCGGCAGCCAGACCCTGCGATCCTGTACAAAAGTACGCTCAAGAAAATCATGCGCAGTGATTTTTTCAAATGCCGGCGCAACAATTTTTTGATTAACAATAAATTCCTCAGCAGGTTGTTCGCCATGGAAATAACGCAACAGTACCTGCTGCCTGGCCCAATCGAAACTTTCTACATAGACGATCTGGAAGGGAGGTTTTAATTGCTTGAATGCGGAAAGTATTCCGACTTTGTGAAAAAACCAGCAGCCAGCCAGCTCAAATTCCACAATGGTATCCGTTGTAATAACGGAAAACAGCTTATCCAAGTGAGCAAGAAAGCGCCCTTTTTGAGAAGGTGCAAGAAATGCAACTGTTTCCGAACGATTTACGATTTTTCTTAAATACCAGACAAGATCATAAAGTACGGTACGTTGTACATATTTTGGAACATTGTAGCCTCGTGCAATATAAGCATCAAACAATGCCTGATAACTGTAAATCATCACCTCATCAAAGCGTTCTTCTTTTTGCCAACTGATATCAAGCATAGAATTGGCTTCCGTAAAATTCCGATAGTAATAACGTGGCGCAACCAGAAAAGCCACTTGCTTGCTTTTAAGTGGCTGAAGATAACAGCCGACAAAATGGCCATCCTCAAAATTGGGTTTGATCCGCTCATCAAATAACCGGCTTTGTTCTCGCAGTAAAGACAGCCTGAAAAAAGCAGAATTAACTGTTAACTGCAGGTGTTTCTCCAGATCATCTGCAGCAAAAATACGATCACCTTTGGCAAACCGGTACTTTAATGGGTGGGTATCGCTGAAGCTGTCCTGATTTTCCCGATAAAAAATAAAATTGCATGAAAGCAGTGCTAATTTTTCAGCTGTCTTTTTGGCGGCTTGCTGTGCCAGGAAATCATCCACTTTCTGAAAATAATCGGGAGCGACGAAATCATCGGGATCAATAAAGGTCACCCATTCAGTATGTGCCTGTTGCAACCCCAAATTACGTGCACTGGCCTGACCCCCATTTTCTTTATGCAAATACAGGATATTTTCCGGGTAACTTGCCTGCCAACGCCGGATAATATCTGCTGAATGATCAGTAGAACCATCATCTACCATGATCAGGTAAATATGGGAACGGAAATCCAGTGTCTGGCACGTCATCGAGTAGAAGAAATCATCCAGATAGGCGGCTACGTTATAAACAGCTGAAACAACTGTGTATTTTTCATGACCCGCTGTATTGCCGGTTTTGCCAAGATCGGTAATCTGTTTATCAAACAACCTTAACCATCGGTTGCAGGGATCGGCTTTCAGCCCCTCATAAAAACCGATTTCCACGTAATGCAGCAGCGGGTTGAGATCGGTTTCCAAAATTTCCGGATGTTGTTCCAGATAACGTGATGTATCAAAAAAAGGGCCAGGGTTTTTCCCCTCAGCGGCTCCATGATAAAAATAGTGATCAACCGGGTCTGCCCCGCTCTCCCTAACCTCAGGATATTGGGTAAAGTACCAGGCGGCATCAAACCAGCTGCATTGCCGCAAAACCCGGATGACCTTTTCAGCAGGATATTGTTTCAATTTTTCCAGTTCCCGGCCTGGCTCGCGCGCCAGTTTCGCTTCTTTTTGTAATCTGCCTGCCTGTCGTGTCTCAGAACTGCTGAAGGGTGTATCTGCCGGCAGCAACTCCAACATCGCGGCTGCTTCAATGACATCACCGGCTTCATGCAGTCTGAAAGCGAGCCATTTCAATCGGTAGGGTTTCGGGTCAAGCGCATATGCACGCCGCGCGGCTTCCGCGGCATGGTCACGTTTGTTTTGCATCAAATGCCGGGATAACGCCGTCCAGGCATTAGCCTGCATGACGGGTGAAATGGATGGCCTGGTCAGCAGTTTTTCAACTGCTGCAAACCCTTCTTCCTGATAAGTGGAAATGACCTTGCCAAACCCTTTGCCCCCCAGCACCGCAGGTGGCTTTTTACGTACTGACTGGCGCCAGATAGCGAGAAGCTTTCCAGGCACCGATAACAATGTGCTCGGAGAATCCACAGCCTGGATCAGAATATTACCAAGCCGCACATTGAGCGCATTATGCGTTTCAAGATGATGCAATTGACGCTGAGCATCCACTAATGCATGTAAACGCCGATTTTCAGCCACAACACTTACCAGTTTCTGATCAACCGATCTTCGGTATTCAAGCTCTCCCTGATCTTGAAACGATAAAGATTCATCTGCTTCTTTCAACCCGCCTGATTGAAAGTTCTCAACGGTATCGGGAACCTTAAGTAAGTTTGTTGGCTGATTCATTGTTTATTGTTTCTCCCATACTAAAAGACAGAATCACTTTTTGTTAATTGTTCACATTTATGTCATATCCTATTCCAGATGCTGGCTTTCAAATCAGGAGTAAATGCCGATATCCCCCCTGTTATCGGATCTTTATTCAGCATGATCGTGAATAACCAAGGTGTTTTTGGCGTCTTTCTTTTATGCAATGCAGATAAAACCTTCTACCAGCTCCATTCCGGATGACGAAATGGACGGTTTTAATGTGAGGGATGCAGATTAACGCAGAGGGAAGACGCTAAAAGCCGGGAAATAGCGTTGTTTTAAATGCTGTAGAGAAGAATTTAATATAAATACATTGATAAAATATCAAAATATTTATATTATCAAACTCATTAAATTCATTGGTTCCAGTCTTGATGATCTGAAAAATTTTCCGGAAGAAGCTCGCAAAGCAGTCGGATTCGAGCTTTTCGCGGTACAGAGGAGGGCTGATGCCATCTGATTTCAAACCAATGCTTGCCGTTGGGCCGGGGGCTTACGAGATCAGGATTCACATAATGGGTGAGTGGCGCGTAATTTACGTGGCAAAAATGCAGGACACAATATATGTCCTGCATACATTTCAGAAGAAAACACAGAAAACCAGCAAGCACGATCGTTATAGGCAAATCATAAAGGAGATAACCAATGGAAAAAATAACTGACTCCAGCGGAAATATATTTACTGACCTGGGATTCAACCCGGAGCAATCAGCTATCTATACCCTGCGAGCAGAATTGATGAGCAATTTGCGCAAAACGATCCGGGAACGTAAATGGACTCAGGAAGAAGCTGCCAAAGTGCTTAACATTGGACAATCCCGCGTATCCGATCTGATGCGTGGCAAATGGGAAAAATTCAGCCTGGATATGCTCATCACTCTGGCGATCCGGGTCGGCAAACGGATTGGGATTACTGTTGTATAGGGAATTAGTACACAAGCTAAAAACAAAATATCAAGCAAAGGGATTTTGAATTAGAAGCCGATCATCAATTATTTGGCTGTTCTGCATATCTTCTGAATAAAGGATCGTGCAATCAGCCGATAATGCTGCGGCGATGATCAATGCATCATATATCGAAAATCCATAGTGTTCCGCTATCCGGAGCCCTTGATCATGTACTTCGACAGTAACCGGCACTACGGAACATATCATGCGTATGTGTGAAAGAAATTCCTGGATTTCAGCAAAGGACATGTTCAGTTTCCTCCGGGCCACACTTGCGAATTCATTGAGCACCTGAACACTGATAAAGCCGCCAGCTGCAATAGTGTTTTCCGCCCGAACAGATTTTGTTTCATCTTCGGATAAAAGATACAGCAGGATATTCGTATCCAGAAAAGCACTATGATCTTTCATGCGCTTCAAGGCGATCAAATTTGAAGTCTTTCGGTAATCGCCCACGGTATTTTCTCAGTCGTTCAAGGATTTCACGGGCTTCCGGTGTTTTCATGATTTCAATGTCACGGGCACCTGCCACGTGAATTTCAATAGAATCACCTTCCTTGAGATCAAGTATTTCAACAACTGATGCGGGTAATCTGACTGCCAGACTGTTGCCCCATTTTGAAACCTGCATTAAATAATCTCCCTTAAAAGATATACAGTCTTCTAGTGTATATTTTTATATTATTATCCTCAAGCATCGCCGATGGGTTTGCAGAGCCGTAGAATCATCAGGACATAGGGTTGCTTAAATGAGAGGCATTATTGGCCATCACCACTCAGCGTGCCGAATGACTGGTGCAACGATTCTCTGCACACACTGATCCTGAGCCGTTCACCGCCTCGTGGATCGGGTCAAACTACTGACGATGTTGCGTGACCGAATATCGCGGGAACTGGTCAGTATTGAAACTAAAAAGCAGGGATTCATTGCATTCACCCCAACCTACCAGGCTGACCTGGGATTCAACCCGGAGCAATCAGCTATCTATACCCTGCGAGCAGAATTGATGAGCAATTTGCGCAAAACAATCCGGGAACGTAAATGGACTCAGGAAGAAGCTGCCAAAGTGCTTAACATTGGACAATCCCGCGTATCCGATCTGATGCGTGGCAAATGGGAAAAATTCAGCCTGGATATGCTCATCACTCTGGCGATCCGGGTCGGCAAACGGATTGGGATTACTGTTGTATAGGGAATTAGTACACAAGCTAAAAACAAAGTATAAAAAGATCGCCGGGAAAGGCGAAAACCAAAAGGATAAAACGCTGCCATGGCACCTGGAAACCGACCAGTTGACTAACCGGCATCCAAACCATAAAGTAAGGATTCCTTACATTGACGAGGTGTTCGATATGCTTGCAAAAATGACAGCAAAAAATCAGTTGACCCTGCCCAAGAGCGTAACAACAGCTGTTGGTGCCGGTGAGTATTTTGAAATAGAGGTACGTAACGGACAAATAGTACTGACGCCGGTACGCATTCAGCGAGCCGATGCAGTGCGCGCCAAGCTGGCAGAGTTGGATCTGGGTGAACGAGATATTATGGATGCTGTTACCTGGGCGCGCCAACCGGTAAAAGGATCGGCAACTGAATGAACCTAAAAACCGCAGTTGATCGCTGATCAGCCCCTGGAAACCCTGATGGGTAGTGAGCTTGCTGCTTTCACTCATGCCAACCCGACGGGTGAGGCCGCTACGTACCCGATTACACGCCTGGCACGCTGTCTGGCTGCGTTGCTCCTCGTTGCAGGGAATAACCATGCGCCTCGTCGCGCCTTGCCAGGCAGTGCGCCAGACGCACACTCGGATACGTCCAACCGCGGTTTTTAGGATGAAAATGAGCAAAGCCGTCAGCCGGGTGGTATTGGATACAAATCTGGTGTTGTCGGCGCTGGTATTCCAGAGTAGCCGCCTCACACCCTTACGAAATTTATGGCAAACGGGACGAATCCATCCTTTGATCTCTCGGGAAACTGCTGCAGAGTTGATTCGTGCTCTGACTTACCCCAAGTTCAAGCTCACTGCGAGCGAACAGGAAGAATTACTGGCAGATTATCTGCCTTATTGTTTAACGGCTATCATTCCCAACCCTCCTCCCGTAACACCACCCTGCCGTGATCAGGCGGATATACCGTTTCTGCAATTGGCCTTGGCTGGCAAAGCAGATGTACTGGTCACTGGAGATAAGGATTTGCTGGTGCTGGCAGGAATGTTCGATTGCCGGATCCTGGCCGCTGACGTTTTTTTAACTGAGTTTGCAGGTTGTTGAAAATATACTCTCCCCTCTCACGCCAGCGGAAGAGGGAAGCAGAACAAAGCAGAAACAAGATTGAAATAACCTCCTTTCTTATTTTGACTCACAGGGGAATCCCCACGATTCCAACTAGAAGAAAAACGATCTAGGATTAGATAACAAAAGGCCCGCAGGAGCGGGCTGGCGTTTGAAGTAGGAAGGGTTACAACTGCGGCCTATGGAAATTTATTTGTAGTAGTTGAGATCTGATCTGACAGTTACCCGATTTGACGAGTGCCTGTTAGATCAGATTCAGTTATTCAATTCGGTAATTTTATCGTCCCATATCTCCTTTGCGTCAATTAAAGTTTGCATCGGGGTGCGTCCACAGCACATTTTTCCCTGGTGAGTCCGCACACTGTTGTAGTACGCCATCCAATCATCCAGATC
>NZ_FUWK01000058.1 GCF_900167395.1 Nitrosomonas europaea
TACGTCGGTTTGCATCTATCAGAGCTTCAACACCTCCTGTTTCCACAGCTGCCTGATAGCGATAGAAAGTATCGCGAGAAAAACCCATCACCTTACAGGCACGGGATACATTGCCAAGCTCAGCTGCCAGATTAAGCAAGCCAATCTTGTGTTTAATGATTTTATGATGAACACTGCTCATGGGATTACTCCTTTACGCTTTCGCGTTTGGTTGATAAAGATTCGCACCTCTATCAAACCGGGTAATCCCACCTCTTGGCAAGACCTGCTGTCAGATCAAATCTGAACTACTACAGGTTATAACACCTGCTGCGAGATCGTTCAGGCACAGATACCAGCATTATTGGTGCCAAATACCAGTACAAAGCTGGATGATCAGTACCGACGTGCGCATTTGGTGTCCGAGTATGCGCCTGTTGCTGTTTCCGAGTGCAAAAGTGAAAGTGAGCGGGAAATTGCTGTCAGAAAACTGCTGCAACTGACGCGTACTCATGTGGATCGCAGATGCCTGATCCCGATGAATGGCGCTGTCCTTGCGGCTGAAGCGATTCTCTCAATCCTGGATTGATTATCGGATTTGTTCTATTGGCGATGAAGAGTATCTGTTTGTCTGAATTAACAGTTTGTTTTGTTGTTGCAATAGCGCTGGATTACCGTTAGTAGAACCTCCTCGCAACGGCGGAGTGGACGGTTTGGTGTGGGGCCACAAACTTGAGTTAATCAGACTACTGAGTTCGATTCAATTGGTTTCCCACTGAACGGCGCAACTTTGATTTCCTCTGCGCGCTTGCGTGTTTGTGCGATATCGTAACTGTTTTGCATTCGCATCAGCGTATCCATTGACACGCCAAAAGCTTTCTCGATGCGTAATGCCATTTCTGGCGGCAGGTGTGCACGCTCATTCAGCAATGCTGAAAGTGCCGCTCGTGAAACGCCCAGTACTTCGGCTGCGTTGCTTACAGACAGCGCTAACGGTTCAATAATTTCATGTTTGATAAATCCGCCGGGATGAGCAGGGCTTTTCAAGCGGACTTCAATGTTAGCGTTCATAGTCATCTCTTGGTGGTAATCTTCAAGATATAACACGTGCTGCGAGGTCGTTCAGGCACAGATACCAGCGTTATTGGCGCCAAATACCAGTACAAAGCTGGATGATCAGTACCGCCGCGCACATTTGGTAGCTGGGTATGCCCCTGTTGCTGTTTCCGATTGCAAAAGTGAAAGTGAGCGGGAAATTGCTGTCAGAAAGCTGCTGCAACTGACGCGTACTCATGTGGATAGCAGATGCCTGATTCCGATGAACGGCGCTGCCCTTGCGGCTGAAGCAATTTTTTCAATCCTGGATTGATTGTTAATTCTGGAAAGGGCAGGATTTAAACAGATAAAGGCGGGAAACTGTGGCCTGCCCCTGTTTTTTCTTTTTTACAGCAAAAATTATCAGTAAGTAAAAGTAGTTTCAGGTGACAGCCATCCCTGAGAACGTAACCGCTCCTCAGCAATAACAAGCTGGCGCTGCGTAAACTGCCGCTTACGGTCATTCCACTGATAGATTTGGCGCTTCACACTGTCGCTTTGTGTAGCGCCTTCGCGATGTATCACCCAGTGCACCGTAGCCAGCAGCTCCAGACCATATGGGGACTCAAAGCCTTCAACCAAGCGCGTTACGCGCTCGAAACGGGCACGGCTGATCTCGTGCTGATCGAGAAAACTCTTAGCTTCGGCCACTGCCCCGGGAACAAGGGATAGGGGTTTATCGGGTGCGTCACCACCGTCAGCGTAACCAGCGATCAAGTGGCCTTCAATTGCATTCAATACATGACGCAGATTCTTTGCGTAGGGGCCATAGTGATGTTTGATGTAATCAAGGCGCAGCGGCTCACCGGCTTCTTGCATGAAGTACATCAGCTTGTGGACTTCCAGCAGGGTGACGAAGGGATCAAGCAAGCCACTGAGGTAACGCTGCATAAGTTCTACCAAAGCAGCACGCCCAGATGTCATTTTGGGTACCTCTCGCACATGGGCCATTTTGTCGCTGGCGGGTGCACCGTTAGGTTCATACACGATCACTTGCACACCCTCTAATTCACCAAGCGCGTGCTCGATACGCGGGCGCACTTCTTTCCAATCCAATCCCCCTAAACCTGCTCCCAAGGGTGGGATGGCAATAGAACGGATGTTTTTATCGCGGATGACATTAACCAGATCTACAAGACCTGCTTCAATATCTTCGATCCGGCTCTTGCCGCGCCAGTGGCGTTTGGTGGGGAAATTTATGATAAGGCGTGGCGGTGTAAGCTGTTTCGTTTCAAAAACGAACATACGCCCGGGTTGTACCTCCTCGCGCTTACAGGCCGCTTCATAGGCCTTAAAGTTAGCCGGGTACATATTCTTGAACTGTAAAGCGATACCTCGTCCCATTACTCCGACGCAATTGACAGTGTTTACCAGTGCATCGGCTTCACAACGAAGGATATCTCCAGATGTATATTCAATCATTACTGTCCTCTCTTCAGTAATACCATTCCGGCTTGATTTCTACCTTGGGCCGGTGTCCGTTGACTGGAAGAGCGTTAACAACGTGGTTGTAAATAACTTCTGATTGGACACCAATACGTTCGACCAAATTCCAGGGAAAGCATTGTTCTATAAGAAACTCTGCTTGTTTTCCTTCTTTATGCTCCTTCCAGTTAAGAGCATGCACGGCAGTCCAGTTGACTTCTTTCAGACACGTCAGATCGTTTCGATCTTCAAAGTAGAACGATCCTGCGTTCGTAAGCGTAAAAACCCATCTCGCTGATTGTGTCTTAGCCCATGTAGTAACAGCATTCAAATCTGCCTCAAGGTGAATAATAGGTCCTTGACCTCCTTTATAGTCCAGCTCTGTATTTTGGCGATAAATTAAATAGAGCATCACAGAACGCGGGCAGAAATAGAATGGCACACAGTCACCAACATGTAAATCAGGATAACTATTGAGACAATTTTGGAGACGTCGTTGCTTAATGTTGTTCATGCCAATAGTAGTTCCAACAGGTATATGTTGCGCCATATGTACATCGCACCACAGGAAGCCATCTTTCAATATAGAAGATAGGCGATCAACATGGACGATATGATAGAGCTTTGGGCATAAGGGTATTCCATTCATCACAAGATCCGGATTTATTCTTGCTTTAATACAGATGAGTATTTTTCGTGGGAACAAGCTACCGTGCGCATGGTGAAAACGCAAGTGGAAGAAGGTGAGTTAAATCGTCATCGTTCAGCAAGGAAAATAGGGAACAGACCCAATGCTGTTCACTTTACGATAACCGGTGACCAATCATGGCACAAATTGAGTGGTTAACACCCCTTGCGAGGCAGGTATTGCCTGGTTCGGCGTTTGATCAATCGTGGGTTGGATCGCCCCTTCGGGCTGGTCAGTGTGCCCGACGCTGTAGCCTCAAGCAATTTCTGCCACCACTTCGGGAACTGCTCTGGGGGGAATGGCACCGCTGGCGGGGAGTTTGCGGCGCATGAGAGTAAGCGAGTGTTTGAAGCTCAATCCATCGGGTGGCGCATCTTGGCCACCCAACTTTTTGCGTGTGAGTGGCGCGGGTTCAATCTCGGACAGGTAAGAGCCATCCGACAGCCGCTCACGCATAGGCAGTTGGCGATTCCTGGGGATGCGCCAAAGCAACTGCGCGCCTTGTACGGCTCGCCGCTGCCCACAATGGATAACCGGACAAACCTCGATCTGCCAGACACAGCATGCCGGGTTTCAGATGCGCGATGGTTTGGTGCGCCAGACGAACCTCGGCATCCTGGTAGCCACCCAAGGCAACTCCAAACAGCACATGCGTGCCATTCTCCAGCAGCCCCACGAAACGAAGTTGCGGGTAGCCGGTGCGTCCTTGTTGCGTGCCCGGCACGCCAAACGCCTCTCGGTTGGCGGCTTCGTCTGCGACCTCAAGACCGCTGCCATCCAGGCTGACCAGGCGTAACCCACTGGAGGTTGCTATCGACAGACAGAAGCAACCTTTTCAGGTTTATTCTTAAGACCAGTCGGACCATTTTAGATGGTGCGCAAAAAGAGATAATTTCTCTTTTGTAACGACAAAATCTTATATTCTATGCATAATATTCATTTTTAAGCACAATTTTCTCTTTTTCATATTAAATCGTGATTATTAGCTTCTCTATCGAAAACTGGATGTCTTTCCGTGATCCCGTCACATTTTCGATGATTGCCAGTCGGGAACGCCAGCATGGAGACAGATTGCCCAAGCTTGGGAAATACAACATTCGAATCCTGCCGATTGCTGCCATTTATGGCGGCAATGCTTCTGGTAAAACCAATTTCTTCAAAGCACTGAATTTCGCCAAGATGCTGGTAGTCAAGGGAACACAACCTGGCAGTCCCTTGCCCGTTGAGGGTTTTCGTCTGGACAACACTAGCATCGATAAACCCTCTCGCTTTGCCTTTGAGCTGTTAATTGATGAAACGGTCTATGAATTCTCTTTTTCAGTAAATCGCAAAACCATTGTTGACGAGAAACTGGTGGTTGTCACAAGTACCAGTGAACGGGAGCTATATGTGCGCTCTGGTGGCCAGATCAAATTCAATGAAGCTCTGAAAAAGGATCAATTCTTGCAGTTTGCTTTCAAGGGCACGCGTGACAATCAACTATTCCTGACGAACTCGGTGTCACAGAAGGTGGATAATTTTCAGCCTGTCTATGACTGGTTCAAGGATTCGCTGGACTTGGTTGCCCCTGATTCGCGCTTCGAGCTTTTCGAACAGTTCCTCGATGACGGCCATCCCCTCTATGCCACGATGAACGAGATGCTGCCGCAGCTTGATACGGGTATTGCACATCTAGGTGGAGAGGAGATTCCCTTCGAGAATATTCCCCTGCCCGAGCCGATGAAGATGCTGCTGCAGGAGGATGTCAAGGAAGGAATGACGATTCGCTTGATGTCGGACAAGAATGAGCGATTCGTCTTCACACGCAAGAATGGTGAGCTCGTCGCCAAGAAATTGGTGACCTACCACCCCAAGGCAGACGGTACGGAAGCCAAATTCGAGATCCGGCAAGAATCGGATGGATCACAACGCGTAATTGATCTACTGCCTGCTTTCCTGGAGCTTGCAGCACTCGGTTCGAAGAAGGTATTTGTTATCGATGAGGTGGATCGAAGTCTTCACACCCTATTGACACATCGTCTCTTGGAGGCGTACCTGGCCAGCTGCTCCGCTAATACCCGTTCTCAGCTCCTGCTGACTACCCATGATGTTATGCTGATGGATCAGCAGTTGCTTCGTCGTGACGAGATGTGGGTGGCTGAGCGCAAACCTGCCGGCGTATCCACGCTGATATCTTTCAGCGAATTCAAAGATGTGCGATACGACAAAGACATCCGCAAAAGCTATCTACAAGGCAGGCTTGGTGGAACACCTCGTATCTTACTCAGCAGCAATTTTGCAGAAGGAGATGAGGCACGAGCCACTGAGGAGGTACAGTAGTGGCTGATCGGCGACGGAAATTAAAGCGGCCGATGGGAGAACGGCGCTATAAAAAGCTCTTTTTCATCGCGGCAGAAGGCGTCAAAACCGAGCCGATCTATTTTGGCATCTTCACCGATGAAACATCCATCGTGCATGTGAGCTATTTGAAAGGCAAACATGACAGCTCACCGCCACAGGTATTGAAAAGGATGACAGATCACCTTAAAAACAAGGAACTCAAATCATACGATGAAGCATGGCTGGTAGTAGACAAAGACCAATGGACAGATGAGCAGCTGACGCAACTTTACCAATGGTCATTGCAGCAAGAAAATTACGGTTTCGCGCTCAGCAACCCCAAGTTCGAATATTGGCTGCTGCTGCACTTTGAAGATGGTGTAGGAATCAAATCCTCCCACGACTGTACGGATCGACTCAAGCGCTGGATTCAAGATTATGACAAAGGAATCAATATGCGGAAGATCAGTCAGGAACAAATTAACGATGCGATTTCCCGAGCCAAGAAGCGTGATCACCCCCCTTGCAAAGACTGGCCAAGAACGCTTGGACAAACAACTATCTACAGATTAATTGAAAATATCCTGAAATCCAGTAAAGGGTTTGTCAAATAACTTTTTCGCAACGGTGGAGTGGGCAATTGGGTGTGGGGTCACAAACTTGAGTTAATTAGACTACTGAGTTTGGTTCAATTGGCTTTCCACTGAACGGCGCAACTTTGATTTCCTCTGCGCGCTTGCGTGTTTGTGCGATATCGTAACTGTTTTGCATTCGCATCAGCGTATCCATTGATACGCCAAAAGCATTTCTCGATGCGTAATGCCATTTCTGGCGGCAGGAGTGCACGCTCATTCAGCAATGCTGAAAGCGCCGCTCGTGAAACGCCCAGTACTTCGGCTGCGTTGCTTACAGACAGCGCTAACGGTTCAATAATTTCATGTTTGATAAAGTCGCCGGGATGAGCAGGGCTTTTCAAGCGAATTTCAATGTTAGCGTTCATAGTCATCTCTTGGTGGTAATCTTCAAGATATAACACGTGCTGCGAGGTTGTTCAGGCACAGATACCAGCGTTATTGGCGCCAAATACCAGTACAACGCTGGATGATCAGTACCGATGCGCACATTTGGTAGCTGGGTATGCCCCTGTTGCTGTTTCCGATTGCAAAAGTGAAAGTGAGCGGGAAATTGCTGTCAGAAAGCTGCTGCAACTGACGCGTACTCATGTGGATAGTAGATGCCTGATTCCGATGAACGGCGCTGCCCTTGCGGCTGAAGCGATTCTCTCAATCCTGGATTGATCGTTAATTCTGGCAGGGGCAGGATTAAACAGATAAAGGCGGGAAACTGTGGCCTGCCCCTGTTTTTTTCCGAACCCGAGATGGGCAGCAGCTGTTTTTAACTGAAGCATCTGATGGAAGGTATTTTGACACCTACCGTTACCGCCATTATCGCTATCTCCTTGTATCATTTAACAGCCATGACTTTTATGCTGCAATAAACTCATCAGATAAATCTTGCTGACGTTCGTCGCTGATCAGGATATTATTTCCCATGGTGTATTCATTAGGATACAAAACCATGTATATTGTCAAAAGATTAGATGAGTTTGATAAGTGGTTGGACGGTTTGAAGGACCGCCCCACAAGAATCCGCCTAATTCGTCGCTTAGATAAAGCCAGGCAAGGCTTGCTAGGCGATGTTAAGTCTGTGGGTGAGGGCGTGTTTGAGATGCGTGAGTTTTTTGGTTCTGGTTGGCGCATGTATTACATCCAGCAAGGCGGCACCATTATTTTGATGCTTGGAGGTGGTGACAAATCAACACAGAGCAAAGATATTCAGAAAGCCATTCAATTGGCTAATGATTTAGGAGAAAACAGCTATGAGTAAAAAAACACCTTTAAATGAAATTGCTGAATTTGATGTGTCGGATTACTTACGTGATGACGAGGATATTGCCGAATATTTAACCCAAGTGCTGGCTGAAGGTGATAGCAATGAATTACTACGCGCTATTGGTTACATTGCAAAAGCACGTGGCATAACTCAGTTGGCTAAGGATACGGGTCTTGGTCGGGAAAGTCTTTATAAAGCCTTTCGTGCAGGCTCAAAACCTCAATTTGAAACAGTATTTAAAGTGCTGCACGCGCTAAATATTAATTTAAAAGCAATTCCTAAAGAAGTAGTTAGCACACGAGTTTGAAAAAGCGCTTAATAGTGTATCCAGATTACTTGACTAGAACACTATGACAACAAGCAGCACGATATGCCGCATTTTCATGTGGAGTTCCAGAGTATTCTGCCGTTGTGGCAATCTCCGATGATCAAGTGCCGGCAGGTAACCTGCCTTCTGGCAAGATGAAATTGGTTCAGGCTTGGTTTGAAATCCACCGAGATGCGCTAATGGCTGTGTGGCGTTTGGCGGTGCAAGGTATCCCACCGCAGCGTATTCGTTCCCTGGAGTAAACGAGATGTTTAAAAAGCGTTGTGCTGTTAAGCCACTCTCCAATGGTGTACTTTGGGTTGAAATGGATAATGGGGCTTGCGGCGAATTTGACGTGAAACCATATATGAATTTGGAATTTTTCTCCAAACTGAAAAATCCTGCCTATTTTCAACAGGCGAATAGTTACCATAACGCGCAATCTGCGCACTTCATTTTTTGTGCTTCACTGCTTCAAAAAGAAGACTGAGAAAACAGCAAAATCAAATATTGACTTAGCCAAATCCAGATACAAGGAATTAGTGAGGAAGCTTAAATGAGCAAAAAATTTGAAAGTGTGTGAGATGCGATCGAGGATACGCCACAGTAGGCCGCAAGTATGAAGATGCGTTCTCAATTGTTAATAGTTCTGCAAGAACACTTGAGAAATAGCGGGCTTACGCAATTTAAAGCAGCGGAATTACTCGGGGTAACTCAACCTCGCGTTTCTGATTTGATGAGAGGAAAAATTGATCTGTTTTCTCTTGAATCACTGATAGATATGATTACGAGTATCGGTTTGAAAGTGGAAATAAACATTAAAGATGCGGCTTAAAGAAAACAGGGAGCGCCCGTTAGCCGGCCGGAGTCAAGTGAGTAAAGTGTAGTAGTTCAGATTTGATCTGACATTAGATCCTGACGTGGTTTAATGAAACTGGGCTATCCAGTTTCATTAAACCACGTCAGGCCTGCAGCCTCCTCAAAACCCGGGGCAATTCAATAATAGTCATCCTCTAATTGGTGACGCACTGCCAGCACAGTAACTGTGTTGCTATCTTCGATTTCGAATAAGACCACGTAGCCAGAATTTCCAAATGAAATAATAAACTCACGAAGAAACGGGTTCGCATCGTCAATTTTTCGACAGGAAAACGGGAACTGTTCAAGTAGTGACCAAGCGCTGTCAATGGTCTCTAGCGTTCTTTCGGCGACATCAAAGTCGTGTTCAGCAAGAAATCTGTACAACCGCTCGATATCCGCCTTTGCCTCCAGGGTGAAACGGACATGAAAGCTCACTCTTTGCTTCTCTGTTCATCCAGTATGGAGTGCAAAGAACTCATTACCTCTGCTTTGGATGCATACTGCCCGGAGGATTTGGCCGCCTCCCGCGCTGTCAGGCCACGCGCTATGAATTCTTGTTGGGTTCGCCGACGTTCGATATGTTGCCGCAGAGACTCTTCAACAAAAGCACTTAGAGATTCTCCCTCACGCAACACGCTTTCTGCGTCACGGCGGAACTCCGGTGTGACTCGTAGTGACGGAATGGTTGATGATTTCATAGCGTTACCAAGTATGAGTTGCATATGCGATGCAATATACGTCGTTCTCTCCTCAAACGCAATGACTGAATCGCCCCGGGTTTGAACTGACCCCCAGAAGTTGGACAGTTGCGATTCCGCCGATCAGGCGGTGCTTCTCAATCGGGCCTGCCTCAGGCAACCGATTACCTCCAACGGTAGATGATATAAAAGTATCTTTGGTTGATAAGGCATGCCCGAGCAGTCGCTTGCCTTGGTGGCTACAACGTTATTGTGAGCTGTGGTGTGGTTGACGATACGTACGTATTAACGTACGATGAAATCGGAGGTGTATTTATATGGCAATACTAAACGCAACAGAAGCAAGAGCGAGGTTGTACGCCTTAATTGATGAGGCCGCAGAAACACACCAGCCTATTGTGATTAAGGGAAAAAGGTCAAGTGCGGTGCTTTTATCGGAGGAAGACTGGAACGCTATCAACGAGACGCTTTACTTGGTTTCTATCCCGGGAATGCGCGAATCCATTATGGAGGGTATGAAAACTGATGTGGATGAGTGCAGTAGGGAATTGGATTGGTAATGTGGGAGCTGCGATATACCCATCAAGCGCAAAAGGATGCAAAAAAGCTGGCATCGTCTGGGCTTAAAGATAAGGCAGAGGAGTTGTTAGCGGTTGTGAGGAATAATCCGTACCAAACCCCACCCCCCTATGAAAAGCTGGTTGGTGATTTGGCTGGAGCCTGTTCACGCCGTATCAACATCCAGCACAGGCTCGTGTATCAGGTGTTGGAGCGGGAGAGGATAGTAAAGGTTTTGCGTATGTGGACTCATTATGTGTAGTAGTTGAGATCTGATCTGACAGTTACCCGATTTGACGAGTGCCTGTTAGATCAGATTCAGTTATTCAATTCGGTAATTTTATCGTCCCATATCTCCTTAGCGTCAATTAAAGTTTGCATCGGGGTGCGTCCACAGCACATTTTTCCCTGGTGAGTCCGCACACTGTTGTAGTACGCCATCCAATCATCCAGATCGTGTTGTAACTCTTCAATGGACTGGTAAATCTTGCGCCGGAATGTCACCTGGTAGAACTCCTGCAAGATGGTTTTGTGAAAGCGTTCGCAAATACCGTTGGTCTGCGGATGATTGGCTTTCGTTTTGGAATGTTC
>NZ_FUWK01000074.1 GCF_900167395.1 Nitrosomonas europaea
GCGGGCGCTCCCGTGTAATATCTGTCCCATAATTCCTCCTGTGTCGGTAGCAAATCATACAATACACCATCACAATGCGGGACCAAACAGGTAGTTTCGAAGTATTCAACAGTGGCTACGACTTTTTTATCGCCTACCCGTTGCTGCCCTGGCCGGGAGTGATGTTGTTGGGCTACTTGTTCGGAGGTTTATACGTTAAATATCCACAGCATATCGTGCGGTGGTCAGCTTTATTGGGTTTTGCATCTTTGTGTTTGTTTGTCCTGTTGCGAGTCTGGGGGCACTATGGTGATCCCTCTCCTTACGTTGGCCAGCCGACTGCGATTTTATCCGTTCTATCATTTTTGAACGTGAGTAAATACCCGGCATCGCTGCAGTTCGTTACGGTCATGCTGGGGTTGTGCCTCTTGTTGCTCGCATTTGCCCAGCGTTTCCAGTTCTGGGGTGCCAGTGTGCTCTCTACTTTTGGCAGGGTTTCCTTGTTTTTCTATTTGCTGCATATTCCTTTGATTAACCTGTCCTCACAGCTTTGGCTGGCACTCAGCTACGGTCGAGCCGTGAATATGCTGACCGCTAGCTCCAGTGATTGGCCAGAAGGCTATGAGCCGGTTCTGTGGCGAGCTTATCTGGTGTGGGCCGTACTTCTCGGTATTACATATTTCTTTTGCCGAGCCTATGGGCAGTTGAAATCAACCCGGCGGGATATTTGGTTGTTACGCTGGATATAATTGTGTATGGAGTTTGGCGACGCTATGCCAAGGAATCTCTGAAAAACTACCTGCGTTGTCATTTTTGCGTTAAAAATAGGCTCAAAATGCTTATTTATTACGTATAAACTCGGCTTTTTACTCGGCACCAGCGCCTCGCCTTACGGGCCAGCCTTACGGCTGTTCGCTACGCTTTGCTTGCGTCACCGATTTTTGCCTTGAACTGACTGCCTCGCTGACGTTTTTCAGAGGTTCCCTAAGTTTCATTATTTTTTAAGTCATACTGGAACAGAGGGTTGGTAGAGATGTTAACCTTTTGTTATGTCGTTAAAAAAACAGATACGTTAACCGGCTCGCTACTTTGCCACCGGTCTGGATGTATCTCAGATTACGTTACTTGATAATCTAACTGCAATACCGCGACTGATACCTCAAGCGATTCATAAACGTATTGCCGAGCACTGCGAACTCGTATCCAGCGAAATTGAAGTGGATGAGTCCTTCCTTAGCGCACACCAGGTTAAAGGTGAGTAAGAACATATTCTACCTGCATCCCAAGGAGTGCAAATTTCAGTATAACTATCGGAACCAGAACCGAGTGCCGCTATTTTGTTAGCCATCAAGAACGATACTTTTGATTATTCTGTAATATTTCCAAATGTCTAAAAACGTTCAGATTTTCTTCCCGGGTTTGATTCCTTTATAAAGAAAAGCGGGTGTCAGATACAGAAACCCATATCAGACCAGGTACACATATGTATCAAAACAGTAGAAAAAATTGTGGCAGTATCTGATTCTGGACAAAGCAAACGAGCAGGTAAGTAGGCTGCAGGCAACTATTCGGGATTATCTAATAGTTGCGGGCAATTGATGCCTTACCATAAAACTGAGTAAACCAATCAGTGGCCGAGTGCGTTATGACAATTATGATGTAAGCAGTCTTGGTTATCTGCCTTTTTGGCAGAATCATCCCCTGTCCGCCATCCCTCCTCCTATGACAGGGGATTTTCTTATGGTGTACAGTGGTTTTGTATAGTGAAGTCTGTCAACCGTGAAAATGTTGACCAGAAAGCTAGCCAGATGACATAAAAATATGACCAAATATACTTAAATATGGTCTGCTTAATTTATTAAGCAACTGATTTTATTGACGATAATGGCGGAGAAGGCGGGATTCGAACCCGCGGTACGGTATTACCGTACACACGCTTTCCAGGCGTGCACCTTCAGCCACTCGGTCACTTCTCCTTGCCCTGTCAAACGCGGCCGTAAAGGATAAACCAGATTCACATCGGGAGCAATACGTGGTGGGTTGTCGGGTGCTTCTGCGGGTATTGTCATCCGGTTGTTTGCCTGGGGTGTTTACTAATATTCATGATGTGGTGAGAATGATATGTTTCCGGCTCATCCCACAATAAAGGAGGTTGATTTGAAGAAAATTTTTACAATTGTTTTGGGTTTTGTCATGACTGCTGCCATGGCTGATGGAGTTGATCAGCGCCAGATTCTGCCCATGAATGAGATGCAGCGTAATCATCTGCTGAGCGAAATGCGTATGTTGCTGACCGGCACAGGTGCCATTCTGGAGGCACTTGCACAGGATGATAGAGCCGCTGCCGCACGCCATGCCCGTTCACTTGGAACGGATATGCCGCACAAAATGGAAGGGCACATGGATAACATTCTGCCCGAGCAGTTCATGCAGTTGGGCATGGCCATGCATCAGGCGTTTGACAGGATTGCACAGGATGCGGAATCGGGGAAGGATACGAAGCATACGTTGCAGCAATTGAGTGAAACGCTGGGGCGTTGCACGGCGTGTCATGCCACCTATCAGATCAGTACTGGCAGGCAGCTTGCCGGGCAAGGTTCACAAAAAAATCACGGGGAGCATGGAGCGCATTCACATACGTATTAGGTGTAGTAGTTGAGATCTGATCTGACAGTTACCCGATTTGACGAGTGCCTGTTAGATCAGATTCAGTTATTCAATTCGGTAATTTTATCGTCC
>NZ_FUWK01000053.1 GCF_900167395.1 Nitrosomonas europaea
AATTTGAGCGGGTGAAGCCGCATGTGAATGTGGGAACGATTGGTCATGTGGATCATGGAAAGACGACGTTGACGGCGGCGATTACGACGATACTGACGAAGAAGTTTGGTGGAGAAGCCAAATCATACGATCAGATTGACTCGGCGCCGGAAGAACGTGCACGCGGAATTACTATCAATACATCCCACGTTGAATACGAAACAGACAAGCGCCATTACGCACACGTAGACTGTCCTGGTCATGCTGACTATGTGAAGAACATGATTACCGGAGCGGCACAAATGGATGGTGCCATTCTGGTGGTATCAGCAGCTGATGGTCCGATGCCGCAAACGCGTGAGCATATTTTGCTGGCTCGGCAAGTGGGGGTGCCCTACATCATCGTTTTCATGAACAAAGCGGACATGGTAGACGATGCTGAATTGCTTGAACTTGTCGAAATGGAGATACGCGAACTATTGTCCAACTATGATTTTCCGGGTGACGACACACCTATTATCATTGGTTCGGCATTGAAAGCGCTGGAAGGAGATAAGAGTGATATTGGTGAAGCCGCCATTCTGAAATTGGCAGAGGCACTGGATTCGTATATACCGGAGCCAGAAAGGGCAATTGATGGGGCTTTCATCATGCCTGTGGAAGACGTCTTCTCAATCTCTGGGCGTGGGACCGTAGTCACGGGGCGTGTGGAGCGTGGGATAGTCAAAGTAGGTGATGAAATCGAAATCGTTGGATTGAAACCCACGATCAAGACAGTATGTACCGGTGTGGAGATGTTCCGTAAATTGCTGGATCAGGGGCAGGCTGGTGATAACGTGGGTATCCTGTTAAGAGGTACCAAGCGAGAAGAAGTGGAGCGTGGGCAGGTACTTGCCAAACCCGGCAGCATACTGCCACACACCAAGTTTACTGCAGAGATCTATGTGTTGAGCAAAGAAGAGGGTGGTCGTCATACACCATTTTTTGCGGGATATCGCCCACAGTTTTATTTCAGAACAACGGATGTGACAGGATCGATTGAGTTACCGGCAGGTGTTGAGATGGTGATGCCCGGGGATAATATCTCGGTCACAGTCAATCTGATTGCGCCGATTGCAATGGATGAAGGGCTGCGTTTTGCAATCCGTGAAGGTGGACGTACCGTAGGCGCAGGCGTGGTCGCTAAAGTGATCGAGTGAGTTTATAGAAGCTCTTGTAGTATTGTTGTGAGTTTTAAAGAAAGTAGGCCAGTAGCTCAATTGGCAGAGCGTCGGTCTCCAAAACCGAAGGTTGGGGGTTCGATGCCCTCCTGGCCTGCCATCAAATAGATGAAACAGATCTGATATCCTTAGTTTGAGTTAAAGATAAAAGACTAGTATTTCTGTTTTTTAAGAGTCAGATGTAATTTAAGAGATAAGAGAGTGAACAAATTTAAGCTTGGGTTGGCAACACTGTTGGCGGTGGCTGGCTTTTTCAGCTTTTATTTTTTTCAAGACAGTCCTACAGTAATCAGAGTGGTAACCCTATTATTAGGGTTGGTTCTTGCATTTGTGGTCATTTTATTTACGACACAAGGAAAGCAATTATTCTTATTTTTTCAGGATTCAGTAGAAGAAGTAAAAAAAGTTGTTTGGCCCAGTAGAAAGGAAACATTGCAAATGGCCGGTGTGGTCTGTGCGTTTGTCATAGCGATGGCACTTTTTCTATGGGTCGTGGATTCGGGTTTAATGGCGGTTGTTAGATACGCAGTGGGTCAAGAGAGTTGAAAATGTTCCGGGAGGAATATGAGTAAGAAATGGTATGCCGTTCATACCTATTCGGGTTTTGAAAAGAGTGTAAAAAGAGCTTTAAAGGATCGGATAGCGCAGCATAAACTTGAGGATAAGTTTGGTGAGATTTTGATTCCTGTTGAAGAAGTTATTGAGATTAAGGGTGGTCAAAAAAGTATAAGTGAAAGAAAATTTTTCCCAAGTTATATTTTGATTGAGATGGAGATGACCGATGAAACTTGGCATTTGGTTAAAGGTACGCCAAAAGTAACGGGATTCGTTGGTGGGACATCTACGCAACCTGTTCCAATAAGTCACAAGGAAATAGAAAGTATATTTAATCAAGTGAGGGAAGGGGTAGAAAAACCCAAGCCAAAAGTAATTTTTGAGGCAGGTGAGGCAGTACGTATCAAAGAAGGGCCATTTACTGATTTTCACGGGAATGTAGAAGAAGTTAATTACGATAAAAGTAAGTTGCAGGTATCCGTATCCATTTTTGGGCGGCCGACTCCTGTTGAATTGGATTTTCATCAGGTTGATAAGGTTTAGTAAGAAATATAAGTCGTTATTTACAGCAAACATAAATCTGTGTTTGCTGTGGATTGAGCAGTAACCCAATAAGGGGAGAGTGTTATGAGAGTAATGCTCGCTTGGACCCAGATAGGAGAATATTTTGGCAAAAAAAATAGTAGGTTATATAAAGCTGCAAATACCAGCAGGTAAAGCAAATCCAAGTCCTCCAGTGGGGCCAGCACTTGGGCAGCGCCAGCTGAATATTATGGAATTTTGTAAAGCTTTTAACGCAGCAACTCAAAAAATGGAGCCTGGATTGCCCGTGCCGGTGGTAATTACAGCTTATGCAGATAAGAGTTTTACATTCATCCTGAAAACAACCCCTGCATCTGTTTTAATTAAGAAATTAGCCGGTCTCAGTAAAGGTAGCGCACAACCTCATGTAGATAAGGTGGGTAAATTAACCCGCAGTCAGGCAGAAGAAATCGCGAAAATAAAAATGGCTGATCTTACTGCTGCAGATATGGATGCAGCTGTCCGGACAATTGCCGGTAGTGCCCGGAGTATGGGTGTGGAAGTCGATGGGGTATGATATGGCCAAAACTTCAAAGCGTTATAGAGAAATAGTACAAAAAATTGACCGTAGTCAGCTGTACTCGCTGGTTGATGCATTAGCACTTGTGAAAGAAACTGCGGTAGCTAAATTTGATGAATCAGTTGATATTGCAATAAATCTTGGTATTGATGTACGTAAATCTGACCAAGTGGTAAGAGGATCGGTAGTTTTGCCATCGGGAACCGGTAAGTCAGTCAGAGTGGCAGTGTTTGCACAAGGAGATAAGGCTAAAGAGGCTTTAGATGCAGGTGCAGATATTGTGGGGTTTGAAGACCTTGCTGAACGTGTGAAAGCAGGGGAGATCAATTTTGACTTGGCTATTGCTAGCCCTGATGCAATGCGGGTAGTTGGGCAATTAGGGCAGATACTTGGCCCTCGGGGATTAATGCCAAATCCAAAGGTGGGTACGGTAACAGTTGATGTTATAAACGCAATTAGAAATGCCAAAGCAGGGCAGGTTCAATTCAGAGCTGATAAAGCCGGTATAGTACACTGCACAGTGGGTAGGGCTTCTTTTGATGTAGAAGCCTTGAGAGCAAATATTATGGCATTGGTTGATGCGTTAAATAAATCCAAGCCGACAACATCTAAAGGTGTTTATCTACGTAAGATGGCTATCTCAAGCACCATGGGTGTGGGTGTGCGTGTAGATCATACGGCAATAGTTTAAGTGTAATAAAAGGCTTTGGGCTGCTGATATAGGCAAATCAGCAGGTTATCAAAGACCGTTGGGGCTGTTTAAATCATAAATCAGTATTCTATGCTGATTTATGAAATAAAAGCTTAATTGCAATCAAAAGGCGATGCCGGCTAGATAAGCGGTAAGCTTAATAGTTGTGCCCAACGCAGATGGCGTGCCCATAAAGCAGGCAGAAGAAGATTTCTCCTGATTAGGACGCCGTTGTATAGCAGAAGGATATCGTTGTAAATAACGGTAGGTTTTTATTGGCTGAATTCTAACTGGAGAATATCTTTTGAGTCATAACCTCGAGGGAAAGAAAGCGATTGTAGCCGAGGTAAGTAGTCAAGTTGCAAAAGCTCAGGCCATTGTAATAGCTGAATATCGTGGGCTGGGTGTTGATCAGTTTACTCGACTGCGAGTCAAAGCACGTGAGTCTGGAATTTATTTCCGAGTAATCAAGAATACCTTCGCAAGAAGGGCTGTTGCCGATACCCCATTTTCTGGATTGGCAGAATCGATGGTGGGGCCGCTTGCTTATGGGATAGGTAGCGATCCTGTTGCTACTGCAAAAATTCTTCATGAGTTTGCCAAGGATAATGATCGTTTTGTAATCAAAGCTGGTGCTATGGCTGGAATAGTAATGTCCGATAAGGATGTGGCTGCTCTGGCTGTGTTGCCCAGCCGAGAGGAATTGCTGTCCAAGTTGCTTGGTACCATGCAGGCTCCTATTGCAAAATTTGTTAGAACACTTAATGAAGTACCTTCAAAGTTTGTACGTGGACTTGCTGCGGTGCGTGATAAAAAATAATTGGCACATATAGTCGGCTAAAACGATTTATATCAGATTGGTTAGAATTTAATTTATATCAGGAGTAGAAATGGCTATAGCAAAAGCGGAAATTTTAGAATCTATTGCGAATATGACAGTTCTGGAATTGTCTGAGCTGATTAAGGAAATGGAAGAGAAGTTTGGTGTTTCAGCCGCTGCTGCAACGGTTGCTGTCGCTGCAGCACCCGCAGCTGCCGCAGCTGTCGAGGAACAAACTGAATTCTCCGTAATCCTTACTGCAGCAGGTGATAACAAAGTTAACGTTATTAAGGTTGTCAGAGCTGTTACTGGATTGGGTTTGAAAGAAGCGAAGGATTTGGTCGATGGTGCGCCTAAGACAGTTAAGGAAGGTATTTCTAAGGAAGATGCCGAGTCACTTAAAAAGCAATTAGTTGAGGCTGGCGCTGGTTGCGAGATCAAATAAGGCTATTAGTTATTGAGGCTGGCAAGTGCGTATGGTGTACTGCCAGCCTTTGTTATTAGAGGCAAGAGTTTGCTTCCACATAATAAAATAAGATCAGTTAGTCAGGCGATAATAAGCACCTTCAATTTTACGTGATTATCCTAACGATCTGATTTAGTTGTATAAGCTTTTGAACATCTTTATCTATAGTTAATGAACTGTCTGGATGGAGTGTTTCTCTACATCGCCCACGCGCCTTTGGCAGATAGGTTAAGGTTATAACCTTATTCAGATTTGGTGTAATCAGATAAATCACCCCGCAACCCGATCATATCTTCAGTGCACGGAGAAATTTAATGAGTTATTCGTTTGCCGAGAAAAAACGTATTCGGAAGAGCTTTGCCAAGCGTGCCAGTATTCTACCATTTCCGTTTCTCCTCGCTACTCAAATACAGTCTTATACTGATTTTCTGCAGGCAGAAATTGCGCCTGGTAAACGCAAGAATCAGGGGCTACAGGCTGCATTTAACTCAGTTTTTCCAATAGAGAGTCATTCTAATAATGCTCGTCTGGATTTTATAAGTTATATGCTTGGTTCTCCTGTATTTGATGTCAAAGAATGCCAGCAAAGGGGCTTGACTTACGCAGCTCCGTTACGTGCCAGGGTTAGATTGACCATTCTGGACAAGGAAGCGTCAAAGCCGACAGTCAAAGAAGTCAAAGAGCAGGAAGTGTATATGGGAGAAATTCCTCTCATGACTGATACTGGTTCTTTTGTTGTCAATGGTACAGAACGCGTTATTGTTTCACAGTTGCATCGCTCGCCTGGTGTATTTTTTGAGCATGATCGAGGCAAGACTCATTCATCCGGAAAATTATTGTTTTCTGCCCGTATTATTCCGTATCGTGGTTCATGGCTGGATTTTGAGTTTGATCCCAAGGATTATGTTTATTTCAGGATTGATCGTCGCCGCAAAATGCCGGTTACGACTCTCCTAAAAGCGATGGGGTATTCTCCCGCACAAATTCTCGCGGATTTTTTTGAGTTCGATCATTTTATCCTCGTGGACAATAAGATTTTCTTCAATCTTATACCTGAGCGCTTGCGTGGAGAGTTGGCTGGTTTTGATATAGTTTCTGAAGATGGCAAGGTTTTTGTACAGAAAGACAAACGAATAACGGCCAAGCATGTTCGTGATTTGCAGCAGGCTAACCTCACTAAAATTCCTGTACCTGAAGAATTTCTGCTGGGAAAGATTCTGGCTGCGGATCTCGTAGATAAGGAAACAGGGGAAATTATTGCGCTGGCCAACAGTGAAATAAGTGAAACGTTACTTGGACGAATCAGGCAAACTCAGAGCAGTGAAATCAGCACGCTGTTTGTAAATGATCTTAACTACGGTCCTTATATTTCACAAACATTGAGGATTGATGAGACCACTGACCAGATGTCTGCCCAGGTTGCTATTTACAGAATGATGCGGCCAGGTGAGCCACCCACTGAAGAAGCCGTTCTGGCTTTGTTCAATGGTTTGTTTTATTCCCCAGAGCGTTATGATTTGTCCGTCGTCGGGCGGATGAAATTCAATCGTCGGGTGGGGCGCGAGGAATTAACGGGATCTACGACTCTATCAAATGACGATATCATCGATGTTATCAAGATACTGGTCGAGCTGCGCAATGGTCGAGGAGAGATCGATGATATTGATCACTTAGGTAATCGTCGTGTTCGTTCTGTGGGTGAGTTGGCGGAAAACCAGTTTAGAGCAGGGCTGGCACGAGTCGAGAAGGCGGTCAAAGAACGTTTGAGTCAGGCAGAATCCGAAAATCTTATGCCACATGACTTTATTAATGCCAAGCCGGTCTCTTCCGCGATTCGTGAGTTTTTTGGATCGAGTCAGCTATCACAATTCATGGATCAGACTAACCCTTTGTCTGAGGTTACGCATAAAAGACGGATTTCAGCATTGGGGCCTGGTGGTTTGACACGGGAACGTGCAGGTTTTGAGGTGCGAGATGTGCATCCAACCCACTATGGTCGTGTTTGTCCGATTGAAACACCTGAAGGTCCCAATATCGGTCTGATCAACTCACTGGCTCTTTATGCCAGAACCAATGAATATGGATTCATAGAAACTCCGTATCGAATGGTTAGAAATGGACGGGTTACTGAAGAAGTCGTATACCTTTCAGCAATTGAAGAAAGTCAATATGTGATCGCACAGGCGAATGCGAATTTTGACCAGAATGGGGTATTTACCGATGAAGTCGTTTCCTGCCGCCACAAAAATGAGTTTACTCTGGCATCAAGAGATCAAATTGAATATGTAGATATTGCACCTGCACAAATTGTTTCTGTAGCAGCATCTCTGATCCCCTTCCTGGAGCATGATGATGCTAACCGTGCACTGATGGGATCAAATATGCAACGTCAGGCCGTACCCTGTTTGCGTGCCGAGAAACCGTTAGTGGGCACGGGGATAGAGCGAGTAGTTGCCGTGCATTCTGGAACTGCCGTCAGAACGATACGTGGTGGTGTGGTGGATTATGTGGATGCCAGTCGTATAGTGATCCGTGTGCACGATGCGGAGGCTCGTGCTGGTGAAGTGGGTGTGGATATCTACAATCTTACAAAATATACTCGTTCAAACCAGAATACCAATATCAATCAAAGACCTATTGTAAGAATGGGTGATGTGCTCTCTCGTGACGATGTAATTGCAGATGGCGCATCGACGGACTTGGGTGAACTGGCTCTTGGTCAGAATATGCTAATAGCATTTATGCCTTGGAACGGACTTAATTTCGAGGATTCTATTCTGATATCTGAACGGGTTGTATCTGATGACCGATTTACTTCAATCCATATTGAGGAATTGGCAGCAGTCAGTCGTGATACCAAACTGGGTACCGAGGAAATAACTGCGGATATACCAAACCTGTCTGAACGCCAGCGTGCACGGCTTGATGAGTCTGGGATAGTTTACATTGGTGCTGAAGTTGAAGCCGGGGATGTATTGGTGGGTAAAGTAACACCAAAGAGTGAAACACAGCTGACACCGGAAGAAAAGCTTCTGCGAGCCATTTTTGGAGAAAAGGCTTCTGATGTCAAAGATACATCTTTGCATGTGCCGGCTGGTATTTCGGGGACAGTGATCGATGTACAGATTTTTACCCGTGAGGGAGTGGATCGCGACAAACGTTCCAAACAAATAATCGCAGATGAACTGGGCCGCTTTAAAAAGGATCTTGCTGATCAGATGCGTATCGTTGAAGCAGATGCGTTTCAACGTGCAGAGCGCTTGCTTACTGGCAAAGTTGCTGCTGGCGGACCTAAAAAACTAGCCAAAAATTCGACCATCACTCGTGATTATCTCGAAAATGTGGAAAAGCACCACTGGTTTGATATACGTCTGGTCGATGAAAACACAAGTCTTCAACTGGAACAGATCAAAGATAGTCTGGTTCAGAAGCGAAAACTGTTTGATCTTGCATTTGAAGAGAAACACCGAAAACTTTCTCAAGGCGATGAATTACCGCCTGGTGTACAGAAAATGGTGAAAGTCTATATCGCTGTAAAAAGAAGATTGCAGTCTGGCGATAAGATGGCTGGTCGACATGGAAACAAAGGTGTTATTTCCAAGATTGTACCGATAGAAGATATGCCTTATATGGCGGATGGCACACCAGTTGATGTTGTGCTGAATCCATTGGGTGTTCCTTCACGTATGAATATTGGTCAGGTACTCGAAGTGCATTTGGGATGGGCTGCCAAGGAGCTGGGTAAACGGGTGAATGAAATGCTGGCCTCTCAGCGTAATGTTTCTGATATCCGCGATTTTCTAAATAAAATTTATAACAATAGTGGTAAACAGGAAGATCTGACTTCTCTGGAGGATGATGAAGTACTGGCATTGGCAAGAAATCTGTCGAGTGGAGTGCCTTTTGCTACTCCGGTGTTTGATGGTGCACATGAGTCAGAGATCAAACAGATGCTGAAACTGGCTGGATTGCCTGAGTCTGGTCAAACTACACTCTATGATGGTAGAACGGGGGAAGCTTTTGATCGTCCGGTTACTGTAGGTTATATGCATGTGCTAAAACTTCATCATCTGGTAGATGACAAGATGCATGCGCGCTCAACAGGTCCATATAGCCTTGTTACTCAACAACCATTAGGTGGTAAGGCCCAATTTGGGGGGCAGCGGTTTGGTGAAATGGAGGTTTGGGCACTGGAAGCTTATGGCGCATCCTATACCCTTCAGGAAATGCTTACTGTGAAATCTGATGACGTTAATGGACGGACCAAGGTTTATGAGAGTATCGTCAAAGGTGATCATAAAATTGATGCGGGTATGCCGGAATCATTCAATGTACTGGTTAAGGAAATCAGATCTCTGGGGCTTGATATTGACTTGGAAGAGCATTGATACGTTCTTGATCCGATACATGATGTTTTGCCGGCTATGTACGGCAACCTCGTCCTGATGGGGTTTCATATTAAATTCCTCAAGGCTGAGATTCAGAATTTCCTTGATCCATTTCAGGTTTATACGTTGATTCACAGGAGTGACACGTGAAAGCACTGCTTGATTTATTCAAACAAGTTACACAAAAAGAAGAATTTGATTCCATAAAAATAGGTTTGGCTTCTCCTGAAAAAATTCGTTCATGGTCATACGGGGAAGTGAAAAAGCCTGAAACAATCAATTACCGGACCTTCAAACCCGAGAGAGATGGTTTATTTTGTGCCAAAATTTTTGGTCCGGTCAAAGATTATGAATGTTTATGCGGTAAGTATAAACGGCTCAAGCACCGGGGCGTGATATGTGAGAAATGTGGTGTGGAGGTTACTTTATCCAGAATCAGACGTGAGCGGATGGGGCATATTGAATTGGCTTCACCCGTTGCTCATATATGGTTTTTGAAATCATTGCCTTCGCGTCTAGGTCTCGTTCTGGATATGACGTTACGAGATATCGAACGAGTTCTGTATTTTGAAGCTTATGTCGTTACCGATCCCGGCATGACTCCGCTGAATCGTGGTCAACTTCTGACAGAAGACGACTACCTGAATAAAACAGAAGAATTTGGGGATGATTTCAGTGCTGTGATGGGCGCAGAAGGTATCCGTACCCTGCTAAGCAACATGGATATTCCATTGGAAATTGAATCCTTACGTTTGGAAATCCAGACGACTGGTTCAGAAACCAAAATCAAGAAAGCCGCCAAGCGGCTCAAGGTGCTCGAAGCATTCAATAAATCCGGTATGAAGCCGGAATGGATGATACTGACGGTATTGCCTGTGCTTCCGCCTGAGCTGAGACCATTGGTTCCATTGGATGGAGGTCGTTTTGCAACCTCTGATCTCAATGATTTGTACAGGCGTGTTATCAACCGCAATAATCGTTTGAAGCGGTTGCTGGAACTGCGGGCACCGGAAATTATCATTCGTAACGAAAAACGTATGTTGCAGGAATCGGTGGATTCGTTGCTTGATAACGGCCGCCGAGGAAAAGCAATGACCGGGGCCAATAAGCGGCCCTTGAAATCACTTGCAGATATGATCAAGGGTAAGGGTGGTCGTTTTCGCCAGAACCTGCTGGGTAAGCGAGTAGACTATTCCGGCCGATCCGTAATCGTGGTGGGTCCGCAACTCAAGCTTCATCAGTGCGGTTTACCGAAAAAAATGGCACTGGAGTTATTCAAACCATTTATTTTCAATAAATTGGAAACGATGGGGGTTGCAAGTACGATCAAAGCTGCCAAGAGGGAAGTTGAGAACGAAAGTCCAATCGTATGGGATATCCTGGAGGAAGTTATCCGTGAACATCCTGTAATGCTTAATCGTGCCCCTACCTTACATCGACTCGGTATTCAAGCGTTTGAGCCTATCCTGGTCGAAGGAAAGGCGATCCAGTTACATCCGCTCGTATGTGCTGCTTTCAATGCCGACTTTGACGGTGATCAGATGGCTGTACACGTTCCTTTGTCGCTCGAAGCTCAGATGGAATGCCGTACGCTGATGTTATCGACCAATAACGTCCTTTCACCAGCTAATGGTGATCCAATCATTGTTCCTTCTCAGGATATTGTGCTGGGTCTTTATTACATGACCCGCAAGAAGATAGGTGCTCAGGGAGAGGGAATGGTTTTCTCGGATATTTCGGAAGTTGTGCGTGCTTACGAAAATAAGGTTGTGGAGCTGAATGCCGGAATTATCGTCAGAATCAAGGAAAGAAAAAAATCTCGTTCACATGGCGAAGAGCCTGTTGAAGCAATAACACGTTATGAAACCACCGTTGGTCGAGCACTTATTTCTGAAATTTTGCCAGCAGGACTTCCTTTTTCCATAATCAACAAGGTACTCAAGAAAAAGGAAATTTCGAAGCTTATCAATGCGAGTTTCCGTTTATGTGGTTTACGGGAAACCGTTATATTTGCTGATAAGCTTATGTACTCTGGTTTTTCCTATGCTACTCGTGGTGGTATTTCCATCTGTTTGGATGATCTTGTTACCCCATCGCAAAAAAATGACATTATCCATGCTGCTGAGCAGGAAGTGCATGAAATTGCAAATCAGTATATATCCGGTCTGGTGACACAAGGAGAGCGTTACAACAAGGTTGTAGATATATGGGGTCGAGCCGGTGATCAGGTAGCTAAGGCGATGATGGATCAGCTGAGTGTCGAGCCGGTTACAGATCGTGAAACCGGACAGGTCAGAGCCGATAAGAATGGTCAGGTTGTTACTCAGGAATCATTCAACTCAATTTACATGATGGCGGATTCGGGTGCTCGAGGATCTGCTGCACAAATTCGTCAGCTTTCCGGTATGCGTGGTCTTATGGCGAAGCCCGATGGTTCTATCATTGAAACACCGATTACAGCCAATTTCCGTGAAGGCCTCAACATTCTTCAATATTTTATTTCGACACATGGTGCAAGGAAGGGATTGGCCGATACAGCGCTCAAGACTGCAAATTCAGGGTACCTCACTCGTCGTCTGGTTGATGTGACTCAGGATCTAGTTATCACAGAAGATGATTGTGATACAGATGGTGGCGTAATAATGAAGGCGCTGGTGGAAGGTGGTGATGTCATTGAGTCTTTACGAGAGCGTATATTGGGTCGTGTGGCTGCGACAGATATTGTGAATCCGGAAACTGGTGCAGTCATTTATGCGGCGGGTATGTTGCTGGATGAAGATGCGGTTGACGAGATCGAAACTTGTGGTATCGATGAAGTAAAAGTAAGGACACCACTCACTTGTGAAACCCGATATGGGTTGTGTGCAAAATGCTATGGGCGCGATCTGGGTCGAGGAATGCTCGTCAATGTTGGAGAGGCAGTAGGAGTAATCGCTGCTCAATCGATTGGTGAGCCGGGTACACAGTTGACCATGCGGACCTTCCATATTGGTGGTGCGGCTTCAAGAACAGTTGTGGCTAATCAGGTTGAAAGTAAATCCAACGGGGTTATTCGTTACTCTCATCATATTCGTTATGTGAAAAATGCCCAGAATGAGCTGATAGTCATTTCACGCAGTGGTGAAGTTTATATTCAGGATGAAAATGGTCGTGAACGTGAGCGGCATAAAATTCCTTATGGTGCAACATTACTTGTTCAGGATGGTGAAGTAATCAAGGCAGGACAGATTCTGGCATCATGGGAACCACACAAACGTCCGATCATAGCGGAATATGCGGGTAAGGTACGTTTTGAGAATGTTGAAGAAGGTGTAACAGTCGTCAGGCAAATCGATGAAATAACCGGCCTGGCAACTCTGGTGGTTATCGACCCCAAACGGCGCAATGTTGCGCAATCTAAGGGATTACGGCCACTTGTCAAATTCCTGGATGAGAATGACAATGAAATCAATATCCCTGGAAGTGACCAGCCTGTCAGTATTACATTCCACGTCGGATCGATTATTACGGTACGGGACGGACAGCAGGTGAACATCGGTGAGGTTCTGGCGCGTATTCCTCAAGAGACATCCAAAACTCGTGACATTACGGGTGGTTTACCCCGTGTGGCTGAACTGTTTGAAGCCAGAGTGCCGAAAGATGTGGGTTTTCTGGCAGAAGCCACCGGTACAGTTGCTTTCGGGAAGGATACCAAAGGAAAGCAACGACTGGTCATTACTGATCTCGACGGGGTTGCGCATGAATATCTTATTCCCAAGGATAAGCATGTGACAGCACATGATGGACAAGTCGTAAATAAAGGAGAAGTGATCGTTGATGGGCCGATCGATCCCCACGATATATTGCGGTTGCAAGGTGTCGAGGCATTAGCCCGGTATATCAGTAACGAAGTACAGGATGTTTACCGCTTACAGGGGGTGCGTATCAATGATAAGCATATCGAGGTGATTGTTCGTCAGATGCTGCGCCGAGTTCAGATAATGAATGCGGGTGACTCAAGTTTCATTCCGGGCGAGCAAGTCGAGCGGGCAGAAGTACTTACTGAGAACGAGAAGCTCATCGCCGAAAACAAGATGCCTGCCACCTATGAATATGTACTACTAGGTATAACCAAGGCATCGCTTTCTACAGATTCATTTATTTCTGCGGCTTCCTTCCAGGAAACAACCCGGGTTCTGACCGAAGCATCCATCATGGGTAAGAAGGATGATTTACGTGGTTTGAAAGAAAATGTGATTGTGGGTAGATTAATACCGGCAGGAACCGGGCTGTCTTTTCACAATATCCGGAAAAAACAGAGATTATCGGAGAGCGCTGCTTACCTGGATACTGATTTAACGGAGAATGAAGTGACGGAATGATGGAATAGTTTCTGAACGGATTCATTGGGGGGCGTGATTGGTTTTCCAGCATTGTTAAAATCTTGACTTAGCCCTGCTGAGGAAGTAGTCTTGAGAAGATGAGTAGTAAGTGATTAGGAGTAGATAAAGCTGGTTACCTGAGAGGGATCGGGTAACCGGTTATTGTTTTGTATCTGGTAAAAGCCGACGAACAGGTAGATTACGGAGGAGAGAGATGAGAATAGGGGAGTGGATGAGGGGTTTATTGCTCTGTGCGGGGTTGATGATGTGCGGGGTGGTTCATGCGGACATATCGACGGTACCGGACGAGACGTATGATGCGTTGAAGCTGGATCGAGGTAAGGCGACCCCGAAAGAGACGTATGAAGCGCTGGTCAAGCGTTACAAGGACCCGGCGCATGGAGCGGGGAAAGGGACGATGGGAGATTACTGGGAGCCGATAGCGATCAGTATATATATGGATCCCAATACTTTTTACAAACCACCGGTATCTCCCAAAGAAGTTGCGGAACGCAAAGACTG
>NZ_FUWK01000052.1 GCF_900167395.1 Nitrosomonas europaea
AAACTGGATCCGGCCAAGGACTACACCCAGGACAAAGACTGCGTAGGTTGTCACGTGGATGGATTTGGTCAGAAAGGGGGCTATACGATCGAATCGCCCAAACCGATGCTGACGGGTGTAGGCTGTGAATCCTGCCATGGACCTGGACGTAACTTCCGGGGAGATCATCGTAAGAGCGGGCAGGCTTTTGAGAAATCGGGCAAGAAAACGCCTCGCAAAGATCTGGCAAAGAAAGGACAGGACTTCCACTTTGAAGAACGCTGCAGTGCGTGCCATCTGAACTACGAAGGTTCACCGTGGAAAGGAGCCAAAGCGCCTTACACCCCGTTTACACCGGAAGTGGATGCGAAATACACCTTCAAGTTTGATGAAATGGTCAAGGAAGTCAAAGCCATGCATGAACATTACAAACTGGAAGGCGTATTTGAAGGAGAGCCGAAATTCAAATTCCATGATGAATTCCAGGCCAGTGCCAAACCCGCCAAAAAAGGAAAATAGTGATGACCAGACTGCAAAAAGGATCGATTGGTACTCTGTTGACAGGAGCACTGTTGGGTATAGTCCTGGTGGCTGTTGTCTTTGGTGGAGAAGCGGCATTATCGACCGAAGAATTCTGCACCAGCTGTCATTCCATGACTTATCCGCAAGCCGAGTTGAAGCAATCCACCCACTATGGTGCGCTGGGTGTTAACCCGGGATGCAAGGACTGTCATATTCCTCAGGGAATAGAGAATTTCCATCTTGCGGTAGCGACACACGCGATAGATGGTGCCAGAGAACTGTATCTGGAGCTGGTCAACGACTACTCCACCCTGGAGAAGTTTAATGAAAGAAGACTGGAGATGGCTCATGATGCGAGAATGAATCTCAAGAAATGGGACAGCATCACTTGCCGCACCTGTCATAAGAAGCCGGCACCTCCTGGAGAGAGTGCTCAGGCTGAACATAAAAAGATGGAAACAGAAGGGGCGACCTGTATAGATTGTCATCAGAATCTGGTGCATGAAGAAGTTCCGATGACGGATTTGAATGCAAGTATTGCTCAAGGCAAGCTGGTATTGAAACCGGAAGATGATGGGGATGATGAAGAAGCTGATGAGGACGAAGATGAAGAAACCGAAGAAGCTGACGACAGCAGCGACAGCGAATCCGCTTCCTCCAGTGACAACAGCGACAACGAAGACGATAACAACGATGAGTAAGTAAGTTGCAATGTAGTAGCTATTGCTTGCTTGATGTACACTGAGACCCGCGGAGGTTCTATTTTTAGGCTTCGCGGGTTTTATATTAGTATGGCGGCTAGTAAAAAATTCAATTTGGGGTAACCAATTCCGTAAATAGTATTTAGGTTATTTGTAAGCAAATCATAGCTGTTACTGGTCGATATACTGATTTATAGCGACCGGCACATGAGTATGTAAGGTTAGATTGAGTATTTTGCTGTTTAAATCTATAACCAGCTTCCGTATATCTATGTTTGTTTAAGATTTGTTCAAGTTGTGGGGTAAATAAGTGACAGTTGTTCGTTTGCCGGATGGTACAGACAGGGTGTTTGATAATTCCGTAACTGTGAGGGAGGTTGCTGAATCTATCAGCCCAGGATTAGCACGTGCTGCACTGGCTGGCAAGTTAAACGGCAAGCTGGTGGATCTGTCAGAACAGATAGAGACAGACAGCGATTTGGTGCTGATAACAGATAAGGATTCTGAGGGTCTGGAGATCATTCGTCATTCTTGTGCGCATCTATTGGCACATGCTGTTAAGGAATTATTTCCGGGAACACAAGTTACTATCGGGCCAGTCATCGAGAATGGATTTTATTATGATTTTTCTTATGAGCGGCCATTTACACCTGAAGATCTGGTAGCTATAGAAAAAAGAATGCAAGAGATTAGCAAGAGAGCATTGAAAATTGAGCGAAAAGTATGGGATCGATCCAGGGCAATTAATTTTTTTAAAGATATTGGAGAACACTATAAAGCTCAGATAATTGAATCGATTCCAGATAACGAGCCTGTTTCCTTGTATTCACAAGGTGATTTCACGGATTTATGTCGTGGGCCGCATGTGCCCTATACATCAAAAATCAAAGTCTTTAAGCTGATGAAGATAGCGGGCGCTTATTGGCGTGGAGACTCCAAAAATGAGATGCTGCAAAGGATATATGGAACAGCGTGGGTAAGTAATGAAGAGCAGAATAATTATCTGCGGTGTCTGGAGGAAGCCGAGAAACGTGATCACCGCAAACTTGGTAAGCAGCTGGATCTTTTTCATACACAAGAAGAGGCTCCTGGAATGGTTTATTGGCATCCTAAGGGATGGGTTGTCTGGCAGCAGATTGAACAATATATGCGCCAGACTCTTGCCGGGAACGGGTATGTGGAAATTCGTACTCCTCAAGTGTTGGATAGATCTTTGTGGGAGAGCTCTGGTCACTGGGAAAATTTTCGTGAAAATATGTTTATCACGGAATCAGAGAATCGACATTATGCTATTAAACCGATGAATTGTCCGGGTCATGTTCAGGTGTTCAATCATGGATTGAGAAGTTACCGTGATTTGCCACTTCGACTGGCAGAGTTTGGTTCTTGTCATCGGAATGAAGCATCTGGAGCTTTACATGGTCTTATGCGTGTCCGTTCATTCACACAAGATGATGCTCATATTTTTTGTACAGAGGATCAGATTCTGGGAGAAGTAACAAAATTTATAGATCTGCTGAATCAGGTGTATATAAATTTCGGTTTCAGTGAAACGCTGATAAAGCTTTCAACACGTCCACTCAAAAGAGTCGGAACGGAAGATCAATGGGATAAAGCCGAGACTGCTCTGGCAACCGCTTTGAATCAGAAAGAGTTGAATTGGGAGGTACAACCAGGCGAAGGAGCTTTTTACGGCCCAAAGATCGAATTTACATTGAAGGATAGTCTTGGACGCAAGTGGCAATGTGGCACTTTGCAACTGGATTTTTCTATGCCAGCAAGGCTTGGTGCAGGGTATATTGCAGAAGACAATACAAGAAAGATCCCTGTAATGTTGCATAGAGCCATTCTGGGATCTATGGAGCGTTTCATCGGTATTCTCATTGAGCATCACGCAGGTGCTCTACCTTTATGGCTTTCTCCAGAGCAAGTTATCATACTGAATATTTCAAGAAATCAAGCTGAATATGCTCAGTTGATTACAGATGAACTCAAGCAAAGTGGTATACGTGCCAGCTCAGACTTGAGAAATGAGAAAATAAGCTATAAAATTCGCGAGCATAGCATGCAGAAAATTCCTTATTTGATGGTAGTCGGGGATAAGGAAATGGAAAACAGGACAGTTACCGTACGAGGGCGAGCAGGTCAGGATTACGGAGCGATGTCTGTTGAAAGTTTCGTTGTTCGTGCTCAGGAAGAAATAGCTAAAAGATTATAATAATTGATTTTAATGAATTTGCGGAGGAGGGTACCATAGCTCAAGAAAAGACTGTAAAGGTTAATGACGAGATCTCGGCATCACAGATCAGGTTAATTGGTATTGATGGTGAGCAGGCTGGGATTGTGTCGATAGCTGAAGCAAAAGAAATGGCTGAGGAAGCGGGTGTAGATCTCGTGGAGATAGCACCCGGAGCGGAGCCGCCAGTTTGCAGACTGATGGATTACGGTAAATATCTTTATCAGGAAAGCAAAAAAAAGCATGATGCCAAGCTGAGACAAAAACAAATACAAGTCAAAGAGATCAAGTTTAGACCCAATACAGATGAGGGTGACTACGGTATCAAGCTACGAAATCTGATTCATTTCTTAAATGATGGCGACAAAGTAAAGATTACACTCCGTTTTCGGGGCAGGGAGATGGCACATCAGGAATTTGGTGTCAGATTGCTGGAAAGAGTGCGGGGGGACCTTGCTGACCATGCTGTGGTGGAACAATTCCCAAAATTAGAGGGGAGGCAAATGGTAATGGTTTTATCTCCCAAAAAGAAAGAAGTTAAGGTAGGTAAATCTGCTAAACAGTCTGAAACTGATGCAAAAAGTGAGGCTATAACTCAGTAGCAGTGTTTTTATTGTTTTGGTACAAGATTGTTTGCAATGTTGTTTGTTTATTACGAGTGATATCAGGGTCCCAAAAGTTTTCTGATCTGAAACACCTTGATTCATATTAAAAGAGGAAAAATTTATGCCTAAGATGAAAACGAAAAAGAGTGCTGCTAAGCGCTTTAAAGTAAGGGCGGGGGGAAGTATAAAACGTTCACAAGCCTTCAAGCGCCATATTCTTACCAAGAAAACAACCAAAAATAAGCGGCAGTTAAGAGGTGTAGCTGCTGTTCATGCAAGTGACATGGTATCTGTACGTGTGATGTTGCCTTACGCCTGAGGAGATAGATAATGCCAAGAGTAAAGCGTGGTGTAACGGCAAAGGCCCGCCATAAAAAGATTCTTAAGCTGGCGAAGGGGTATCGCGGTAGACGAAAAAATGTATACCGTATTGCAAAACAGGCTGTAATGAAGGCTGGACAATATGCATATCGTGATCGTCGTCAAAGAAAACGACAGTTTCGGACTTTATGGATTGCGCGTATCAACGCAGCAGCACGTGAGTTGGGAATGACTTACAGTACATTTATGAACGGTATCAGAAAGGCAGGTATTAGTCTTGACAGGAAAATACTGGCTGATTTGGCTGTATTTGATAAAGTTGCCTTTGAGAAAATAACTAACCAGGTAAAAGCCGGGTTGGCAAATTAAAAAGTAGTTGGTGTACAAGTTTACCAAGGGAGGTCAGCAATTATTGGCTCGACCTCCCTTTTTTATGAATGAATCATTCCATTGCTATGGGTAATCTGGAAGACTTGGTCAATGCTGCAATAAAATTGTTCGATAATGCCGAAAGTATCGTTGATCTAGAGCAGATCAAGGCGCAATACCTGGGAAAAACAGGTGAGATTACTATTCTGCTAAAGGGGTTGAGGGAACTGACTCCTGAAGAACGACCGGTAATGGGAGAGCGAATCAATCAGGCAAAGAAGCTGCTGGAAGATGCTTTGATTGAACGTCGGAACCTGATTCAGGAAAAAAATATGTCGGCTCGTCTGGCCGAGGAGAGTCTGGATGTATCCTTGCCAGGGCGTGGGTTGGGGATGGGAGGGGTGCACCCCGTCACACGAACTTTGATACGTATCGAATCATTGTTTCACTCGATTGGTTTTGGTGTTGCAACTGGCCCTGAAATCGAAACTGACTTCTATAATTTTACCGCGCTAAATATTGCTGAGAATCATCCTGCACGTGCTATGCACGATACCTTCTATGTTGATGGTGGCAAACTGTTACGAACACATACATCGCCAGTGCAGATTCATTACATGCAGAACCATCGGCCACCCATAAAAATTATTGCACCTGGGCGGGTGTATCGTTGTGACTCCGATGTAACACATACGCCAATGTTTCACCAGGTTGAAGGATTGTGGATAGATGAGAATGTCAGTTTCTCCGCGTTGAAAGGTGTATTGGTGGAGTTTATGAGGAATTTCTTTGAGAAAGATAATTTGTCAGTCAGATTCCGCCCTTCTTTTTTTCCGTTTACAGAACCTTCTGCTGAAATGGATATTGCATGTGTAATGTGTAATGGCAAGGGTTGTCGGGTTTGTGGTGAAACTGGCTGGTTAGAAGTACTCGGGTGCGGTATGGTGCATCCGAATGTCATGAATCATGTTGGTCTGGATAGTGAAGAACATATCGGGTTCGCTTTTGGTCTGGGCGTCGAACGCTTGGCTATGTTGCGTTACGGCGTTAATGATTTGCGTTTGTTCTTCGAAAACGATCTGCGTTTTCTGAAACAGTTTAATTAATATACGAAACTTGCAGTTATGAAATTTTCCGGGAACTGGCTTCGAAAGTTGGTTGATCTCCAGTATTCTGATGAGGAGTTGGCGCACAAATTAACGATGGCAGGATTGGAGGTGGAAAGCGTAGCTCCTGTTGCCCCGTTTTTCGATAAGGTAGTCGTTGCACAAGTAGTTTCTGTTCAAAAGCATGCTAATGCTGACCGGCTTAATGTATGCAAGGTTGATGTGGGGACTCAGTCAGACGGGTTTTTGCAAATCGTTTGCGGAGCACAAAACGTAAAAGAAGGTATGAAAACCGTGTGCGCTCTGGTGGGAGCCCGGCTGCCTGAGTTGGATATACGGCAGGGTAAAATACGCGGTGTAGAATCCTTAGGTATGTTGTGCTCTGCCAAGGAACTCGGATTGGCAAGTGATGCCGATGGGTTACTTGAGCTTCCGGGTGATACGCCTGTGGGAGTAGATTTCAGAAAATACTACTCGCTTGATGATTGTATTTTTACTTTGAAGCTGACACCTAACCGGGCCGACTGCTTGGGTATGTTTGGTATTGCGCGTGAGGTTGCTGCAATCACCGCTAGTGAGCTTGATTTGCCGGAAATTGTATTTGTTAATCCGGTAATTGAAGATGTATTACAAATCCGGGTAGAGGAACCTGAATCCTGTCCACTTTACTGTGGCCGGGTCATCAAGGGTGTAGCAACAGATACTGCCATTCCTCTATGGATGAGTCAGCGTCTGGAGCGTGCCGGCTTGCGCATGATTAATCCGGTGGTTGATATTATCAACTATGCTATGCTGGAAACAGGCCAGCCAATGCATGCCTTTGATCTTAATCAGATAAACCAGGAGATTTGTGTACGTTTTGCTGGTGAGAATGAGCACTTGCTGCTACTGAATGGCGAGAGGCTAACTTTACAGAAAGATATGTTGGTTATAGCTGACAGCAGTAAACCATTGGCGTTGGCCGGTATCATGGGCGGCAGTGAAAGTGGGGTGACAAATACTACAATAGATGTTTTTCTTGAAAGTGCTTTCTTTTCACCCGTTGTGATCAGCGGAAAGTCATTTAAGTTGGGTTTTACCTCGGATTCTGCACATCGATTCGAGCGAGGTGTGGATTTTTCCATGACACGTAGTGTGCTTGAACGAGCTACGGCACTGATCCTGGAGATATGCGGAGGTAAAGCGGGGCCGGTTACAGAAATCGGGAATGATCTACCGCGGCGAGAAGCAGTCAGGGTGCGTCAAAAGCGTATTGCAAAGATCTTGGGAGTAGATTTCAGTGTTGAACTGATATCGGAGTATTTTCAGCGTTTGCAATTTAGTTACACTATCGCGGGTGAGATGTTTTATGTCGTACCACCTGCAGCGCGCTTTGACCTGGTGATCGAAGAAGATTTCATTGAAGAAATTGCGCGGGTGCACGGGTATGATCTGATTCCTGCCCGGTTGCCCAAAGCACCGGTGCATATGCTGGCAGAACCAGAAACGGGTGTATCACCAGTTAAACGATTGCGTCAGATTCTGACTGCGAAAGATTATCAGGAAGTTATAAATTACACGTTTGTCGATACTCAATGGGAAGCAGATTTTTCTGGAAATGACATACCAATCAGATTAAAGAATCCAATTGCCAGTCATATGGATGTAATGCGTAGCAGTCTTTTTGGCGGATTGATCGATAATCTGCAATTCAATCTGAACCGCAAGCAAAGCAGAGTCAGAATTTTTGAGTTAGGCTCGTGTTTCAGTAAAGAGGGCGATGAGGAAAAAGAGGTAGAAAATCTGGCGGCTCTTTGCTCAGGAAGTGCATATCCGGAGCAATGGGGTGTGCCGGATCGGGATATCGATTTTTATGATGTAAAAATGGACATTGAGTCTTTATTCTGGCCGAGAAGCGTTTATTTTGAGCTTGCGCTACATCCGGCGTTACACCCGGGTAAATCAGCCAGAATCTTGATAGACAAGAAGCCGGTTGGTTGGATAGGAGAACTTCATCCTCGTTGGCAGAGCAAGTATCATTTATCTCAATCTGCCATACTGTTTGAATTACGAACGGAAGCGTTGGCTGCTGAGTTATTGCCAGCCATGTATCCGCTTTCGAAATTTCCACCGGTAAGGCGCGACATTGCGGTTGTCGTGGAAAGTGATGTAAGTGTAGCCAGTTTGCTGGAGACAATGCATCTGGAAAAAGACCGCAGCATTAGTGAGATATCTTTATTTGATTTATATAGTGGTGAAAAATTAGTGCAAGGGAAAAAGAGTCTTGCTTTCCGTATTTTATTGCAAGATAGCGAAAAAACCCTTACAGATCAGGAAATCGATCGGGCAGTCAGTCAGTTGGTCGGTATTCTTGAACGAAAATTTGGTGCAACGCTACGTAGCTAATTAGTGTTGGTTCAGGGCAATTACTCTATTTTCTATCTTAAGGGTGGATTATGGCTTTAACCAAAGCAGAGCTTACTGACTTGTTATTCGAGAATATCGGATTGAATAAGCGTGAAGCAAAAGAGATTGTAGAGTGTTTTTACGAGGAAATGCGGGCAGCACTTCAGAATGGTGATGGTGTAAAGCTTTCAGGTTTTGGTAATTTTCAGCTGAGAACAAAGCCACAACGTCCGGGGCGGAATCCCAAAACTGGTGAGGAAATTCCGATTTCGGCACGAAGAGTGGTTACTTTTCACGCAAGCCAGAAGCTTAAATCTATGGTGGAAGCTAACTATCGTGGAGAATCAGGCACAAATTAATGTATTGCCTCCCATACCGGTAAAGAGATATTTCACAATCGGAGAGGTGAGTGAATTATGTGGCGTTAAGCCACATGTTTTGCGTTACTGGGAGCAGGAGTTTACCCAACTGAGATCAATCAGGCGTCATGGAAACCGGCGTTACTATCAGCACCAGGAGGTAATACTCATCAGACGGATACGTGAGTTATTGTACGACTATGGTTTTACCATAAACGGAGCACGCAATCACCTGGTATTAGGGTTGCAGAATCAGGTTAAAAATAATGTAGTAGGTGGTCAATCTTGTCAGTCCGGTTCAGATTTCAGTCTGGCCGGATTAAAAAGAGAAATTGAGCAAGTCATATCGTTTCTTCAGGTAAGTGAGTAAGTGAGGCGACAGAGTAAAAGCACACATTTTTCTGATTAACGAGCGTTAATCCGGGATTGTTCAATATATGAGTATTATTGGTACAAGGCTGGTAATTGCTTGGTGCAGTTTTGTTATAATCAAAGTAAAAGAAACGGGGCGTAGCGCAGCCTGGTAGCGTACTTGCATGGGGTGCAAGTGGTCGGAGGTTCAAATCCTCTCGCCCCGACCAGTTTTTAAAAAGTCATTTGTCTTTCAAGTTTTAGATTAAATCTGGAAAGAATTTAATTATCTCTAATCTTTGGCGACTGTGTATTTATTCTTACCATAAACGATTTGATCGTTTTAAGGTGGGCTTTCACGGTAGTTGGCCACATTACTCAACTTTCGGGGATGTATTTGAATGCGCATTTTGCTCAGTAATGATGATGGGTATTTTGCGCCAGGTATTGCCAATCTCGCAAAAGTGCTCCTTGAGATTGCAGATGTGACGGTTGTTGCGCCAGAGCGTGATCGTAGCGGGGCAAGCAATTCGCTTACGCTGGATCGTCCGCTCAGCTTGCATAAGTCACATAATGGTTTTTATTACGTAAATGGTACACCGACAGATTGTGTCCATCTCGCTGTAACCGGCATGCTGGATGAATTGCCGGATATGGTGATCTCAGGGATCAACGATGGCGCTAATATGGGGGATGATACGGTTTATTCAGGGACTGTAGCAGCTGCAACCGAGGGCTTTCTGTTAGGATTGCCTTCAATTGCTGTATCCCTGGTGAGTATGTCGCGCGGCAATTTTCCAACAGCAGCCAGGATCGTTGTTGATCTTGTCAAGCGGTTCACAGAAAACAGATTCCATATTCCGATTCTGCTCAATGTGAATGTCCCGGATGTGCCGTACGATGAGTTGCAGGGAGTGGAAGTTACGCGGTTAGGTCGTCGTCATAAAGCGGAATCTGTGATTAAATATCAAACTCCTCGAGGAGAGACAGTATATTGGGTGGGTGCCGCAGGTGCAGCCCAGGATGCAGGTGAGGGAACTGATTTCTTTGCTCTTCAAAATAACCGGGTATCAATAACACCACTACAAATAGATCTGACACGTTACGACCAGATTGGTTATGTCAAGAACTGGCTTACACTTTAGTAATCCCCCGGCGCTAACTGACAAGTTTATTCGCTGGTAATAAAGTCGAGGTTTGTTGAGGTTGTTCGCTCTCGTTATTTCATTAGTGTTAGGTAGAAATAGGAGAATTGGTACGTGAGTGTACGCCATTCTGGTATCGGCATGACATCGCTGCGGACGCGGGTTCGTATGGTCGAACGCTTGCGGGAACAGGGTATTAAAGATGAAGTGGTATTGGCAGCAATGGGTTTTATCCCGCGCCATCTTTTTGTTGAGGCAGCCTTGGCATCTCGGGCATATGAAGATGTTGCGTTACCGATCAATTACGGACAAACCATCTCCAGTCCCTGGATTGTCGGCCGTATGACTGAATTGCTGCGAAATGGTGGCAGTAATTCACTTAGAAAAATCCTGGAAATTGGTACAGGGTGTGGTTATCAGACTGCAGTTCTGGCAAAAATAGCAAGTGAAGTCTACTCGATTGAGCGGATAGGTCCTTTGTTGACACGTACACGTATTCGATTACGTGAATTGGGTATTCTCAATATTCATCTGAAGCATGCTGATGGTATGCGGGGCTTACCGGAAGCAGGGCTGTTCGATGGAATTATGATGACAGCAGTTATACCGGAAATACCGGAGACACTTCTGGAACAATTGGCTATGGGTGGCAGAATGGTATTCCCAAAGGGAAACAGGAAGCAATATCTTTGTGTGATCGATCACACGACCGAAGGTTTTGTTGAAACTATCTTGGATGAGGTGATGTTTGTACCGATACTTCCCGGAACTATCAATAGATAGCAAGGGTCTTCAAAGAATAAAAGCTTATCACTGGTTTCTTTTAGCATCCGGATAATTTTTACAAGGGCTTTACCCGATCATATTCGTGGTATTGAGCCAAATACTCAATGTTCATGCGTCTATTTTCTTTTTTTCTTCTTACCTTATCCCTGGGCGCCTGTGTTTCAAAACCGGATCCGGCACCAGTTGTTGAGCGGTTGCCAGGCAGTTATTCGGGGATATCTGGAGATAATGTAAAAGATTATGAGAGAAAAGAGGTCTATGTTGTGCAAAGTGGCGATACTTTGTATGGTATTGCTCTGAAAAATGGTTTAGATGTCAATCAACTGGCTGAAATGAACGATATTGCAGATCCGAGAGAGCTGCGAGTTGGTCAGAAGCTTTATTTACGGACCCTTGCAGGACAAGGACAGATTCCTGATCAGGAAGATCTTTCTTCGCAGCCCACACTTTTCTCAATTTCTCAACCGGGAGATGTCGGTGTCGCCGGTTATCAGCCTGGCACCTTATCTGATGGGAGTAACTATGAAACGACTGAATCTTTCAAAACAGAGCCAAAAGGAGTTTTACTGCCTTATTCCGATACAGCGCGTGATCAACTGAATAATCAATCTGGCGCTGCTCAAGTTGATTCCGAACCTTATCATCAAGTCAGTAGTATCAAGGAGCCATCCAAAAATAAATCTGATCAGTCAGCGAATGTAAGAACGAACAATAGCAGTATCAACTGGGGATGGCCGACAAGTGGTCAAATTATTAGCCAGTTTTCTGAGAAATCTAAAGGTGTGGGAATAGGTGGCCAACTTAAACAGGCTGTCCTGGCATCAGCCTCAGGTACTGTTGTCTATAGTGGGAGTGGTTTGCGCGGATATGGTAATTTAATCATTATTAAACATAACGATAGTTATCTGAGTGCTTATGGCCACAATAGCAAGATCTTTGTACATGAAGGTGACAGTGTGTCTAAAGGACAAAAGATTGCTGAGATGGGCAATACCGATGGTGGAGTGGTAAAGCTGCATTTTGAGATACGAGAAAAAGGCAAACCGGTAGATCCGCTTGGCTATTTGCCTACCAGATAACTATTGGTTGTTTTCTGCTTTACTGGATTCGCCGGGGCCTCAATTCAGGAGATCAGATAGTGTTTGCACACTTAACGGCTTATCAAATGATTGTGCTGCTATTTGATGGGTATGGTCTGTACTTTCTAAATCCTCTAAAACAAGGGCTGCATAACTGAAATTTTGCTCCCGGGTATATTCGCTGATGGTGATGATTGTTTTTATGCCGGCTGCCGTAGCTGATTTCAGTCCGTTTTCTGAATCTTCAATAGCGATACAAGCTTCAGCAGGAAGATTAAGTTGGTTAAGTACCCATTCATAAATATCTGGTGCGGGCTTCTTTTTTGAAACGATATCTCCTGCGCCGATTACATCAAACCACTCGAGAGCGCTGTCTCCCAGTGTGCACTGAAGTAAAGTGCTTACATTTTCATAGGTTGTTGTAGTGGCGATTGCAATTTTTATATTGTTTTTTCGTAACTCGTCCAACAACCGTTTGATGCCTGGCCGTAGTGGTATCTTCCCTTCTTTCAGCAGATTCAGAAAATAGTTGGTTTTGGTTTTATGAATCTGTGCAATCCATTCATCAAGATTATTTTTACTAAGTAAAGAAGGTGCATAATTTTCTATATAGAAACGGATGCGTTCCTTGCCACCCGTAATTTGAAGTAAAACGCCATACAGGTCTACGTCCCACTCCCAATCCAGTTGAAATTCATTGAAAGCCTGATTGAAAGCAATTCGGTGTCCATCTCGTTCGGTATCCGCGAGCGTACCGTCTACATCAAAAAGAACTGCAGAAAGAGCCATAGTTTTTTATTGAAGTTATTTACTTGTGAATGAATAGCTGGCCCGACTTAACCGATCAGCAACAGCCAGCCATTCTAAATCATCAGGCGGTGCTTCAACCAGAATCCGCTCGAAATTCGCATCATCGAGTTTACGCAATGTAGCGTATAAATCCTTACCAAATGCTACCGGGTCGTTGGGCATAAGAATATAGTGGAATTTATCGTCCGAATTCAACATGGGGATCAGGTGTATGCTGCGAATGATTACAGCTGTACGTATCCCTTGTTGCAGAAGGTCGAAAGAGCGGGAGAAGAGGGATTCGCTACTTTGGCAGATTTCAAGAGGGGTTGCTGTCGCGTAATGTGATGATAAAGACCCGGGTGTACGTATTTTGTTTTGTGATTTAACTGAGACTTTCTGTTGCAGTAAGTTTTCAATGGATAAAACTGAGATACCGCCAGGGCGCAATATCGTGACATCTTTGTCAATACAACTGACGATAGTACTTTCCAGACCTACTTCACAAGGGCCGCCATCAAGAATTACTTCAATTTTGTCATTAAATGCATTCTTTACATGATCAGCGATTGTGGGGCTGACAAACCCAAAGCGATTGGCAGATGGTGCGGCAAGTGCTTTGCAACTGCCAAGCTGTTCAAGCAGCTTCAGGGCAATGGGATGTCGGGGAATGCGCAATCCTACGGTTTCTTGTCCCCCTGTAACGCTAAGGGGAATATGGTTGCTTTTTGTCAAAATTAACGTTAATGGACCAGGCCAGAAATGTTGGGCCAGTATCCATGCAGTTGCAGGTATATTTTCAGCCCAGAATTCGAGTTCGGATAAATTGGCAAAATGAACGATGAGCGGATGGCTGGAAGGCCTACCCTTGATTTCAAATATTTTTTGGATTGCTTGAGGCTGAGAAATGTCAGCGCCAAGTCCATAAACGGTTTCAGTTGGAAAAGCAACCACATTACCACTGCGCAGGCTCATAACGGCCTGCGTAATCTGCTTGTTTATAAAATCTGGAATTAGATTATCAGTTTGCAACATTAGGGCTGGAGAATGGAAATTTGTACACAAGCATCAATTTTTCTGTATTTCTCGGTAAGTTTAAATTATCAACAATAACAATATATTGGAAAACAATTAACCATTTTAATGTTATGGTTAATTTCTCTTGAGGGATGTGAGTAATTTTTGTGATGGTTGTGGGATGGGTTGATTATTTTAACTGATTGATTTTTTGATATTCTACTGATGCTGCTGGTTGTTTGGATAAAAAAGGGCTTGACTAAAAAGGTCAAGGTGACTAGCCTTTCAGATGTATCTGGCGGAGGTATTGGAGCTTTGCCGGAACAAAACGAGAAATACGGAGTCGAAAATCAAGCGGAGACCATGATGTTATTGTGGTTTCTTTGCGATAGTGAGTGATGAAAAGTTTAGTTTTCATCACTGGTTTTAACAAAATGTGGTGAATAGGAGGATAAAGAGATGGCAACTACGTTAGGAACGAGCAGTGCCTCATCAGTCTCGTCGAGAGGCTATGACATGTCACTGTGGTATGACTCCAAATTTTACAAATTTGGCATGATTACCATGCTTCTGGTGGC
>NZ_FUWK01000050.1 GCF_900167395.1 Nitrosomonas europaea
CATGCTTTCTTGCATATCTTCGACCGTGTCTGCCTGGAAAATGGTACGGAACATCGCCTGACCCAGCCAAATCACCCCTGGACCAATGGTCAAGTCGAACGCATGAACCGCACCCTCAAGGAAGCAACCGTCAAACGCTATCATTATGAAAATCATCAACAGTTGCGAGAGCATCTTTACAGCTTCCTGAATGCCTACAACTTCGCCAGGCGACTCAAAACCTTACGAGGACTCACACCTTACGAATACATCATCAAATGCTGGCAAAACGAACCTGAACGTTTTATCATCAATCCATACCATCACAAAGTGGGACTAAACAGCTAGTCACTACTATAGGAATAACCGATATGGTATTAACGCTCGCTGGGAAGTCAATGACGTCGTGACGTTGCGCGCCACCTGGCATGAGAACCGTGGCATACGTGGTGGAGAATTAACGTTCAATTCCGTGCAAGCGGATGGTACGATTACGCAATTCATTCAGGATGTTTACGCGCCGGATGTTAGCAGGCTTCGCAGTAAGGACAACGGCTCAGCTGGCTTTGCATTTGCCGATTTTAGCTTTAACACAGGCAGCATTACCCACAAGTTGACGACTGGGGTGCGATACTTCAAGGAAGAGAATTTGCAGCCTCAATTTCGCTCGTCCAATACCACCATGTACAGCGGGCGATTATTTGAAGACGGACCACTTTATCTTCCCAAGCCGGACATAGCACCCATGGATCGCGGGCCTGTGATTCCATTTTATGGCAATAATTATGGCAGATCTGTGATCATAGGCGATGACATCACCTTCAATCCACGTTGGTCGCTTCTGGTGGGTCTTGCTCACACCCAGATTGAATCAAAAGCTACTGTTATCTATCCCACTAGGGCGTATAGCGAGTCAGCACTGACGCCGACTGTATCGCTGATCTATAAACCAATATCTGCACTTACCACTTATGCCAGCTATATGGAATCACTGGAATCGGGTGGTGGCGCTGCTAATGAGTTCAATGGGGTACCGGTGGTCAATGCCGGCGAAACTATGGCACCGTTGGTCAGCAGGCAATATGAGATCGGGGCTAAGTGGTCGATTGGCGGCATGTTGTTGACTACTGCTTTATTTCAGATCGACAAGGGGTTGCAATATTATGACCTTACTGCTCCTACTGAGCCCCGCTATGTGCAGGATGGTCGCCAGGTACATCGTGGCATCGAGTTCAGTGCCTTTGGTAAAGTTACAAATTATCTGACATTGATCGGTGGCTTCACCTGGTTCGATACCGAAGTGACTAAGCAGAAGCAGATGCCAGCACTTAAGGGTAAGCGCCCTATGCAAGTTCCGGAGAAAGTGGTTAAGCTGCGTGCCGAATATCGCTTGCCACCATTGCCAGCGCTGACCCTGATTGGTGGGGTCAACTACACTGGTGACAGCTATGGCGATGCTATGAATACCGACCACTTGCCTGGCTATACACTGCTGGATGCGGGTTTGCGTTATGAGATGGAAACAGCTGGGAAGCCTTTGACCTTACGGCTGGATGTGAACAATCTCACCAACAAACGCTACTGGGTCAACGCCGGCTATCTGGGTGCTCCACGCACCGTCTTATTCTCGGCCAGTCTGAGATTTTGAGGCGTGGAGGAGCACATATTTTGAGGTTAAAGGTGTTTTATAAGCTGATGCCAGCTATAGCTAGTCTGTCTCTTTGAGGAAATTTTATATGAAAGAGATCGGAGCATTTGAAGCCAAGAACAAATTTGGTACGCTGTTGGACTGGATTAAAAGTGGCGAGTAAGTCGTTTATTACACGGTATGGTAAAGCGGTCGCGCGTTTGGTTCCGGTCCAGGAAACGCTTGATCGTACTAAAGTACGCTGGGCAGCCATTAAATCAGCCGGCTGTCTGGAACATCAGGCCGGCATGTTCCCGCATTTTATGGAAGCGGATGCCCGGCCAGTTTTCTTCGGCTACGCTGATTTCGGCGGAAAATGAAGCCAGAAAAGTAGGCGCATTCACCGCATCGTAGGCGATACGGTGAGCATTGGCATCGATGAAACGCTGCAGTTCCTGAGGCGTTTCGGCAGTCACCCATCGTGCCAGTTGATATTTAGCCGGAGCAATGCGTGCCTCGACACCGTATTCATGTTTGAGACGGTGGGTGACGACTTCAAACTGCAATACACCGACCGCACCCAGCAGCAGCATGCTGCCGATATGTGGGCGAAATACCTGTATGGCACCTTCCTCACCTAACTGCGCCAACCCCAGTTTGAGCTGCTTGCTGCGTAACGGATCAGCGATTTCGACCGTTTGAAAAATCTCCGGTGCAAAAAAAGGCAGTCCGGTAAATTGCAGGTGATCTCCCTCGGTCAGGGTATCGGCCAGTTGCAGTGTTCCATGGTTGGGGATGCCGATGATATCGCCCGCATAGGCTGTTTCCAGCAGTTCACGTCGTTGTGAAAGAAAGGAAACGACCGTGCTGGTACGCACATCCTTGCCGCTGCGAACCACCTTGAGATTCATTCCACGCCTGAATTCACCCGAACAAATCCGCACGAAGGCGATGCGATCCCGGTGGGCGGGGTTCATATTGGCCTGAATCTTGAAAACCACACCGGAAAATTTCTTTTCGGCGGGCTGAATTTCGCGCTGGATGGCTTTGCGTGATCCTGGCGGTGGCGCCAGTTCAACCAGTGTATCGAGCACTTCCTGTACGCCGAAATTATTGATGGCAGAGCCGAAAAATACTGGTGTCTGCTGCCCGGCAAGAAATGCTGTCTGATCGAATTCCGGTGCTGCGCCGGTAATCAGCTCGATTTCCTGGCGGGCTTGTTCGAGATTTGCGCCGAAACGTTCTGAAATTGCCGGATCTTCCAGATTGGTAATGATGGCTGTCTCTTCCTGTTCGACACGATCCATGCCGGCGCGAAAGACACGCATCAGTTTGTGGCGCAGATCATATACGCCATGAAAACGCTTGCCCGAACCGACCGGCCAGGTGAACGGAATTACGTCCATGCCGAGTGTACGTTCGATTTCGTCGATCAGATCGAGTGGCTCGCGTACTTCCCGATCCAGTTTATTGACGAAGGTAATGATCGGGGTATTGCGGGCGCGACATACCTGCAGCAGGCGCAAGGTTTGTGATTCCACACCGTTGGCTGCATCGATGACCATGAGCGCGGCATCGACGGCGGTCAGTACCCGGTAAGTATCTTCGGAAAAATCCTGGTGGCCGGGGGTATCCAGCAAATTGATCACACAATCGCGGTACTCCATTTGCATGACCGAGCTGGCAACGGAGATACCGCGCTGCTTTTCAATTTCCATCCAGTCGGAAGTGGCATGACGGCTGGCTTTACGTGCTTTGACACTCCCTGCAATATGAATGGCACCGGCAAACAGCAGCAGTTTTTCCGTGAGTGTGGTTTTACCGGCATCCGGGTGAGAAATAATGGCAAACGTCCGACGACGTTTAACTTCATGGTCGATCGTCATTGAAGATCCTGAGGCTCCTGAGAAACTGAATGATAAAGATGACAATAAGTAGTGTGGCTGGCGCTGAACCGGCTGACAGCCGGATAAACTTCCCGGCAGATTGGCATGACGTGCGGACAGCGCGGATGAAAATGACAACCTGGCGGCACATTGGCAGGTGAAGGAGGCTCTCCCTGTAACCGGATGATCTCACGCTGGCTTCCGGGTTCATACGTCGGTACGGCGGACAACAATGCCTGAGTGTACGGATGTTTGGGATTATCCAGCACTTCTTCAGTACGCCCGCTTTCCACGATTCTCCCCAGATACATGACCGCGACTTCATCCGCCAGATAATCCACGACGGCTATATTATGGGTGATCAGCAAATAGGCAAGTTTGTGCTCCTGTTGCAGTGTTTTCAGCAGATTGAGTATCTGTGCCTGTACCGAAACATCCAGTGCACTGGTCGGTTCGTCGCAGATCAACAGTTGTGGATCAACCGCCAGTGCACGTGCGATAGCAATCCGCTGGCGCTGGCCGCCGGAAAACTCATGCGGGTAGCGCCATTTGGCTTCTGCCGGTAAACCTACCTGCATCAGCAAGGTATCGACATCGTGCTGATTTTTTTCACTGGCGGCGATTTTATCCGAATTCCGGCCAAGCGCCCGTATTCCTTCTTCGATGATTTCGACGATACGCATGCGCGGATTGAGCGACGAATAAGGGTCCTGAAAAATGATCTGGAATGCAGAGCGTTTTTGCAGCAGTTGTTTACGATCCAGATCGCGTAATTCCTTATCTTGCAGGCGAACACTTCCCGATGTCACCGGGATGAGCTGCATGATTCCTTTGCCTACCGTGGTTTTGCCACAACCGGATTCTCCCACCAGTGCCAGCGTTCTGCCGCCGTCAATTTGCAGTGATACGCCATCTACCGCTTTGACATGGCCTGCTACCCGTTTGAATAATCCTTTGTGCACCGGGAAATGTATTTTCAGATCATCCACACGTAAAAGTGGTTTGCTCTGAGTCGAATCAGAGGTATGGCTACTGAGCGGAAGATCATCCAGTGCGGATCGTGCTGTCCTGGATAACGATTGAAGCCGGGATTGAGGCGACCGTTCCGTGGAATCGTCCGAATAAAGATGGCAGCGGACATGATGCTGCGGTGCGGTTTCCACCCACGGTGGAATGATCTGATGACATTTTTCCCATGCCCGGTCACAGCGATCAGCAAAACGGCAACCGGTAAATACTTTTGAAAGAGCCGGAACATTCCCCGGGATGACAATCAGTCCCTGATCGCGTTTCTTTCTTGTCGGCAGTGCCGCAAACAGCTTGTGGGAATAAGGGTGGGCTGGTGATTGAAAAAAGCGTTCCCGATCCGCTGTTTCAATGATTTGGCCTGCGTACATCACAGCAACGCGATGTGCCATTTCTGCTACTACACCCAGATCATGGGTGATCAGAAGAACAGCCATGTTTTCCTGCTGCTGCAAGCCACGCATGAGATCGAGCACCTGGGCCTGAATCGTCACATCCAGTGCGGTCGTGGGTTCATCTGCGATGAGGAGTTCCGGTTTGCCTGCCAGTGCCATCGCGATCATGACACGCTGTTTCATGCCGCCTGAGAACTGGAACGGATACTCTGCCATGCGTCGGGCGGGATCAGGAATGCCTACTTGACGCATAAGTTCCAGAATGCGTATCTGTAACGCTGCACCACGTAAACCGGAGTGCTGCAGTAAAACTTCTCCGATCTGTGCACCGGTGGTCATTACCGGATTCAGGCTGAGCATCGGTTCCTGAAAAATCATGCCGATACGATTACCGCGTACTTTGCGCATGGCGGATTCCGGCAGGGTCAGCAGTTCATCTCCGTTCAACCGGACACTGCCATGCACGATTTCTCCGGCATCGGGCAGCAGGCGCATGATCGAAAGAGCCGTGATGGATTTTCCGCTGCCGGATTCCCCCAGCAGCGCAAATGTTTCGCCCGGATGGATGGCAAGTGACAGCCCGTCCACAGCGCGTACCGGTTGCCGGCCGGTATGCAGCAGCACCCGGAGATCCGTTACTTCGAGCAGCGCTGTCATGTACGGGAGGTGTTCTTGTCTGAAGGCAATGTTCCGGTCGTTTCTGCCATGGCCTGTTCTTCAGTCTGATTGTTGAGCAATCTGTTTGGATCGCCAGCTAATGTCCGGTTGCGCGGGTCGAATGCGTTTTGTACCGCATCAGAAAAAAGATTGGCGCTCAGCACCAGGGCAAACATGAAGGTGAAGGCGGCAAACAATGTCCACCAGACCATGGGCTCACGCGCCATTTCCAGTCTGGAAGCATTGATCATCGTTCCAAAACTGATGGTCGAGGGATCCACTCCCACACCCACATAGGAAAGTACTGCCTCGGCTAGCACCAGGCTGCTGAAATCCATGACGGTGGTAATCAGGACGATATGGACGACGTTCGGTAAAATATGGCGGCTAAGAATACGCCAGTGAGACACACCGAACGCGTGTGCTGCCTGGATATATTCCATCTCGCGCAGTTTCAGGGTTTCTCCGCGCAGCAGTCTGCACAATCCCGTCCAGCTGGTAATGCCCAGGATGATGCAAAGAAACAGCAGGCGCAGATCGGCACGTGCGGCAGCAGTATCGAGCATGTCGGCATGCGTTTCGATATAGACCTGCATCATCAGTACCGCTGCGGCAATCAGCAATACACTGGGGATGGAGCTGAGCGTGGTGTAAATATACTGGATGACATCATCGATCCAGCCGCGAAAGTAGCCTGCGGCAATCCCCAGCAGCAGGGCGAACGGCAGCATGATCAGTGTTGTCATCGTTCCGATGATAAGGCCGGTTCGAATACTTTTGAGGGACAAATACAATACATCCTGGCCGACCTTGTCTGTTCCCAGCACATGATAGTGCATCGCCAGTGCCACGATTGCGCCACAGGCAGCCAGAATGATCGCGAGTGTCATCAGGATGGCACGCCAGGGTATTTCAGTTGCGCCACGCCATATCGCGGTTTGCATACGAACAAACGAAATCCGGTATTGTCGTGCTTTTACACCGCCCAAACCGGCGACCAGCCCGATCCAGATCAGCAATCCCGCGCCAGCGCCGGAAGCGGATCGCCATAAAATATCTTCTACCAGCTCCATTTCCGGGTATTGCAAATGTGCGCCACCATGCACCAGACGGGCAAAGTCTCTGATCTGATTTCCGTCAGGCGTTGTGATCGTTTCTTTCGCGTAGAGATGAGCCGACAGTGGCGCGGAATAGGTTTTTTCCGTTTGCAAACGCAGCGGCGCGGCCAGCAGATCGAGCAGACTCAATACTTCTGCACTGTATAGCTGTTTTCCATCACTACTACGCACGGATTGTTCCAGAACCGGGCGAAAATGAACCGTATCGAGCAATCCGATCAGAATGAAACATAGCAGGATGGTCAGTGCCGACATTCCACTGGCGCTATGTGTAACCTTGCGCCACGATGCCAGCACATACACATGTCGTCTGGCATAAATACCGAAAGCAATACCTGCCGCCAACAGCAGATAAATCAGTGCGTCTGTCCAGAGTATGACGGGATCGAAAGACATCATGGCTAGAATGAAATTCAAACGGTAACAGGCGCTATTGTAGTGCAATAACAACCGGTGACATCAATCAGGATAGAAGGATGGGGTGACGTATCGCGGTTTTCAGTATTAAAGTCGACGATGATCAGGCCGTTTACCTGTAAACCCGTCGCCTGGTTGAATACGGTGTCAGCAGAAACGCTGGAAAAATATTCCGGTATTAATTAAAGTTTTGCGATCAGCGGCCGTTAGACGAGCGTACTATACACGGATGTTCATTTTAGAAGGAAATTCGATCGTGAAAATAAATCAGATACCCCCGGGACGCACAGAGACCGTTGCCGGTGGTTCGCAGAAAAAAATGGACAGAGCAAACAGCGCTAAACCGGGTGCAGTTGGCGAAAGCAATAACGTCCATATCAGCTCACTTTCAATGAGCATCCAGTCGCTGGATGCGAGCAGTGAAACGATGAATACTGCAAAGGTGGCTGAAATCAAACAGGCAATCAGTGAGGGCCGTTTCAAGGTCAATCCGGAAGTGGTTGCAGATCGCCTGCTGGAAACAGTGAAAGAATTGATTCAAAACAAACGATAGATCCAGAATGAACAACATACAGACGAACACCCGGGATCAGGATTCACTGGAATATATTCTCCAGCTTGAACTGGACAATATTCGTTTGTTTCTTGAGCTTCTCGAGCATGAGCGAAACCTGCTCGCTGCAGGAAATCTGGATGATCTGGCTTTGCTGGTTGCTGACAAGGATCGGCTGATTGACCAGTTTGCACGGCTGGATATGCGCCGTAACCGCTTTCTGAATGCTGCCGGCTTGCCTGAAGGTACACAGGGAATGAATGCCTGGGTATCTGGCAGCGATGAAGAATCGACAGTTGCTCGCGACTGGGAAGAACTGCTTGGCCTCGCTGATCTGGCAAAACAGCTCAATCAAACGAATGCAGTCATTACTTCCAGCTGGCTGCAATATACACGTCGAACATTGAACGCCCTGCATAGTGCTGCAGGACGCCCTCCGCTCTATAACACCAAAGGTCAAACGACCTGATGAGTCCCCTGCCTTCACTTGGGAGATGTTTCACGTGAAACATTTTTCAGCAGAAGTTGTCTTCTGGTAATGCCATGATCTTGTAATCACTGTCAGACAGGATTTATGGTGTTGCTGTATTTGTTCAATGGTGTATTTGTGCCAGTCTGATCAAATTCATATAAAATACTTTCGGTTTTCAAGCAAAATTTTCTTCAACCCGATCGCCTGTGTTTGTCCAGGTCGTGCTGTTAAATCAGCAGTCTGATATTTATGCATTTCTCGAAAGACTTTGACATCATCGTCGTGGGTGGCGGGCATGCTGGGACAGAAGCTGCGCTTGCCGCTGCACGTATGGGCCAGAAAACACTGCTCCTGACACAAAATCTGGATACCTTGGGACAAATGTCGTGCAATCCATCGATCGGAGGAATCGGCAAAGGTCATCTGGTTAAAGAAATCGATGCGTTGGGTGGTGCTATGGCTGCGGCAACTGATGAAGCCGGTATCCAGTTCCGGATACTCAATTCGAGCAAAGGTCCGGCTGTACGTGCAACCCGTGCACAGGCTGATCGTGTGCTGTATCGTCAAGCTATTCGCAGACGATTGGAAGCACAGCCTGATTTGTTACTGTTGCAGTCGACAGTCGATGATCTGCTGCTGAATGGTGACAAGATTACAGGCGTTGTCACACATCTCGGCATGACTTTCTCCGCGCGCGCCGTGGTGTTGACAGTGGGTACATTTCTGGGTGGCGTGGCGCATGTCGGTCATCAGAATTTTCAGGCCGGGCGAGCAGGTGATCCCGCATCGATCAGGCTTGCTCATCGTCTGCGTGAAATGAATCTGTCGGTCGGAAGGCTCAAAACCGGTACACCGCCACGTATTGATGCACGCACCATTGATTTCCGGATATTGCGCGAACAGCCGGGAGATGAGCCGGTGCCGGTCTTTTCGTTCCTGGGTAATATCACGCAGCATCCCCGGCAGATATCATGCTGGATGACTCGCACCAATGAAAGGACGCATGAAATCATTCGGACAGGGCTGGATCGTTCTCCGCTATATACCGGGAAAATAGAAGGTATCGGACCGCGTTACTGTCCGTCTATCGAAGATAAGGTAGTGCGTTTCTCTGAGAGAGATGCGCATACGATTTTCCTGGAACCGGAAGGATTGGAAACCAGCGAAATTTATCCGAATGGAATTTCGACCAGTCTTCCTTTCGATGTGCAGGTCGAGCTGGTTCGCTCCATCGCAGGGCTGGAAAATGCACATATCACCCGACCGGGCTATGCAATCGAATATGATTATTTCGATCCGCGTACGCTCAAAAAATCTCTCGAAACCAAAGTGATCGACGGGTTGTTTTTTGCAGGTCAGATCAATGGCACCACCGGTTACGAGGAAGCCGCTGCCCAGGGCTTGCTTGCCGGATTGAATGCCAGCCTCAAAATAAAGGAACAGGAACCCTGGTGTCCGAGTCGTGACGAGGCTTATATTGGTGTGCTGGTCGATGATCTGGTTACCCGTGGCGTCACGGAGCCTTACCGGATGTTTACCAGTCGAGCGGAATTTCGTTTGCAATTACGAGAAGATAATGCTGACATGCGGTTGACCGAAACCGGTTATCGGCTGGGTCTTGTAAGCGAAGAACGCTGGCAGGCTTTTGCTGCCAAGCGTGAAGCCATAGAAACAGAGAAAACGAGACTGCGTAATACCTGGATTTCCCCCGGTACCTTGAGTAAATTGCAAACACCGGATCAGCCAGCTGATGATCGTTCATATTCGCTGTATGATCTGTTGCGGCGTCCCGAAATTGGTTATGCAGAACTGGTTTCACTATCCGCTAGAGGTCAGTCTGTGATTGACAGCCAGGTTGCTCAGCAAGTGGAAATCGATGTCAAATACGAAGGTTACATAGAACGGCAGAGGCAGGAAGTCGTTCGCCATGCGCAGCATGAAGCCATGATTTTGCCAAAAGATATGGATTACCGTGCTGTACGGGGGCTTTCCAACGAAGTAACGCAGAAACTCAATCAGCATCAGCCGGAAACGATAGGCCAGGCAGCACGGATTTCCGGCATTACACCAGCAGCCATATCCTTACTGCTGGTACATCTGAAGCGTGGCATGGCACGCCAGGCAGTCAAACGGGAAGAAATGCATGAATCTGGAAAAACAGTTGCATGACGGTCTGAAAGCAATTCCGGAATTGTCCGCGGACACAGGGCACTTGTGCAGCAGGTTGTTGCGCTATATTGAGCTTATCGCGAAATGGAACAGTACACATAATCTGACTTCGGTCAGAAACCCCGAATCGATGATTACCCGTCACATGCTGGACAGCCTGGTCATTTTGCCGCATGTCAGCGGGCCAGGTATCGTCGATGTCGGCAGCGGTGCCGGCTTTCCCGGTATCCCGGTGGCGCTGGCACGTCCCGAATGGCAGGTAACCCTGGTGGAAAGTAATCAGAAAAAAGCCGCTTTTCTGCTGCAAGCCGTGCTCGAACTGGGTTTGCCAAATATCTCGGTCAAACAGGGACGAGTGGAGAAAATAAAGCTGGAAAACAAAGTGGATACCGTCGTTTCACGTGCATTTTCCAGTCTCGAACGTTTCATGAGCTTGTCGAAACACCTGAGTGAGAACGATAGCGATCACTGTCGCTTCATCGCCATGAAGGGGGAATTTCCGGATATGGAGCTGATGCAGTTATCCTCGGAATTTGTCGTTGAGAAGATTGTTGCAGTCACCGTGCCCGGGCTGAAAGCTAAGCGGCATTTGGTTGTGATCCGATATCAGCCCGGATGAGGATTGTCGGATGGCATCTATAAAATCCTCCCGCAAGTCCACCGAAAATACAGAAACGTAACCTGATGACCAGAATATTTGCCATAGCCAATCAGAAGGGAGGGGTGGGCAAAACGACTACCAGCATCAATCTGGCATCCAGCCTGGCAAGTATTGACAAACGGGTACTGCTCGTCGATCTGGATCCGCAGGGTAATACGACCATGGGAAGTGGCGTGGATAAACGCCTGCTGGATCGTACCGTTTATCAGATTCTACTGGGTGAACAGGTAGCAGCCGAAGTTCGCTTATCAACGAAACCGGGGAAATACGATTTGCTTCCGGCCAATCAGGAACTGGCTGGCGCAGAAGTAGAAATGGTGGCGCTGGAGCAGCGTGAATCCCGCCTGAAAAAGGCCCTGCAGGTGATTCAGGCAGACTATGATTTTATTCTGATCGACTGCCCTCCTGCACTGAATTTGCTGACACTGAACGGGTTGTGTGCGGCGCATGCCGTTATCATCCCCATGCAATGCGAGTATTATGCGCTGGAGGGGCTGAGTGATCTGGTCAACACCATCAAAAGAGTGAGAACGGGCTTCAATCCTGCGATCAGAATAGAAGGTCTGCTGCGAACCATGTTTGATCCGCGCAACCTGCTGGCACAGCAAGTATCCGATCAATTGAAGCAGCATTTTGGCGACAAGGTATATCGGACGATCATCCCACGCAATATTCGGCTGGCCGAGGCGCCTGGTTTTGGTTTGCCGGTGCTCTATCATGACAAACAATCTCGGGGGGCCCAGGCTTATCTTGAGCTGGCCAATGAAATTCTGGCAACCGCCAACTGATCGATAATCCGATCAGGAATCCATCGATGTTAATGATTTGATACAGTGACCATGGTAAAACCAAAAGGATTGGGAAGAGGGTTGGATGCATTATTAGCAGGCAATCCTCCGGAAACGGATTCCCTGCAGAATCTCGATGTGGGTTTGTTGCAATCCGGTAAATATCAGCCTCGAACCAGGATGGATGAAGCCTCCTTGCATGATCTGGCTGAATCGATCAAGGCGCAGGGAATCATGCAGCCGATACTGGTGCGTCCCCTTATGATGGGCGGCTATGAAATCATTGCCGGGGAACGCCGCTGGCGTGCCGCACAAATTGCAGGATTGGAACAGATTCCGGCAATCGTGCGCGAGGTGCCGGATGAATCCGCGCTGGCTCTGTCTCTGATCGAGAATATCCAGCGCGAAGATCTCAACCCGCTGGAAGCTGCACTGGGAATACAACGGTTGATCGAGGAATTCGGCATGACTCATCAGACTGCCGGGCAGGCGCTGGGATATTCCCGCAGTGCAATTTCAAATCTGCTGCGCCTGCTCAATCTGGCTGCGCCCGTGCAGGACCTGATCATGCAGGGAGAAATCGATATGGGACACGGGCGAGCCCTGCTTGTGCTGGATGCCGGCAAGCAGCTGGAAGTCGCGCACCTGATCATACAAAAGCAGTTATCCGTACGTGAAACCGAAAACCTGCTCAAGCGAATGAATGAGATGCCTTCCGTAAAAAAACGGTCATTCCCGGATCGGGATCTGTTACGTCTTCAGGAAGATATCTCTGCCCGGCTGGGTGCCAATGTCATTATCAAACCCGGGAAAAAAGGGACTGGCAATGTCGTTATTCATTATGCCAGCCTGGAGCAGCTTGACGGCATACTGGCAAAATTCTAGGGAGCCTCTGAAAAACTACCTGTGTTGCCTTTCTGTGTTAAGAGTCGGCTCGAAATGCTCTTTATCATGTATAAACTCCGCTTTCTCGCCGATTTTTGTCTTGAACTAACTGCCTCGCTGACGTTTTTCAGAGGTTCCCAAGGGGATTGGCAATCGTCAGGTTTCTGAATTATTCAATATTCTGGATCTGCTCGCGCAATTGCTCGATCAGCACTTTCATTTCCACTGCTATTCGCGTGACTTCTCTCGCCACTGACTTGGAGGCCAGCGTATTGGCTTCCCGATTGAGTTCCTGTGTCAGAAAATCGAGCCGTTTGCCGACGACACCCCCGGCAAGCAGAATGTGTTCGAATTCGTTCAGGTGTCCCTGCAGGCGTGACAGCTCCTCGTCTACATCGACTCTGTTGGCAAACAGGGTGAATTCCTGCCGGATACGTTCATCCTTTTCATCGAGCCCGGCTGCTTTCAAACTGTTCAGTAATCTTTCCTGAAAACTGGCCAGAATAGCAGGCAACCCCGGCAACAGATCCAATACCAGTTGACGCATTCGTTGTACACGTTCCAACAACAGGTTATGCAGCTTTTCTCCCTCGCGCTTCCGGGCGGAGACGAGTTCCTGTAGAGCAGTTTGTAACAGTGCCATACACGGGGTACGCAAGTCATCGATCGAAATATGGTCACTATCGAGTACGCCAGGCCAGCGCAGAATTTCAGCAACGGAAAAATCGCCTGCAGCAGGAAAAATAGACTTGATCTCATCGCTCATGATCTGCAAGTCTTGCAACAGATCACGATTCAGTCGCTGTTGACGGTAACTGTTTGAATAAGATGAAAAAGTCAGGCGACAATCAACTTTTCCCCGCGTCAGTCCACTACCGAGAAAATCGCGCATTTCGGATTCAAGTGCACGGAGTTCATCGGGGAGTCTGAATTGCAGATCAAGATAGCGGTTATTGACTGAACGCAGTTCCAAAGCCAGTGATCCTTGCGGGATTTCCCGGGAAACTGCTGCATAACCTGTCATGCTTGCAAGCATGAACTTTTCCATCCGGTGGATTGTCCAGTGCCATTCGGGTTGATGCTATACTCGACCCTTAAATTGTGTTTTTGATTCTTGGAGGTAGTCATAATGCGGATATTAACATTTCTGGCCATAGCCCTGTTTGCCTTTGGTCTGACAACACTCGATGTCGAAGCCCGACGTATGGGAGGTGGCGGCAGTGTTGGAAAACAGCGCCAGTCAATCAATCTCAACCGGCAGCAGCAGGCTGCTCCCCAAGCTCCGCAATCTGGAAAAGCAGCATCACCCGCTTCACAGGCTGCTCCTGCTGCGGGCGGCAGCAAATGGCTCGGCCCTCTGGCCGGACTGGCTGCAGGAGGATTGCTGGCATCTCTGCTCATGGGCGGCGCTTTTGACGGGATCAACATGATGGATATTCTGGTACTGGTTGGCATAGCCGCCGCCATATTCTTCATCATACGCATGATGCGTGGGTCTGCCGGCGGCAGACAAACCCAGCGGCCAATGCAGTATTCCGGTGCAGGTGCAGGAGGGATGGGAGGTGTTCCATTCCCGAATCGGGATACATCGGCACCGGCAGGTGGTGCGAGTTCCGGTTATGACAGGCAGTCCACTAGCACTGATGCACCTGATATTCCCGCTGATTTCGATGTCGAATCATTCCTCAAACAGGCTAAACGTTCATTCATCGCTTTGCAGTTAGCTCATGATGCCGGGGATCTGGAAGAAATCCGCGCCTATACCACACCTGATCTGTTTGCCGAAATCAGTAAACAGGTTGCTGAGCGTGGAAACATGGCGCAGCAGACCGATGTGATTTTTGTTGATGCGGCCTTGCTGGATGTGACGAATCAGGGTAATCACGCGATTGCCAGCGTCCGTTTTACCGGTGAGCTGAGAGATACTCCCAATGCACAGCCGGAGCCCTTCGATGAAATCTGGCACGTTGAAAAAGATCTCGCAGCATCTGATTCCGGCTGGTTGCTGGCTGGTATTCAGCAGGCAGATGACCTGAAGCACTGAGGGTAACGGGCGTGTCATGGTGATTAGTCATCCCAGGTGGTGTGACAGATTTGCAGTTTTCATCCATTTGTTCACCACGACTGGCAACTTGATCGATCAGCACGCCCGGACTAATTCCGTTCGAATCGTATTTTATCTGTCCGCAATCGGGAATGGCACCAGGTTGCAGGCAGTACACCACCCGGACTCTGTAAATGGATTTCGACGTACTGGAAAAGACTGTTTGTTTTCAGGGTTTTTTCCGCCTGGAACGGTACCGTTTACGCCATCGTAAATTCAATGGTGAATGGGGACGACCGATCACACGCGAGCTGTTTGAACGGGGACATGCGGCGGCGGTATTGCCTTATGATCCGCAAACGGATGAAGTATTGCTGATCGAACAGTTTCGTGCCGGCGCAATATCTGCACCCGGTGGCCCCTGGCTGCTGGAAATCGTGGCGGGGGTGATCGAAGCCAATGAAACGCCCGAACAGGTGGTTGCAAGAGAGTCGATGGAGGAAGCAAATTGTCAGATCGGCAGTCTGATTCCGCTGTACGATTATCTGGTCAGCCCCGGTGGTACTACTGAGCGAATCGTTCTGTTCTGCGGCCGGGTCGATATGCAAACGATCGAAGCCGGTGCCGTTTATGGCAATCATGGAGAAGATGAAGATATCAAGGTGCATGTCATGCCTCTGAATGAAGCCATCAGACTGTTGAGTACTGGTCGGATCAACTCTGCCAGTGCCATCATCGCGCTGCAATGGCTTGCCCTGAATCGCGATTCCGTTCGGCGGCGCTGGCTGCCGGAATGAGAATATGCGTATGTGTGTCCGTAAATCCGCCAGGTTTTACCAGACACAATACGGTTTGCTGCTGGTATGTCTGCTATGGGTAACCTGAGTTCGGGATAAGAAAAGAGGAAGTGAGCGCCCGCCTTTTTGCGTAAGATTATGTTTCCAAAAACAAATCAATCGCATTCAGGAGGCGCTCATGGACAGTTTAACTGAACTTTTTTGTCTCATAGATGATTTCTGCTGCCAATTCGAGCCCGCTTTAGAACGCCGCCTTCTGGAAACAGGGGTAAAGAAGCGCAAGCGCTGCAGCGGGTTGAGTTTGTCGGAGTTGATGACCTTGACCGTTTTGTTTCATCAATTGCGCTTTCGCCAGTTCAAGAGTTTCTACCTGGTTTACGTATGCCGTCACTTGCAGGCTGAGTTTCCGAAGTTGCCGAGCT
>NZ_FUWK01000048.1 GCF_900167395.1 Nitrosomonas europaea
GACGTTGGCGCCAAGCGTGATAGCCGCTTTCCGAAACGTCCAGAATCCGGCACATCGCCGCCACCGCGTGGTGCTGTCGCAACTGTTCGATCCGGGCGTATCTCACCGCGACTCCTTCGCGAAATACGCCGCACATTTTTTTAGCAGATCACGCTCCAGTTTCACTTCCGCCAATTCCTTGCGCAGTCGCGCCAGTTCAATTTCCGTTTCCGTCGGCACCCGCTGACCTTGCCCAACCTTCGCCAGGCTGCCTGTACGCGATGCCCTCACCCAATTGCCAAGACTGCTCTTTGGCACCAACAAGCGCTTCGCTGCCGCATCCACCGACAGCCCTTCCGCTTCCACCAGCTTCACCGCTTCCGCCCGAAATTCCGGCGTGTAGATCCCTTTCGGGAGTCGTTCCATCCTTGTCCTCCGTTCCTCACATTTTACGAAACGTTGGACTCCACTTTTTTCAACCTACGTCAAGGAAAGTCACGTATCTGTAGTCTGTAGTGCTACGAAGATATGATGAAGGCATTCAGGCAGCTATTTTTGCCTGAACTTTTTGTTTCTGGATCAGCCGTACTTCTTGCGGTTGCGGCGGCGGCGGCTATGTGCCCGCCGGGCTTCTTCCTCGGTCAGCGGTGTTTTCTTACCAGCATAGGGGTTGTGGCCGGTTCTGAATTCCACTCGTAACGGGGTACCTTTCAGCTTGAATACTTCCCTGAATGTATTTTCGAGATAGCGGCGGTAGGTTTGCGGAACATGTTCGAGCATGGAACCATGCACAATGATCAGCGGAGGATTTTCCCCTCCCTGATGGGCATAGCGCAGCTTGGGCCGCGACATCCCACCACGCGGGGGTTGTTGTTTAGCAACGGCAGCCAGCATGGCTCGCGTCAACTTGGGTGTAGGAATATGAGCCCTAGCAGCAGCATAGGCCGCGTCTACCGAGGGCATCAACCCTTTCACACCGTTGCCGTACAGGGCAGAAATGTAGTGCAGATTGGCAAAACTCAGAAACCCGAGCTTGCGTTCAAATTCGCGTTTAATGATTTCGCGCTGGTAGTCGTCCAGACCGTCCCATTTGTTGATGGCAACGACCAGGGAACGACCGGTTTCCAGGATAAACCCGGCAATATGGGCATCCTGATCGGAAATTTCATGGTGTGCATCGAGCACCAGAATAACTACGTTGGCAGCCTCGATCGATTGCAGGGTTTTGACCACCGAGAACTTTTCCACGGTTTCCCAAACCTTGCCTGATCGGCGCAGGCCCGCTGTATCGATCAACGTATAGCTGCGCTGGCCATATTCAAAATCGACATAAATGCTGTCTCGGGTAGTACCTGGCTGATCAAATGCAATCACGCGCTCTTCCCCCAGCAGGGTATTGATCAGCGTGGATTTGCCGACATTGGGGCGGCCGGCAATGGCAATGACAGGACACTTTTCCTGGCCAGGTTCAGCTGCGGTTTCTTCTTCATACGGATACCCTTCCAGTGCAAAATCGATTAACTCACCCAGATGATCTCCATGCAAAGCCGAAACAGCGCATGGTGTGCCGAGCCCCAGCTCATGAAACTCAGCCGTCACTGATGAATAAGGCATCCCTTCGGTTTTATTGACGACGAGGATTATTTTCTGGCCGGTTTTGCGCAATTGTTCCGCAATGATCTTGTCCTGTGCGGCCAATCCCTGACGACCATCGACGATGAACAGCACGATATCGGCTTCATCCACAGCTTGGAGGGTTTGTTTGGCCATGGCATGCAGGATGCCGGATTTGACCACCGGTTCAAAACCACCGGTATCCACCACCAGATAGGGCTTAAGGCCCAACCTGCCATGACCATAGTGCCGGTCACGCGTGAGCCCGGGGATATCGGCCACAATCGCATCACGACTGCGGGTCAGACGGTTGAATAATGTCGATTTTCCGACATTCGGGCGCCCAACCAGAACGAGTGTGGGTTTCATGAGAATGGGAATATGAAAAAATGCTTCGCCCGGAAAGCGAGAAAACCCGGGTTATTGCAAGGAAAATGCGAAAAGTCCGCCTTTGTGTGTTTGTACGACAAAACCATCCGGCAGATACTCGGCACGCGATGAAATGGCGCTGCCATCGGTTGGTGCGCGGCTCAGCAGAGAACCATCCTGACGGCTGATCAGGGTGACATATCCCTGATCGTCACCCACTATCAGACGGGTACCTCGAGCGACCATCAGGGCAGACAGTTTGCGACTGCCCAGTTTTCCCCTCTTCCAGACAGCAGCGCCACTGCTTTTGTCATAGGCGGCCACGGTTCCGTGTTCTTCGCTGATATAAACATGGCTGTTGTCCATTACCATGCCAGCACTGCTCGATGCATCCCGGGCCCAGATCTGATTCCCGTTGGAAATTTCAAAACAGGCGGCCCGGCCGCGATAGGCAACTGCACATACCTGGTTTTCATCGACAATCGGCAGACTGCTGATGTCAGTCATACGTTCCAGCTCCGTAACGCCATGCGGTTGTGAAACGGTTGCCTCCCAGCCCACATTGCCGGTGAACAGATCCAGCGCGATCAGTTTACCGCCGGGAAATCCGGCAAAAATAGCACCCCGCGTAATCGATACGCCGACAAAGCTCCTGACTGTCAGCGGTGGTGTTACACCCTGATAGCTCCAGATCTGCTTTCCATCAGCTGCATTCAGGCCATAAAGCCTGCTGTCACCAGTACGCACCACCACGATTCCATTGTCTGTCTGCGGCGGGCTCAGGATTTCACTTGGCACCTGGGATTGCCACAGGGCATTGCCTGCTTCGTCGAATGCCAGTACCTCGCCCTTATAGGTTCCAAGCAGAATCATTCCTCCGCCTGTACCAACCCCTCCGGAAAGCTGGGATTTGGTATCCACACGCCAGATTTCACGTCCTGTCGCCGGATCGAGCTTGATTAGCCGACCATCTTCATCGGCAGCGTATAACGCGCCATTATCGTAAACCGGCAGAAAAACTGCGGTTTTGCTCTCTGACAGTTTTACCTGCCATAGCAGCTTGATCGGAGCCAGCGTTTGCAACTCGGCAAGTTCGGCTTCATCGATTTCGACTTCATCCTCGTCACCGCTGAAAAGATCGGTAAAATGCGCACCTGTTATATCACTCAGATTTGCACAACCGCCCAACAGAATCAACAGCGCAAGTATGCAGACACGCAGTGCCCGGCAATAACCATTATGGAAAGTGAAATCAGGAGCCGATAACGAAATGCTGCCGATCACTGCCGTTGTTCCCTCAATACATCCAGTTTCATCTGTACGACATTCCGGTAAGCACCCTGTGCATTCAGGCTGTCCAGTGCCTTCTGGTAGGCTGCCCTTGCTTCATCCGTTTTCCCTGCGGCGGCCAGTGCATCTCCCCGTAAATCTGCGTAAAGCCCGGTAAAAGATGCAGCATGCTGTGCATCCAGTAATTTCAGTGCCTGGTCGTACTTGCTCTCATCCACCAGCACACTTGCCAGCCGCAAGCGGGCCATGTCCTTTATTTCAGGCTCTTCAGCATGGTCGAGCGCCCATTGCAGCATGTCTCTGGCAACCTGATCATTGCCTGCCTGACCTGCAGCACGGGCAGCTATCAGCGCCGCGCGCGAAGCATAGCCGCTGCCGGGAAAACCTTCGGTCAGCAAGTGTGCCGCATCGGTTATTTTGACGAGCTCACTCCCTTTTTCAACCTGCTGCTGGAGAACGGCATATAAATCAGCTGCCTGCTGCGCCTGTTCAGCCTTGTAATGATTCCACAGCCGGTTACCGGCCACCGTTGCCGCAAAAACGGCAATGGCAAACAGCATAGTAGTACCGTTGGCAGCCCACCAGGACTTCAACCCTTCTATCTTTTCCTGTTCTTCAAAGTTGTACGCTGACATGGTTCTGATTTTCCACCTTGGTTAAATATTTCCCAGAAGTGCAGCGGCTCCGGCCAGATCGACCCTGATCTGCTCCGCTGCCTCACGTAATGGTTTGATGCTGATTTGCCCGGCTACGACCTCATCTTCTCCGATGATGGCGGCAAAACGTGCACCGCTGGCATCGGCTTTTTTCATCTGAGCCTTGAAATTTCCACCTCCGCTATGCAGCACCACTTTAAGACCATCATCCCGCAATGATTCTGCCACCTTCCATGAAAACTCGGCTGCAGCCTCTCCCTGATGCACCACATATATATCAGGAATGGCATGCGCGCCAACGGCACCATTTTCACCCATCAGTGCCAGTATTCGCTCGATACCCATGGCAAAACCGCATGCTGGTGCCGGTTTTCCGCCAATCTGCGCGATCAGCCCGTCATAACGCCCGCCTGCACAAATGGTCCCCTGCGCGCCCAGCTTGTCAGTCACCCATTCGAATACCGTGCGGTTATAGTAATCCAGCCCTCTGACCAGCCGGTTATTGATTTCGAAACTGATATCCTGGTTGCGCAAAATCCGTTGCAATGCCTCGAAATGGGCGAGTGAATCTTCATCCAGATCATCGAACAGGCGAGGAGCACCAGCCAGTATTTCACGCATGGCCGGATTCTTGCTGTCGAGAATACGCAGCGGATTGGTTTTTAACCGCCGGCGTGCATCCTCATCGAGATCATCACAGAATTTTTCCAGATAACTGATCAGACGGGCACGATAAACCGAACGTGATTCGGTACTGCCAAGTGTACTGATTTCGAGACGGACATCTGAAATACCCAGTAAACGCCACAACCGCGCGCACATGACGATGAGTTCCGCATCGATATCCGGACCGGCAAATCCAAGTGCTTCCACACCCACCTGGTGAAACTGGCGATAACGGCCCTTTTGTGGGCGTTCGTGCCGGAACATCGGCCCGCTGTAATACAGGCGCTGGGGACCCGCATACAGCAGATTGTGCTCGATTACCGCACGCACGCAGGAAGCTGTGCCTTCCGGGCGCAATGTCAGATTTTCCCCGTTGAGATGATCGACAAATGTATACATCTCTTTTTCGACGATATCGGTCACCTCTCCGATCGAACGGACGAACAGATCAGTCTGTTCGACGATGGGGGTACGCAGATTACGATAGCCGTAGGCAGCCAACCATGTGCGAATCGTATCTTCAAAAAACGCCCACAAACCGCTTTCGTCAGGCAGGATGTCGTTCATCCCGCGAACTGCCCTGATTGGTTCAGGCATTGGCTGCTTTTTTTCGGTATTTGGTACGTACGTATTCATCAACGATCATACGGAATTCGCCTGCGATGTTATCGCCTTTCAGGGTAACGGTCTTCTGACCATCCACAAAAACCGGGGCAACCGGAGTTTCTCCCGATCCGGGTAAACTGATGCCGATATCAGCATGCTTGCTTTCACCCGGCCCGTTGACCACACATCCCATGACTGCTAGTGACATATTCTCGACACCTTCGTATTGCTCACGCCAGATGACCATCTGTTCACGCACATAGATTTGAATGCTTTCTGCAAGCTCCTGGAAATAAGTGCTGGTTGTCCGCCCGCAGCCCGGACAGGCTGCCACCAGCGGAACAAACGCACGCAATCCCATCGTTTGCAGGATTTCCTGTGCCACGATGACTTCACGAGCACGATCTCCACCCGGCTCCGGTGTCAAGGAAACACGGATCGTGTCGCCGATCCCTTTGAACAGCAGTACCGCCAGTGCGGCTGTCGAAGCGACGATCCCTTTTGAGCCCATACCGGCCTCGGTCAATCCCAGATGCAGTGCATAGTCACATTGCTCGGCCAGCGCACCATAGACGGCAATCAAATCCTGCACACCACTGACTTTGCACGACAGCACGATATGATCACGGGCCAGGCCCAGTTCTTCAGCTCTGGCTGCGCTTTCCAGCGCAGAAGTGATGAGTGCCTTGTGCATGACCTGCGAAGCGCCCAGCGGATCAGGCGAACGTGCATTCTCATCCATGATTCGTGCCAGCATCTCAGGATCGAGACTACCCCAGTTGACCCCGATACGAACCGGTTTATCATATTTGCAGGCTGTCTCTATCAACAGGGAAAACTGTTCATCACGCTTGCGGCCATGGCCGACATTACCCGGATTGATACGATATTTGGCCAGTGCTCTGGCACATTCGGGATACGCGGTCAGCAGCTTGTGTCCATTGAAATGGAAATCGCCAACGAGCGGAACATGACAACCCATATCATCCAGTCGAGCACGGATCCCGGCAACGGCACGCGCAGCTTCCATGGAATTGACGGTGATTCTGACGAGTTCTGAGCCTGCAAGCGCAAGCTGGGCGACCTGCTGGGTGGTTGACACCTCGTCAGCAGTATCGGTATTGGTCATTGACTGCACAACGATCGGCGCACCACCACCGATCATCACCGAACCTACTTTGACACCCACGCACTTCCGGCGTGAGGCAGGTACGTTATTAGAAGACATGGTTAAAACCCGATTCTCAGAAATTCGTACAAGATTATTCAAGTGAAAAGCGTGCGACATCATCGTTGCCGCGTGTATAAGGTGCAAGATCAACCTTGCGCCCGTTATAGGTAAGACTGACCCCGGCTGCATTGCCGATGACCAGATATAAAGGCGGCTTACCTTCTATCGTCTGCTCAGTTCCGCGTGAATGGGTTTTTTCGAGAATGACCCGGCCGCCACTATCCTTGATTTTGACCCATGAATCACGGGAAAAAGAAAAATGCAGTGATTTTTTACCATCGTCTGAAGCCTTGGGTACCTCTACAGCCGGTACAGAGGGTGCGGGCAGTTCAGGCAATGTCGTCGCAACTGATGGCACACTGGCACCAGCGGGTGCAGGTGTGACCAATGGCAACCCGGAAGAAGAGGAAGACAATGGCAGTGCCAGATCTATTGCTACCTGATCATTGCCGTCAGCTGAGATCGATGACATCACCTGATCTGTATCCCCTGCCGAGAAGGAAGCCAACTGTTCCGGTACTTCATCACGATAAATTCCATAGGCCGCAAGCGCTGCCAGTATCACCGCAATATACAGCCACCCGCCGCGACTGCTGCGGCCAGATCGGTAAACAGGCTCGATCGCCTTGAAACGCTGCGCATTTCTTTTACTGGCAAAGACAGTATCCACTGGCCTTGCCTGAGGCACCGCTTCCATTAACAGCGGCACATCGTCGAGCTGCAGCAGATTAGCATAATTGCGTATATAGCCACGTAAGAATACGGCGGCTGGCAGCCTGGAAAAATCCTGTGCCTCGATCGCCTCCACTTGCTGTTCAGACAGACGAAGACGGTGTGCCACCTCGCCTACATTCATACCACGTCTGATCCTCGCATCACGCAATATCTGCCCGAAACCGGAAGCGGCCGTACCACCTGTTGTTGCCGCTTCAGCCGGATCACCAGCCTGAGCAGGCGAATATGGCATCGTACCTACAGGTTCCGCCTGAAGAGATACAGCTTGATCTGAGGTTTCAACCGGCTCTGCATCACGGATGAGATCTGATTTCTGATCACGAGCCAATCCGTCTCTTTCATCTAATTCATTATCTTTCATGATTCAACCTGCCTGCACGCGATTCCCGGGCTTCCCGGGAATCAGGAAAACGTTTCTGTAGCTGAAAAGCATAATTGGTTTCTGCATTGACATCTCCGTTTGCTCGTGCAATGCGAACAGCCAGCCACAAACTGCCTGGAGCGGGAGGATATGTCTGTAAATACCGGTTGATTGCAGCCCAGGCTTTTTTCACTTCACCACGACTGAAATCCAGTTCTACCAGACCAAGCCGGGCCAAAGGATAACCCGGGCGGATAACCAGAGCCTCCTGAAAGTAGCTTTGTGCCCGCTCGAAGTCATTCTGCTTCAGAACGCACAATCCTGCGTTGGTATAGGTTCTTTCTGGTGTTTCATACAAGGGATCACGCACAGCCGCCATGAAATGACCGATGGCCTGTTCTATCCCGTCAGGTTTTCGCTGACATAAGAACCAGCCGAAATTATTGCGTATATCAGGATCGTTTGGAGTGATTCCAAGTCCGCGCTCAAAGTTCCATTCCGCGCGATCATCCTCCTGCAGATCCATATAAACCAGCCCCAGCATGTTATAAGCCGGAGCATAGTCGGTTTTTTTCTGCAGTGCGATTTCAGCTTCTTCTATCGCTACCCGATACTGGCCACGGTGATAGTACTGGCCCGCAAGTTCAGTGTGAATTTTGGCACTTTGCAATGCGCGCTGCTTCAGTTCCTCGGGAGTCGGCTTTTCCTGAACCGGTGCATGTCCGCAACCCGCCAGCCATACCAGAAATCCGAGAACTCCCGTTCTAATCAGCCTGTTCATTTTGCCTGCATGCTTACCCAACACTGGATTTATATATCTCCGATTATCTGGCAACTGCCGGCTGACCAGTTCCACACCCGCTCGTCCGGCGTGTCTTGTCACGCACCTGCCCTGCCAGTTGACCGCAGGCAGCGGCGATATCATCCCCGCGCGTTTTACGTACTGTCGTAACGATACCTGCTTGCATCAGTACATCCCGGAAATTACCGATGGCTTCTGCACCCGATCGCTCATAACCGGAACCGGAAAAGGCGTTAAACGGGATCAGATTGAGTTTGCATGGAACGTTCCTGACGAGTTGAACCAGTTCTCGTGCCAGCGCCACACTGTCATTCACGCCTTTCAGCATAACATATTCAAACGTAATAAAATCTCTCGGAGCAGCTGGCAGGTAACGCTCACAGGCGGCCAGTAAATCCCTGATCGGATACTTTTTATTGATGGGCACCAGCTGGTCACGCAAGGCATCATTCGGCGCGTGCAGTGAAACCGCGAGCGCCACCGGGCAGCGCTCACGCAAGCGATCCAGAGCGGGGACCAGTCCAGATGTACTTACCGTTACCCGGCGGCGTGACAAACCATACGCATCATCGCTCAGCATCAGATCCAGTGCCGTTACCAGGTTTTCAAAATTGGCCAGCGGCTCACCCATCCCCATCATGACGACATTGGTAACCGGCCGCCTCGTTTCCGGCTTGTCTGTCTGCACTCGTGTGGTATCCAGGGGAAACGGGTCATGACTACCTGCTTCGAGCAGCCGATTGGCCCACCACAATTGACCGATGATTTCTGCGACGCTCAGATTGCGGTTGAAACCCTGTCGACCGGTGGAACAAAAGCTGCATGCCAACGCACAGCCTACTTGACTGGAAACACAAAGCGTGCCCCGGCTAGGCTCGGGAATGAAAACCATTTCCACTGCATTTCCCGCCCCTGTCGATAACAGCCACTTGCGGGTGCCATCCCCTGCAGTATGATCACTGACGATTTCAGGCAACTGGACAACGGCACATTCCATCAGCTTATGACGGAACCCTTTTGCCAAATCGCTCATTTCCATGAAGTCCGTCTTGCCGGACTGGTGTACCCAGCGCAACAACTGCCTTGCCCGATAAGGCTTCTCGCCCATTTCTCCACAGAAACGGACCAGTTCTGTCTTATTGAAATCAAGCAGGTTGATCATTGCGCCCGGTTTTCCAAATCAGCAAGGGTGTGTACATTATCAGCGTGAATGTATTTCCAGAGACGGGAAGAAACAGGCGATTTCAACGACAGCCGTTTCAGGTGCATCCGAGCCATGTACTGCATTGGCATCGATACTTTCTGCAAAATCTGCGCGAATCGTACCTTTTTCTGCTTTCCTGGGATCTGTGGCACCCATCAGTTCACGATTTCTGGCAATTGCGTTTTCACCTTCCAGCACTTGGATCATCACTGGCCCGGAAATCATGAATTCGACCAGATCCTTGAAGAAAGGTCTTTCCCTGTGAATCGCATAAAAATTCTCTGCCTCGACTCTCGACAAGTGCGCCATGCGGGCAGCAACGACTTTCAGGCCAGCCGCTTCAAATCGTGCATAGATTTGTCCGATGACGTTCTTTGCTACCGCATCGGGCTTGATAATGGACAAAGTCCTTTCAACTGCCATCAAATACCTCATAAAAATAGTTCATCACGAGCCGGTATTCTAACAAAATCTAACAAAAACCCTTGTATGATTTACCAAATCAGCAGTTGGAGAAGAGTGCGCAGGCACAACCTGCTACGACAAGGCTATATTGATATCGCTCTGATCAGATTGCCAGAGCAAGATGAGAGAAAGTTGCGATATCCCGGAATACCGGGTGATTTCAGAGAGGATGACGGATTATAAAAAATCAGGCCAGATTCAATCCAGCCTGATTTTCTGCCACCGTAGTTTCAGATGTTACTTATTCTACGACGTTAAGGGTACCTGGCAGGTGGATGTTTTTAGGATGGAGCTGGCACCAGATCGTGAAAGCACCTGCTTTATCAGCGGTAAAGCTGATAGTTTTGGTTTCGCCTGCTTTAATGACTTCCTGAACACCAAACGCATCAATTGAAAATCCTTCGCTGATGGGTGATTTGTTTTCAACAACGACTTTCACTGCATCGCCTTTCTTGACGACCAGTGTCTCCGGCTCATTCAACACATTGAAAGCACGGATATTTTTTACGGTCACACCTTCCACGTTGAGTTCAGGAATAGTGGTATCGTAGGCGTTGATAACCACATTGAAGTTGTGTTCAGCCTGTGCAGCACCCGCCAGCAACAGTGATCCCACAGCAAAACCTGCAAGCATTGCTTTTGTTGTTTTCATGATTACCTTCCTCTACTAAAATTTATATTTTATTCAGCGAAACATCGTTCATCGCTCGCCGGCCCCAATCTGCAGCTTCCTGCAAATCAGCCAATGGACAAACCCTCTGCCGGGATATTCATACAACGATCCCGCCTGCAGAGAAATCTATCTGTCATGTTATTAGAATCAGACCAGCTACCAAAGAACCCGTAACCACCGAGTCCCGGCGGGAGAGTCTAGACAAGCTAATGATAAATGTCAATCCAGACACTAAATTAATGATAATCATTGCCGATTTCTCCGGCAGAAAGACAGGTGCAGACGACGCCTTGAAATCACCAGATTTTTTAGAAAGTATCCGCCCGGACCCCCTCAACGGATTAGGGTAAAATGCTGCTGATTTTTTGATACCTGCTTACCTGTGCCCCATCACATTCCGGAGCCCCACCCATGAAAATCCAGGATTTCATCCAGAACCGCAGCAAAGAAAATTTTGCCCTGCATGACAAGTATCTGAACAGCCAGATGGTCAAAGTCCTCAAAACCATCGATTTTGATCGTCATTATGTCCGGGCAGAAGGCGCATATCTGTTCGACGAGCAGGATAACCGCTATCTGGATTTGCTGAGTGGCTTCGGTGTCTTTGCACTGGGGCGCAATCACGCGGAAATCGTCGAAGCACTCAAAAGCACTCTGGAGGCAGATTTACCCAATCTCGTCCAGCTCGACGTATCATTACTCGCAGGACTGCTGGCGGAGAGGCTAGTTAAACTGACCCCGGACGGATTAAAACGTGTCTTTTTTGCCAACTCGGGTACTGAAACAGTCGAGGCGGCGATCAAATTCAGCCGTTACGCAACCGGAAAATCCAAAATCATTTTCTGCCACGGCTGTTATCACGGACTGAGCCTTGGCTCTCTCTCTGCCACGGGAGATGATCATTACAAGAAGGGATTCGGCCCGATGGTGCCGGATTTTATCGAAATCCCGTTCAATGATCTCGAAGCACTGGAACAGGTGCTTGCGCAGGGAGATGTCGCCGCCTTCATTACTGAGCCAATTCAAGGACACGGTGTCTGGATACCGGACGATAACTATCTGCCGGAAGCAGCCAGACTCACCCGCAAATACGGCGCACTGTTCATCACGGATGAAATACAAACCGGACTGGGGCGGACCGGCAAGTGGTGGGCGGTCGAACACTGGTCCGTCGAACCCGATATCCTGTGCATGTCCAAGACGCTTTCCGGCGGATTCATCCCTGTGGGTGCGCTGGTCTGCAAGGAATGGATCTTCGATCGTGTTTTCAACCGCATGGATCGCGCTGTCGTTCACGGCAGTACATTTGGTAAAAACAACCTGGCAATGGCCGCCGGTCTGGCTACACTGGAAGTACTGGAATCAGGAAATCTCATCGAGCATTCCGCCCGTACCGGAGCAGCCATTATGGATGCGCTGACGCCACTGACGGAAAAATACGAATGCTTCAAGGAAGTACGAGGCAAAGGCATGATGATTGCGCTGGAATTTACCGAACCGAAAAGCCCTATGCTGAAGCTGTCGTGGAAAATGCTCGAATCTGCCAACAAGGGACTGTTCTCACAGTTGATAACCGTCCCGTTATTCAGGCAGCACCGGGTTCTGTCTCAGGTAGCCGGCCACGGCATGAATATCGTCAAATTCATTCCACCACTCATCCTGACAGAATCCGATGTTCAATGGATCGTTACTGCGGTCAGTGATGTCGTGGCCAATGCACACCGCGGACCTTCAGCAGTATGGGATTTTGGCAAAACGCTGGCATTCAGCGCACTGCGCGCCAAACTACACGCCTGAGAACCCGTTCAAAATCCCGATCAAGGGGGTAGTACAAGGCAAAATTGAATGAGAAAACGGAGCATACCCGAAGTATATGAATATTTTGAGTTCGATTTTAACGCTGCAATGCGCCCTTCAGTGGGATCTTGAACAGGTTCTGAGCAAATTCAACCGTTCCACAAGCAATTACCTTTGCTTTCGGCGTTGATGCGTTCCACCAGCCGGCTATGCAACTCGAGTTCTGCCTGCGTGGCAGGCTGAACGATCAGCGCAAGATTCTCCACCTTGCCGACAGCCGGATTATCGGCTTGTCGCGATGCTGGCGCATCCATTTCCATCAGCAGGCTTTCCTGACCACGTGTCATTGCCAGGTAAACTTCGGCCAGCAACTCTGCATCGAGTAGAGCGCCATGCAGTGTTCTGTGGGAATTATCGATCTGATAACGCTCACATAACGCATCCAGATTGTTTCTCTTGCCCGGGTGCAGCTCTTTTGCCAGGACCAGTGTATCGATGATCTGCAGACAATGATTCTGCATCGATTCAAATCTGATCAGATCGAGTTCGCGATTGATGAACCCCACATCGAAAGGCGCGTTATGAATGAAAATCTCGGCATCTGCTATGAACTCCAGAAACTCGCTGCAAACATCCTGGAATACGGGTTTATCCCGCAAAAATTCACGAGTCAGTCCATGTACCCGCAGTGCACCTTCATCACTCTCCCGCCCGGGATTGAGATAGCGGTGAAAGTGACGATCGGTCAAACGCCGGTTACACACTTCCACTGCTGCTATCTCGACGATACGGTGCCCCAGTGCAGGATCCAGACCCGTCGTCTCAGTATCAAGAAATACATACCGCATGATTTACCCGATCAATCCGCTTTTTCAGACAGTACTGACACCACTCCACGGTTGGCAAGCATATCGGCTCGCTCGTTGCCATCATGGCCGTTATGCCCTCGAACCCAGAACCATTCAACCTGGTAACGCCGGGACAACTGATCCAGCTCCTTCCACAATGCTTCATTCTTCACCGGTTTTTTATCCGCTGTCAGCCATCCGCGTTTTTTCCACGAATGAACCCACTCACTGATACCCTTCTGCACATATTGCGAATCGGTATGCAGTTGAACTCGCAAAGATTGCCCGGTATCGGGCAGTGATTCCAGCGCCTGCAAGGCACGAATGGCAGCCAGCAGCTCCATCCGGTTATTCGTCGTCACAGGTTCTCCGCCGAAAAACTCCCGTACTTCACCGTCGAACTTCAGACAAACTCCCCAGCCCCCTATTCCCGGATTACCCTTACAGGCACCATCCGTAAAAATCTCCACCAGCTTTACACCCTCTTCCAATTGCATTACACGTCCCTGTTGTTCACGGAGTATTGCACCCCGTATTTCCTGTTTTCAATCAGCCCGCCACCGGCCTTCTCGCGCCATGGTACCGTGGATACTTCTAAATTATTCATCCGATGCCCTCGTTCGATCTGCGGAACCACTACCGTACCCCTTTTTGCAGGCGAATCCTCCCAGCGGGGCGTGATGATGTGCAAACCACATTCATGCTTGACTGCCTGTAAAAAATAAACTCCCCCGGCAATCGGCCACCAGCGATCTCCGGCCGCCTCCATGAAACGCAAACGGGAAAGCCACTTTTCCCGGGTACATGGCGGCACATAGCAGCCAAACTGTCCCGCAACGATTTCAAAATTATGCAGCTCCAGCCAATCCTGCATGCGTGGCAGAGCAATGAAACGACCGCACCATGGAAAATCCGTTTTCGATTTTGCCATGCGCTGACGCATTCCCCAGAGACTGAACGGGTTGAATCCGCTGATGATGACTTTGCCCTCCGGAATCAGCACCCGGTGTGCTTCCCGGAGTATCTGGTGGGGATTCGAATTGAACTCGAGTGTGTGCGGCAACAGAACGAGATCGATGCTGCTGCTTTTGATAGGCAGAAAATGAGGATGCGCGTAAACCGAAGCACCGTCCCGTACGCCGAATGCGAACTTGAAAGGCATCCGGTTGTTGCGCAGAAAATCAAACCCGGAAAAACCGATCTGGGTCGCGTTATAACCAAAAATATCCGTCACGACACGGTCGAAATAACGCTGCTCCTGTTCAAGAACATACTGTCCCAGCGATGTTTCTAACCACTGTTGCATACTTTGCTGCAATACAGAATCGAACATATTATCAGGATGATTGGTTATGATGATGACCCGTCTGCTATCTGCTACAAGGAGGCAAAATGATCAACGTTTTTCCTGTCCGGGCGTTTAGGGACAATTATATCTGGATCGTTCACAATCAACAGTTCGCTCTCATCATAGACCCGGGCGATGCGACACCGGTTCTCACCTGGCTGAGACAACAAAAATTACAACCCATTGCAATCCTCTGCACCCATCACCATCATGATCACACGGGTGGTATTTCCCTGCTGGTACAAAAATTCGAAATACCCGTTTATGGCCCTGCCAGTGAGAAGATACCGGGGATGACCCACCCGCTTGCGGAAGGGGACACCCTCGTGTTCCCGGAGCTATCGCTGGAACTTAGCATTCTGGACGTCCCCGGACATACCGCAGGCCACATTGCCTGTCATGGCCAGAACCGGCTGTTCTGCGGGGATACGCTGTTTGCCTGCGGTTGCGGAAGAATCTTTGAAGGCAATGCACAACAGATGTTTGATTCTTTACAGAAACTGACCGACCTGCCTGACGAAACTCAAGTTTATTGCGCCCATGAATACACGCTGGACAATATCCGCTTCGCCAGGGCGATCGACCCTGATAATCCCGAGCTGATTGAACTGGAAAGTAACGTGGAAGAAAAGCGGGAGCAGAATATGCCCACACTCCCCTCCAGTCTGGCTGCAGAAAAAGCCACCAACCCGTTTCTGCGTTGCAATCAGCCGGCCATCATCCAGAGTGCCAGCCGGTATGCCGGGCGGCAGCTCACTGATCCGGTCAGTGTATTTGCCGCGATCCGTGACTGGAAAAACAATTTCCGGGGAAACACCGACTTACCGATGTGATCCGGTAATCTGCCTGTTCGTCAGCATCAGACCCGGCAACCATCGGCATCGCACCCCGGCTGTGTATCGGACTCATTGCCAGCTGAATCTGTCGAACCGGCAGCCAGCTCTTCATCAGACACTTCTTCAGCCAGCAGCGTCCCGATCGACACACCCAGCAACAAATCACTGACATGGCCAAATTTGTGCAAACGCAGATGGCCCGTCTTATCCACCAGAATGGTGGTCGGTGTCCCCTGCATGTGGTAAGTCATCATCGTGTGCGGAATCGAATGCTGCTCATTCGGTTTGTCTATCCCAATCGGAAAACGCAGCCTGTACTCATAGGCAAAAACTTCCAGCGCATCGCGCCCCATGACCTCATGATGCTCGAAAACCGTATGCAGGCCGATCACCGCCACACGATCAGGGTCGAATTCATCAAAAATACGCTGTGTCTGAGGAATACCCTGCTGAACACATCCCGGACACAGCATTTGAAAGGCATGCATCAATACTACCTTACCGCGCAAGGAAGCCAGCGTAACCGGTTGCGGTGTATTCAGCCAATCCGAGGTAATCAGCTCCGGCGCCTTGATTTTTTCAACGGTTGTACTTTTTTTCATAATTTCAACAGTGAGATACGTGACTGAAAACAGGAACATTTTTGCTGGCGCGATAATAACACGCGCAGCCGGCCGCACTGAAGCAATCGGAGCAGGAAGCGAGCTCCGGTTTTGCGGATGGATTTCCGCAAGCCGGCGGATACGGGCTGCCTGTCGTTTACTTGATCCGGACAGGTATCACAGTTACCAGTGACAGGGACGTTATGCCATACTGAAGTTCTTCAAAGTCAGGAAATTTTATATATCGTTAATTTATTTCACGGGGCCAAGCAATGAAGCAATCCATCTTTTTTCTTACTGCGCTGATACTGTTCCATGCTTCAAGTAACGCAGGCACGCTTGTCAATGGCACCTGGTCACCAATGGGATGCGGTGAACGGCCTATAGCACCAGTTGTCAGCGCTGCCAGCGTCGAGGACTATAACCGCAGTGCCGAAGCAATCAATGAATGGCAGAAACGCGCCCAGCAATATAATTCCTGCCTGGTTGACGAAGCGAATGCAGACAATGCGCTGATCGCCAGAACGGCGAATGATCAGCAGGCGAAATTCCGGGAAGAGATTGACCGGATCAATGCAGAAACCGACAAAGCGAGGGCCGAACTGGATAGTAAAAGGTAATTCTTGATACGGTAAATGATGGGCAGTGTGGCCCCTTCACAATGAACTCAATGCTGCAGGTCTGTCTGCAAAATCAGTGCCTCAAAGAGGTGCAGCAAAATCATACGCTCGCTTGTTTTTCGATGTACCTGGCTGAATACCGTCTTAATCGGTTACTGCCGCCTGAGCGGGCTACTGATTTGCGCACTGTGGAGACTTTTAAGCCATGCGGTGGAGGATCGAAAAGTGTATATGGGCACTCGTTTCACGCAGAGATACTCTTCCAGAACGTACTCAACTTATTTTTTGATGTCTGATAAACAGGACAAAATCCACCATTCATATCAATAGCTGGCCAGTCCGCGTTCGCGCCCCCAGACGACTGCAGCACTCCGACGGTGTACGCCGATCTTGTCGTACACCGCCGCAACGTGGTTGCGCACCGTATTGCGTGACAATTGCAGTATCGTCGCAATGTCGGCATCGCTTTTGCCCTGGCAGATCAGGCTCAGCACTTCCTTTTCACGCGCTGTCAGAATCGAAAGCTCCAGCTTTGAGTCAGTTGCTCCGGAATGGCGCAATTGGGCAAGTTTTTCCATCACAGTTTGACTGAACCAGGACGTATCTTGCATGACTGCGTCAATGGCAGCAATCAATTCTATTTCAGTACGCTTGCGATCCGTGATGTCTTCAAATACGCACAGCACACATGCATCATCGTTAATAGTGACAGGCTCTGCCGAAATCAGCGTATCCAGCATGATACCGTCCGCTCCGCGCAGTGGCACTTCGTAGTTGCGGATACCACCCCCCTCATGCAGTTCGTCGCGTATACCCGCCAGTATCCCGGCATCTTCCCACAGGCCAATTTCAAGGCTATGTCTGCATTAAACGTTGAAAAGTCATTTTTGTCCAACGAGCTGGAACATCAATAGAGGGAGGGCACGATTATGAAAGCCTCTGATTTTCGGGAATGGGTTGGAAAAATAACGCAACTTAGCCGCGGTCAGAAAGAGCAGACCAAACATAAGCTTGGTGGAATGGTGCCACGAATCGAGGTGGCGAAGTGGCTTGAAAGTTCTTTTGAGCCGATTTGTCCGGTTTGCCAATCGAATCATTTTTATCGCTGGGGATATCAGGCGGGATTACAGCGTTTCTACTGCCGCATGTGCAAGCACACGTTTACAGCTATATC
>NZ_FUWK01000078.1 GCF_900167395.1 Nitrosomonas europaea
TGTTTTACGGATCATTCCCGATGTACATCGTTTGCGGTGTTGCAACCTACCTGTATGCAATGACTCGCCTGCCATTGTTCAGCCGTGGAATTTCCTTCCCGCTGGTTATGGCGATTGCAGGCCCGTTGATGATTCTGCCTAACGTTGGTCTGAACGAGTGGGGTCATGCTTTCTGGTTCATGGAAGAGTTGTTCAGCGCACCACTGCACTGGGGATTTGTAGTGTTGGGCTGGGCGGGTCTGTTCCAGGGTGGTGTTGCAGCTCAGATCATTACCCGTTATTCCAATCTGACCGATGTGGTTTGGAACAACCAAAGCAAAGAAATTCTGAATAACCGGATTGTAGCTTAATCTGGTATGTACTCCAGGCAGAAGTTGCGCTTGGGGTACATTAAAAGAGGAAGTCTGGCCGGGTGCTGAAAGTAGCACCTGGTCAGTCAGAACCAGAGTGCGGTACCTTAGAGGAAAAGAGGAATCGTAATGTTACTTTTAAACTATAAGAGGGGAGGGCAGGGTGAGTATATTTAGAACGGAAGAAATCCTGAAAGCGGCCAAGATGCCGCCGGAAGCGGTTCATATGTCACGTCTGATTGATGCAGTTTATTTTCCAATTCTGATTATTTTGCTGGTGGGTACCTACCACATGCACTTTATGCTGCTGGCAGGTGACTGGGATTTCTGGATGGACTGGAAAGATCGTCAATGGTGGCCGGTTGTAACGCCAATCGTGGGGATCACCTACTGTTCGGCAATCATGTATTACTTGTGGGTCAACTACCGCCAACCGTTTGGTGCAACGTTGTGTGTGGTGTGTCTGCTGATTGGTGAGTGGCTGACACGTTACTGGGGATTCTACTGGTGGTCACACTACCCCATCAACTTCGTAACACCGGGCATTATGCTTCCGGGTGCGCTGATGCTGGACTTCACGCTGTATCTGACACGCAACTGGCTGGTGACGGCTCTGGTTGGAGGTGGATTCTTCGGTCTGCTGTTCTATCCGGGTAACTGGCCGATTTTTGGACCAACCCATTTGCCAATCGTTGTAGAAGGCACATTGCTGTCGATGGCTGATTACATGGGACATCTGTATGTTCGTACAGGTACACCCGAGTATGTTCGTCATATTGAGCAAGGTTCACTGCGTACCTTTGGTGGTCATACCACAGTTATTGCAGCATTCTTCTCTGCGTTCGTATCAATGTTGATGTTCACCGTATGGTGGTATCTTGGAAAAGTTTACTGTACAGCCTTTTTCTACGTTAAAGGTAAAAGAGGTCGTATCGTACATCGCAATGATGTTACCGCATTCGGTGAAGAAGGCTTTCCAGAGGGGATCAAATAAAATGGGTATCAAAAACCTTTATAAACGGGGAGTGATGGGGCTTTACGGTGTTGCTTATGCAGTAGCCGCATTAGCCATGACAGTAACATTGGATGTCTCGACGGTAGCAGCTCATGGGGAGCGATCCCAGGAGCCGTTCCTTCGGATGCGTACAGTTCAATGGTATGACATCAAATGGGGTCCTGAGGTAACCAAAGTTAATGAGAACGCAAAAATCACCGGTAAGTTTCACTTGGCTGAAGATTGGCCACGTGCAGCTGCACAACCTGATTTTTCCTTCTTTAACGTAGGAAGCCCAAGCCCGGTATTCGTACGTTTGAGTACCAAGATCAATGGCCATCCATGGTTCATTTCAGGTCCTCTGCAAATTGGCCGTGACTATGAGTTTGAAGTCAATCTGCGTGCACGTATTCCGGGACGTCATCACATGCATGCCATGCTGAACGTCAAAGATGCAGGTCCGATTGCTGGGCCAGGTGCATGGATGAACATTACCGGAAGCTGGGATGATTTTACCAACCCACTGAAATTATTGACGGGTGAGACAATTGATTCAGAAACCTTCAACTTATCGAACGGTATATTCTGGCACGTTGTCTGGATGTCCATCGGTATTTTCTGGATTGGTGTTTTTACAGCACGGCCGATGTTCCTGCCACGTAGTCGTGTATTGTTGGCCTACGGTGATGATCTGTTGATGGATCCGATGGACAAAAAAATCACCTGGGTACTTGCCATTCTGACGCTGGCGCTGGTATGGGGTGGATACCGTTATACGGAAAATAAACATCCCTACACGGTACCTATCCAGGCAGGTCAATCCAAAGTGGCAGCATTACCAGTAGCACCCAACCCAGTATCGATTGTCATTACAGATGCTAACTATGACGTACCGGGACGTGCACTGCGTGTCACCATGGAAGTAACCAATAATGGCGACATACCTGTCACATTTGGTGAGTTCACCACGGCAGGCATACGTTTCATCAACTCTACTGGCCGTAAATACTTGGATCCTCAGTATCCTCGTGAACTGATCGCTGTCGGTTTGAATTTCGACGATGAAAGCGCAATTCAACCTGGTCAGACCAAGGAACTGAAAA
>NZ_FUWK01000047.1 GCF_900167395.1 Nitrosomonas europaea
CTGTTCTGGAAAAAGATGTCATTTTCTGCAGCGATGGTGCGGCTGTTTATCGATCCGTGGCCCGCAGTCTTGGAATCACCCATCGTCCCGTCAATCTTGCTGCCGGGGTTCGAGTCATCGCTGGTGTCTATCATATTCAGAACGTTAACGCTTACCACAGCCGGCTCAAACAATGGATGAAACGATTCCATGGCGTTGCTACCCGGTATCTGGAAAATTACCTCGGATGGTTCAGGTGGCTCGATCAACAGGAAAATCTCAGTTCACCTATTGTCCCACTGCAAGCCGCTCTCGGCCGGGAAAATCAGTTTCAACTGTTAACGAATACATAGCCTTTTGTAAGCTTATTGTTTATATTGGTACCTGCAGTCATAACACTTTTCACTGCTGGATTCCATAGTCATAGTAATACCTGGTACCGGGTTATAAACTTCGGGAAACATCCGGAAGAGTGCACCTTTTTGAAATTCGGGTATTTATTTGGCCTCGATGAAGTGGAGGATCTGCTTCAGAACGGGTGCAGACGACGTAAACAGATTATTGACAGAGGAAATACGATGAAACGGGAAACACTCGCCATTCATGGCGGTTTTGCCGGCGATCCGCAGACTCATGCAGTCGCGGTCCCCATTTACCAGACCACCAGCTACTATTTTGATGATACTCAGCACGGGGCTGATTTGTTTGATCTGAAGGTGCAGGGTAACATCTACACACGCATCATGAACCCGACTACTGCTGTCCTGGAAGAAAGAGTGGCGTTACTGGAAGGAGGAGTGGGAGCGCTGGCCATGGCTTCCGGCATGGCCGCCATTACAGCCTGTGTGCAGACTCTGGCCAGGGCGGGCGACAACATTATCTCCACCAGCCAGGTTTACGGTGGCACCTATAATTTCTTTTGCCATACGTTGCCCAATCTGGGTATTGAAGTTCGCATGGTGGATGGTCGTAATCCGGCCGCTTTTGCCGATGCCATCGATGACAATACCAGAATGATTTATTGCGAGTCGATCGGAAATCCGGCCGGTAATGTGGTGGATATCGCCGCACTGGCTGAAGTGGCGCATGCAGCGGGCGTGCCGCTGGTAGTGGACAATACCGTACCAACCCCGGTGCTTTGTCGTCCTTTCGAACATGGTGCCGATATCGTCGTCCATGCGCTGACCAAATACATGGGTGGTCACGGCACCAGCATCGGCGGAATCATCGTGGATTCCGGCAAGTTCCCCTGGGAAGGCAACTCGCGTTTTCCACAATTCAACCAACCTGATCCCAGCTATCACGGTGTGGTTTATGTGGATGCATTTGGTCCGGCTGCGTTTATCGGCCGTGCGCGTGTGGTACCGTTGCGCAACATGGGAGCGGCAATTTCACCTTTCAATTCTTTTCTGATTCTGCAAGGTATCGAAACCCTGCCGTTGAGGATGGAACGGCATTGCACCAATGCGCTGGCGATTGCACGTTATCTGCAAAGGCATCCCAAAGTCAGCTGGGTCAATTTTGCCGGCCTTGAAGATAACCGTGATTACGCACTGGTGCAGAAATACATGGATGGCGGTATTCCCTCATCGATTCTGAGTTTTGGCATCAAGGGCGGGCGCGAGGCTTGTGCTCGCTTTATGGACAGACTGATGCTGATCAAACGGCTGGTCAACATCGGGGATGCCAAAACGCTGGCCTGCCACCCGGCGACGACCACCCACCGTCAGCTCAATGATGAAGAACTGGCAAAAGCCGGTGTCAGTGCTGATCTGGTGCGTTTATGTGTCGGCATCGAGCATATTGACGATCTGATTGCCGATGTAGAGCAGGCTTTCCAGGATTAGGAATTTGTCGACGGGTTTTGGGTGGGTTTTACCTGTGGTGCAGTACGGCTTGTCAATAAAACATGTAACGCGAATAGGAAGGCGATGCTCCAGCCTGAGGCGGCTATTATCAGCAGTGTCTCCCGGTAATTACTGAAATCTGCCGCCATGCGCGTTACGGCGGCGATCGACATGAATCCCGTCATGATGACGATTTGCGGTATGCGTGAAGGGTATTGTTTTACGTGCAGCAGCGTTACCCGCACGATGACGTTGGTCGCCAGGGTACCCAGTGCCCCGACGGTAATGGCATGTACTGCAGTGCTGAAATGACTGCCGCCATCCAGTTTTGCCCATCCCAGCAATATTAGTCCCAGCGCTAGCCAGCCATAACCCAGCCCGAGACAGATCAGATCAGGGCGTGCCAGGCAATGCCATAATTGCCAACGGAACAGGCGTATACCTGCCAGTACGCCACAGAGAATCAACAGCATGCCGGAAAACGGGACAGCTACAGGCGCCAACAGGTAAGCGGCTGCAATAGTGATGATCAAACTTGCTTCGATATTGGGCTGTACTCTGGCCCCCAGCTCCATACCCTGGCGATAAAATTCTCCAGCAGCGGCGGGTGCCAGCATACGGCCACCGATGAACAGCATCAGCAACGCAAACAGTTGCACGCTTTCATCGATCAGATAACGGTGCAGCAGGTATTCATCGAGCCGGCCGGCCAGAATGACAGCAATCGTGATCGCACAGATCAGACCGAGTAACGGGACGAGTGAGCGGTTACGCCATTTTTTGGCAGCCCACAGGCGGGGGAGCAATTGCCGGGCAAACAGTATGACGAACAACGCATTGAATACCAGCGCAGGCCAGGCAAAAGGAGCAATCAGGCCCGCTATTCTTGCCAGCAGCCAGAAACACAGAAACCATACCAGTCGCCGGGCGGGCATGGGTCCCAGCAGGTAGCCTGCAATCAGCGCCGGAGCAAGACCAAACAGCATTTCAAAAGCGTGCCCGGTTGGCACAGACAGTACAGCAGGGCCGAAACCGTGCCTTGCCAGCAGGGTCAGCGGGATGATGAGTGCTGCATAAATGCACGCTGCCGTAAAAAACCAGCGGTGGGCGTACGCCCTGGTTTCTCCCGGAAGATACCGGGAAGATCCGTTGCCTGATTGTGCCGTATTCATTTTCATTGTCATGCTGCTGTAAACGGTTTCCAGGAAAGGAGCACGCCGGAGTGATTCCCTGTGCCGTGCAGCAGCGGTGGATCTGCGGTGTTCTAGTCGTTGTGCGTTTGCGCCTGGGTAATCAGGCTGCCGGGGGGTACGCTGCGTGTCAGCCAGACATTACCACCGATGGTGGAACCGTGCCCGATGGTAATACGTCCCAGGATGGTTGCCCCGGCATAGATGACGACATCATCTTCAACGATGGGGTGGCGGGCGATTCCTTTTACCAGTGTGCCGTTTTCATCTACCGGGAAATGTTTTGCACCCAGAGTGACAGCTTGATACAGGCGTACGTTTCTGCCGATGATGGAAGTTTCACCGATGACGACACCAGTACCGTGGTCGATGAAAAAACGTTCGCCGATCTGTGCACCCGGATGGATTTCGATACCGGTTTGCGAATGAGCGATCTCCGAAATCATACGGGCGATCAGCGGCATATTCAGTTGATACAGTTCGTGTGCCAGCCGGTGCCAGGTAATGGCAGCAACACCTGGATAACATACCAGTACCTCATCGATTCCCCGTGCTGCCGGATCACCTTCATAGGCAGCCAGAACATCACCATCGAGCAGGCGGCGGACTGCAGGCAGCCGTTTAGCAAATGCCTGGGTGATTTCAGCCGCTTGCGCATAAGTTTCCTGATCGAGCTCTTCGGTTCCCGAGTTGAAGTGCAGCTCGTGCTGAATCTGGACCAGCAGGGCGCGTAACGTTGAATTCAGGATATGGCCGACATAATGGTCGACTCCTTCCACTGCCAGATCAGAAGGTCCCAGTCGATTGGGGAACAAGGCCGTGCGCAGGCCTTCGATGACCCCGGCCAGAATTTTGCGGGAAGGCAGCCGGGGCGGCTTGAGGTGCCCCTGCCGGTCGAGAAGTGCGGTAGTGCGTACATTACGCAATTCAGCCACGACTTCGTTGATCTGCAAATGCGTGCTCTTCAGCAGCAAATCGCCTGCAACACTGATATCTGTCACAATACCCCCTGTTTTTTATCATGATCAAACAATAAATACCCGGGAAAATGTTGCCCGGAGAACCTGCCGGCCATGCCGGGAATCAGCCCGGCCCGATGGCTGTGGAATTGGAAAAACAGGCGGCCTATTGTACCCGCCCGCGTTACTTTTGTTACCTTGAGATTGTTGACTGACGCTTGGAATGATCGATTGTGTGTTGCGCCAGTGTGCAGCCATGTGGGACTTAATCAGAGATTCCTTAACCGAAGAAGAGGAAAATAATTGATGGATCAGTACCTGTTGTCTGGCGACATCGGTGGAACCAAGACTCTGTTACGTTCTGCCGTGGTAAGAGGTGAAGAGGTTGAATTCCATCATGAGCATCTCTATGACAGTCACCAGTACGATGATTTTGACGCCATTCTGGCAGATTTTCTGGAGCGATCCGGCTGCCAGCCGGTTGCTGCTTGCCTGGCAGTAGCCGGGCCGATCGTTGAACAACAGGTTCATCTGACCAATCTGCCCTGGATGATCAGTGCAGCCGGCATTGCAGAAAAATTTTCGATTCCCGCCGTGAAAATTATCAATGATTTCGAGGGAACAGCAGCTTCCATAGAAATATTGCCGCAGGATGATCTGATTACATTGCAGGCCGGTAAACCTTCTTCTTCGGCAATGCGTGTCGTGCTGGGAGCAGGGACCGGTATGGGCGTTGCCTGGCTGGCCTGGCGCGGCCAGTACTATGAGCCCCTTGCGACTGAGGCGGGACATATCGATTTTGCACCGACCAGTGCCATTCAGATCGAACTGCTCCGGTATCTGATGGTCAGGTATCACCGTGTTTCGATCGAGCGGCTGCTTTCCGGCCAGGGGTTGACCCACATTTTCAATTTTCTGCAAACCCGCGCCACTGAAGGGACTCATCTCAAAAGTATCGAACTGAACGTCGACGATGGAGCCACCGTGACTCGTCTGGCATTCGAACATCACTACCCGATTGCCTTGCAGGCGCTGGATCTGTTCGTGGAAATTTACGGTACTTATGCGGGCAACCTGGCGCTGGCGGGGTTGTGCCGCGGTGGTGTCTATATTGCGGGAGGGATCGCACCACGTATCATCCGGATTTTGCAGCAATCCGGTTTCATCGAGGCGTTTTGCAACAAGGGACGATACAGTGCGCTGGTGCGTGATATTCCTGTGTATGTGGTAATGAATCCGAAGGCCGGTCTGCTGGGTGCCGGACTGCTTGCGCAGCGCATGCTGCAGCATCAGACTGTATCATCCCGGCAGTAATGAAGGCAACAATGAAGAATAGCATCTGCAAAGATGGCAGAGTAGCCGAAGGATAGCTGAATGAACGGTTATGAAACCCTGATTGCGACACTGGCCTTGACCATGGGGAGTTCCTGGGCGAGCGGGATCAATCTGTATGCCGCATTACTGATACTCGGCCTGGGAGGTGCCACCGGCAACATCGCTTTGCCAAATGAGCTGGCGGTACTGGAGAATCCTTTCGTGATCGGGGCGGCGGCAGTTATGTACTTGATCCAGTTTTTTGCCGACAAGATCCCGGGCGTGGATAGCATCTGGGATGCGGCACATACCTTCGTACGTATTCCAGCCGGTGCTATGCTGGCAGCCGGTGCAGTAGGAGACGTTTCCCCCGCGCTGGAGATTGCCGCGGGTATCCTCGGTGGTGGTACCGCGGCAACCAGTCATGCCACTAAAACCGGTACACGCCTGATGATCAATACTTCACCCGAGCCGGTAACCAACTGGACTGCCTCGATCAGCGAGGATTTGATGGTGATTGCCGGGCTGTGGACGGCGCTGAATCACCCGATCCTGTTCATCATCCTGTTTATTGGATTCATCGGCCTGGCGATCTGGCTGCTGCCAAAACTGTGGACGCTGATCAGGGGATTGCTGATGAAAATGGCACGATTCCTGAGGATTACTTCTCCACCGGTTTCTACCGGTGATAGCGTCGGGCAGGAAGAAAAGTAACCGTCTGGCGGGTATCTGTTTTCAATCCTGGCAGGCCGTTGAGATGGTCAACTTCCTGCATCTGCCATATTACCGCGAAAGATGAAGTATACGGCGCCAAGGATGCATAATCCCGCCCAGAGGTAGTCGAGTTTGAGTGGTTCCTTCATGTAGAACAGGCTGAAAGGAACGAATATCGACAGGGTGATGACTTCCTGCAGGATTTTGAGCTGCCCGAGGGATAAAACATTGAACCCGATACGGTTTGCCGGTACCTGCAGCATATATTCGAAGAATGCGATTCCCCAGCTGATCAGCGCTGCTACCAGCCATGGCTTGGTACTCAGATCCTTCAGGTGTGCATACCAGGCGAATGTCATGAATACATTGCTGATGGACAGCAACCCGATGGTAAGTCCAATCTCGCGCATGGTGAAATCCGATGCCCTGTTTCGTTAATCCGTTTCGAACAATTCTACCGGTTTGAATTGCATGAGCCGGACAAACGGTATGTTCTGATCGGGCGATTCGATGAGCCGATCAATTAATTGCCTTTTTTCTTTTCCTGTAATCACCAGAATGATGCGGTCGCTGTTGATGAGTGCGTGCAGACTCAGGCTGATACGTAAAGAGGGCGCTGCCGGGGGGGTAGCAGTCTGACACAGGCTGGTGGTATCGGGATTGAGGGCCATACCGGGAAACAGCGAGGCAATATGGCCATCTTCTCCCAGCCCGAGGATGACCAGGCTGAATGGCTGCGGTAATTCTGCCAGGCGTGCATCGATGTCGGTAATTGCCTGATCGGGATGGATATGCCCGGTTTTGAGAGCGATGAAATGAGGCTGTTGCTGCATATGTTGCAGGAAATGTTCGCGTACCAGTCGCTCATTGGACTGCTCGCTGGTCGGTTCGACCCAGCGTTCATCACTCAGCGTAATGAAAACTTGCTGCCAGGGAAGATCCATTTGCGCCAGCCGGGGAAGATAAACCACAGGTGTGTGTCCGCCAGGAACGACCAGGCTGGCTTTGCCGTATCGTTCGATTGCATTGCGCAGCGTTACGGTAACCGATTGTGCCAATGCTTCGGACAGTAGGGATAAGTCGCTGAAAGCGTGACGCTCGGCTAAATGGCTACTGGACATAAATCAGGCACGATTTCGACTGATTCCGGAAAGGGGTTGTCATCGCCTGGACGGACCCGGCCAAGAAATGCAATCCCGTTCTGATGGGCACTTTCGTAATCAACCAGCGCGTCACCGATCATCAATACACGTTCGGGTACAAGCGGATAGGCGGACAGAATATCGGCCACCAGTGTTTCTTTCAGCCTGGGGGAACCGCGCACTTCGGTAAAATAGCGGGACAAGTCGCGCTGTTCGACAATTATGCGTAATTCGCTCTCCGGTGTACCGGAAGCGACGAACAGCGGAATCTGATCCACCATTCTGTGCAGTAATGCTTCCGCACCTGCGACCGGCTGGCAGGAAATGACGGCGTTCATGACCAGTTCGGAGAATCGCCGATCCAGTTCCTGTTCCTCTTCTTTGGTAAGCGGAGGATAGTTCAGCAGGTTTTGCTGGAAGTAGTGAAATTTGAGGTAGCGCGACATACCGCCATTGGCGCGATGGTAGGTGACTGCAGCCTGTGCGATCGTTTCGCCATGGTGGCGGTACAGTTCAGCGAAGGCCTGCGCCTTGATGTCACCGGATTCCACGATGACACCATCGAAATCAAAAATGATGGCCTGCCAGTAGTCAGCAGGGCGGGTTGCTATATTCATGCCTGATTATCAGTGGAAGAGGGAGTCGTACCGCCTTCTTCGTTGCCATGACTGATCTGCTGGTAAATTTCCTGGATGCAGTCGAGCAATCCCTGGCCCAGATCGACATGTTCATTGAGCACGAGTTTGCGGCCGACACGTGGTTGAAATGCATAAGGCGTGATCTGATAATGGTGCCCCGGTTTGGCCTGATCGTAATGCAGATCGACATTCCAGGGTAACATTTCTGAAATCATGGTCATGACATCGCGTATGCGCAGCTTTTCCTGCCCGGTCAGGATCAGGTGCCGGTTGGCAAATTCCGGGGCGAGAATCTGCACGCTCATCCGTGCAGCATCCTCGACGTGGATGTATTCCCTGATCGATTCTCCACTGCCACGATAAGTGATGGCACGCTGCTGTATGGCTTCGTGCAGCATACGGTAGATACCGTTCCGCCTGTCCGAACGCCGGCCGTACAATGATCCGTAGCGCAGGATGGTATATTCCAGTCCATAACGTTCGTGATAGGTTTCGGTGAAGCGTTCAGCTGCCTGTTTGCTGGCACGATAAAAAGAACCGGTTTCCGAATAGACATATACGCTGCTGGCAAAGATGAAGCGGCGCACTCCTGCAAGCCGGGACGCCTCGAGCGCATGCATGTTGCCGAGTACATTGATGCTGGCTGTACCGAGCGGGTTGTCATGGGCTTCATCGATATCGGCGATGGCCGCAAAATTGTAGACGGCAGCAGCGCCCTGAACAGCATTGGATACCTGGCTGATATCCATCAGATCGCCGATGATCATTTCCTGATCGGATCGCCGGAACGGGGAGGGGTTACGGTCGAACAGGCGTACCTTGTAGCCCGCATTGGACAGGGCATCAGCGACATGGCTGCCCAGAAAGCCGCCTGCGCCAAGTACGACAGCCGTTTGTCCGGGTTGTATCGTTTCACTCATCGATCAGACCTGCTTCGATCAATCCCTGCTTCAGATTTTCTGCAGCTTCGATCTCCATACGCTGCCGGGTTTCTCGCGCCAGTGAGCCGATATGGGAAGTCAGTATCGCCTGTTTACATTCGCATAAAGGCCCGTGATAGGGTTCCTGCTCAAAACTGTCCAGAGCAGCAGCTTCGAGATGGCCGGTATTCAGTGCTGCACACAAGGCAGTTTCATCGACCAGCCCGCCACGGGCGGCGTTGATGAGGATCGTTCCCGGTTTCATACGATCAATGGCTTCGGCATCGATCAAATAGTGAACTGCCGGGGAATAAGGCAAATGAAGGGTAACGAGATCAGCCTGTTCGAGCAGGGTAGTCAGTGCAACGAGTTCGACGCCGTCAGGCGCCAGTTGCAAATGGGGGTCATGCGCGATGACCTGTGCGCCGAATGCCTGACATAATTTCGCAACTCGCCGTCCGATATGGCCGAGCCCGACGATGCCGACTGTGCGTGCGGCCAGCAGCCTTCCTTGTGAACGAGGCCATTCCCCCTGGCGTACGGAGCGGTCGATACGGTTGATCTGGCGCAGGCAGTCGAGCATCAGCCCCAGTGTCAGTTCTGCAACAGCCTGTGCCGGGGCCTCAGGTGTGTTGGAAACTTGGATGTTCAGCCGCCGGGCAGCTTCCAGATCGACATTATCCATGCCAGTGCCGCAGCGCGCGATGACGCGCAAAGCACTGGCGCTTGTCAGCACATGTTCCGTAAGCGGTTCGACTCCTGCCAGCAGGGCAACGGTGTCATTGCCCAACAGGGTGATGATTTCATCTTCGGTGAGTTTGCGCTGGTAAGGATTGCCGGTGATGGTGAAACCTTGTGCGCGCAGCTGCTGTATGGCCGGATTATGATCGAAGCCGAAAGATGAAGTGGAAACGACGATTTTACTCATACAGGCGCTTTGATGATGTTCAGATGGTTACGGCAGAGAGAATCGAGCATGCGGATATCCAGACTGTATCCCAGAAAGGTGAAACCCTGTTCGATACGCTGTTGCAGCATGGCCGGATCGGGTTCGATGACATGAACTCCGCCTGCCTTGTGATGACGGATTCCGGCCTGGAGTATCTGCCGGATGGCCGCCTGGACATCAGGATGCTCCAGCTCACCCGGTCGTCCCATCGACCCTGACAAATCATAGGGGCCAATGATATAGGCATCGATACCGGGGGTGGACAGAATCGCATCGATATCTTCGATGGCCTGGATATGTTCGATCATCGCGATGACGACGGCGTTGTCACGCAACCATTGCCGATATGCCTGAAAAGCTGAACCGTAGCCCTGAGCGCGTGCCAGCCCCACACCGCGGGTGCCTTCAGGCGGGTAATAAACGGCATTGACTGCAGCACGGGCATCTTCCGCGGATTTGATCATGGGTACCATGATCCCGCTTGCACCGGCGTCCATGACACGTTTGATCTGATCGGGGTGATTGGAAGTCAGCCGCACGATGGCCGGACATTGCTGTCCATCCAGTACCTGAATGATGGCCTGTACTTCACTGAGTTCCAGCACACTGTGTTCAGTATCGAGCACGAGCCAGTCGAAACCGGCTTTGGCCATGATTTCGGCAATCGAGGGATGACCTAGGGTGATCCATGAACCGATGGTCAGTTCGTGGCGGGCGAGTCGGGTTTTTAATGACATGGGAATTCCGGTCAGTATGTCAGTATTTTCGGTATTCAGCCAGCAGCGGATCAGTGGCCATCAACCCTGCGACACGTATCAGATCAGCTTCGGTATCGACTGCCTGCGTGTCATGACTGGTTTCCACCATTCTGACATGATGGCCATGCTCCATCAGGCGCAGCATATCGATCGATTCAAGTTGTTCCAGCGGCGTGGGTGGCAGCTGACTGTATTCAATCAGGCAGGTGCGCGTAAATGGAATGATACATACCTGCTTGTAGACAGCAGTTGCGCCAAAGCCGCCGGGAGCCAGTGTCGGAATCGGCTGGCGGGTCATGTACAGTGCATTTCCCTGCTGATCCATGACGACCTTGATGGTATTGGGATTGCGAAAATCGGTTTCATCGTCGATACGTCGTGTCAGATTGACGCATTCCAGTTCCGGATCAGTGTGGAAAGGTGCCACGGCGGTATCGATCATGGCAGGGTGAACCATTGGTTCATCTCCCTGCACCATGACGATCAGATCGGCATCGGTGTGTGCGACGGCTTCCGCGATGCGGTCGCTGGCCCGTTCGTGACTGTCGGAGGTCATGATGACGGGCGCTCCAAAGGCGGTTGCGGCCTGCCGGATCGTTTCATCGCAGGTGGCGATATAAGTCGCACTGAGCGACTTGCTCATAGCAACACGCTGGTAAACATGCTCCAGCATGGTGTACCCCAGCAGTTGGGCCAGCGGTTTGCCGGGAAAGCGTGATGAGCCCATGCGTGCCGGAATGATGGCGATTGTTTTCATGATTGTGAATTCGGGTGGGTAACTGAATTTACAGAATGTAATGAAGCAAGTGGAATAGGTCCTGTCAGCAAGATGAATGAACACTGCTGTAAAGTGCCGGGTAGGAACGTTGTGTACTTTTATAATGATGCATTTTTGCAGGTATCATATTTCCCCCGCCAATGCGTGGCATGATAACACAGCTATGAAAGCCTTATTTTTTCTGCGCCACTATAACGATATCGATCATATAACACCGGTTATCACTGCATGGGTCGAAGCTGGCCATACATGTGATGTAGTACTGATCGGGGCCGGCAAGTTTCGTCATGATTTCCGTGTCAGCTACCTGGCAAGTCTGGAAGGTGTCAGGGTAGCGCATATTCGGGAGTTGCTGGGAGGGTGGCTTTACGGCACCTGGCGGTTGCAGATGCTGTTGCTGACAGGAAATTTGCGCCGATCATTCATTGGCCCGCTCGTAAGCCGTCTGGCGGAGATCCATAGTGCTGAGCGGCGTAAACCATTGTGGCAAAAAGTTACCAGGATACTGCTGGCCCGCAGCTTCAAGGATGGGGAACAGGGCGTGTTGGCGTTCGACTGGATTGAACGTAATTCGGTCATTGCGACAGAGTGGGTGGAGACGATCGTTTCCATGGCGCGTGACCGGGGAGTAGGCACGGTATCATTGCCGCACGGCGACAGCCCGCATGCCAATCAGTTGATTCGGCGGGGTGAGTGGCGGTTGGGACCGGATATGACCTTTTCAACTGCGCGCATTTTCGATCGGGTAGTGGTTCCAAACGAATTGTGTGCACAACGTTTCCGTCCGTTTCTGCCGGAGAATGCAATCGCCGTGCTTGGTTCCCCCCGTTTCAGTAAAAAATGGCTGGACAGGCTGACTGAATTGATGCCACCTTCGCCGTTGACTCCACCAGAGGATCGGCTCAGGATCGTGATATTTCTGAGAAAAGCAAACTTCACTACTTTCTGGGAGGAAGTAAGTGAGGTCATTCATCTGATCGCCGCTTTTCGTGATGTGGAAATCATCATCAAGCCACATACCCGCAGTGGCTGGAAACAGTCTCTGACACGCAGCAAATCACTGAAAAAACTGGCGAACGTAAAAGTGGCGGATGATTCCGTGCATTCCACCTATCTCATGAACTGGGCAGATATATGTATCGACCTGGCAACTTCGGTGGTATTCGAAGCGATACGCTGTGGCAAGCCTGTGCTGGCAGCAGATTATCTGCACGCCGGGCGCTCTGCCGCTGCTGTTTATATGCCGGAAACAGAATTACGTTGTCGGGATGATGTATATCAGAAAATCAGTGATGTTCTCGCTAAAGGTCGTGATGGGTTTTATGTGGAAGCACATCGGCAACGGTTCATCAGCGAAATGCTGGATGTCGGTGGGCAGGATGTATTGTCGCGATATGTGATGCTGCTGGAAGCCATTGGACAGGGGCAGGCAGAAAGTTTACTTCGGAAAAACTAAATAAACGATGCAATCTTGCAGGGTGCGATGGGTAATCTATTCTCGATTGGTTTTCTGAAAAACCTGGTGGTAGCAGGTTATGTAGTCAAGGGGGGTACTAAAACTGTTCGTGTCAGAGGCTATCCGATACGGTTGACGGTGGATCACTGGCGTGTACTCAGACGTATTCGTACTTATTCCATCAAAGAACCGGATACGCTGGACTGGCTTGACAATATCGAGCCTGGTTCATGTTATTTCGATATCGGTGCCAATATCGGCCAATACTCGCTTTATCCAGCCATAAAATTGGGTCATGACATTCGTATTTTTGCCTTTGAGCCGCAGAGTAATAATTACTATGCGTTGAATAAGAATATTTATCTGAATGATTTGAAGGACCTGATTACCGCGTATTGTGTAGCGATAGGCGGTACAAACGGTTTCGATAAGTTATATGTACCCAAATTCATTCCTGGCGGAACCGTTCGCAATTCGGACAGGAATCCATAGATGCTATGCGAGCACCGACTTCCCATATTCAGGGAATGTTTGGCGTGACGCTGGACGATTTGTGCGGTAGATGGGGGTTTCCGTATCCCAATTATATTAAGATCGATGTCGATGGTATTGAAATCCCGATTCTTAAAGCAGCCACAAGTGTTTTGAAACACCCCAATCTTCAATCTGTCATCGTCGAATTAGGGACAGATGCTGAGCAGCAGGCGGCTTCGGATATCATGCAACAGGCCGGTCTGAAATTAAAGACAAAGACCACCCGGAACTGGGGTGAAACATGTTGTTTGTTTGAACGGAATCCAGCGGCATAATGTTTATGCATAGGGTATTAATCATTACAAAAAATGGATCAGGTGACCCGGCAGGCTTATTTTGAGAAATCAGATTGTATTGAATTGGCGTGATCTGCTGGCAAAGTTTGCGCTGGTATTTTTTTGTTTCACACTGTGGCCAAAAGGGGTGATTTACTGGGGAATGGGTATGCTGGTTATTGCCTGGCTGGCAGATGGGGGGATATCCAGACTCTCCGATCTGATTAAAGAACCCTTAGCTCTGGGCGTCCTGTTGTTTTGCGGTGTATGGGTGCTTGGCCTGTTATGGAGCGATTCCGCAGTGATTTTCCAGGGAAAGTGGAGAAAATATTTTATCCTGTTGACGTTCATCCCTCTGTTCTCCCTTTTAAGCAGGGAACGTTTACCCTGGGTGACTGGAGCACTGCTTTGCAGTTATCTGGGTATGGTGATACTGGGCAGTTATCAATGGGCAATGCAGGAAATGCAGGGAATTTCCTTGCTTGGCATGTCCTATTTACACTATTCGGCAGCCTTGGGAATTGGTGTCATTCTGGCGGTTTTTCTGGGTTGGGAAACATTATCGAGAGAAAAGAGATGGTTGTCGGTTCTGTCATGGCTGATAGCCATATTGCTGTTATTTCTCCAGTTCAATCAGAGTGCGAGAGGGATACTGCTTGCCACCCTGATGGCACTGTTACTGATGATCGTTTTGCGATACCGGGCGGAATGGAGAATGCTGACGGGCGGTTTGACTGCAATCATGGCCATGGTCATCTTGTTTGCCACCAGCAGTGATATTTTTCATGACAGGCTGCAGCAGGCTGGCACAGATTTGCGATCTTTCCAGCAAGGGGACTATCAAACCAGTGTGGGTTACCGGCTTGCAATGTGGGATGTCGGCCTGCATGGCATTGCTGAACATCCGTTGCTGGGACATGGCTCCGGTATGGCAAAAAAGTATTTTGATGACAGCATCATCACTTATAAGCAGGGAATCTACAGAAATCTGCCGGAGTTTCAGGAAACTGCACATTTCCACAATGAATTGATCGAGATTGGTATGCATCTCGGGTTGCTGGGTATACTGGCCTTCGTGTTTTTACTATGGTGCTGGTTTCAGATTTTCAGGCAAAACCGGATGGCCTTGTTAGGTAGTGCAATCGTGTGTTTCATTTGCATATCCGGATTGACTGATACTTTTTTGTTATACAGTGGAACTCCGCCATTTCTGCTGACAGTGACAGCCATAGCCGTTTGTTGGCGGAAATACAGGGAAGACCCTGACAGAATCGGGCAGAAATATACGAGCGGTGAGAGGAATGGAAATCAGAATCCGCAAATGTTTTTGATGAGTGCCTGACCGTGCAGATTTCCCGGATTTTCACTGCTGATGAACCGGATAGTATTGATGATTGTTGACCCGATCATCGAACATTACATGCACACACTGGCGAGACGGTCTGATCACCCGGTTCTCGATGAGATGGAAGCGTTTGCGCTGGAAAAAAGTTTCCCGATCGTCGGCAGGCTTGTCGGCATCTCGCTGGAGATTTACGCAAAAATGATTGGAGCGCGCAGGGTTTTCGAGTTTGGCAGCGGGTATGGGTATTCTGCCTACTGGTTTGGCAGGGCAGTCGGGCCTGGTGGGCAGGTTGTCTGTACGGATAGTAATCCGCTCAATCGGGAACAGGCGGAACAATACCTCGCTGCTGCCGGGTTGTGGGAGAGGGTGAGGTTCTGTACAGGCTATGCTCAGGACATATTTGGCCAGACAGATGGGAATTTCGATATCTGCTACAACGATGCCGATAAAGGGGGGTATCCCGATATCTGGCTGATGGCCCGAGAACGAATCCGCTCTGGTGGTTTGTATATTGCCGACAACGTATTGTGGCATGGCTGGGTCGCTGTGGAAGATTCTGCAGATGCCAAACCGGACTGGACAAAAGCAATCAGAGAGCATAACCGGTTGATTTTGACAGACCCGGAGTTTGATGCCTTTATCAACCCAACCCGTGATGGCGTTATCGTGGCACGTAGAAAAATGGCATAATAGGTCAGTATTCGGCCGTTTCTGTTTTTTTACCATTTCTTGTCAAGGAGAGTTTTTCATGCAAATTCATGTATACGATACCTATGTCAAAGCCAAAGACGGGCATGTTATGCATTTTGATGTATTCACTGATGTCAGGGATGACAAAAAGGCTATTGAATTTGCAAAACAATGGCTTTCTTCGATCGGAGAAGAAGGGGCAACCGTAACCAGTGAGGAATGTCGCTTCTGCCACAGCCAGAAAGCACCTGATGAGGTGATTGAAGCAATTAAACAGAATGGCTACTTCATTTATAAAATGGAAGGATGTAACTGATAAACCACGGGTAAACGGCCCGCACCCGGATGTCGGGCCAGACTATGCCGATAATTATGGAGTCTGATGCAATGAGACGGATATTCGCAAAAGTACTGATGCTGTCAGCCGTTTCTTTTATGACAAGTAATCTGGTACAGGCTGCTGATCCTGAGGTAATCGGGGAGTTCGATGACTGGATTGCCTATGTTTACACGGAAGACAGCAGCAAGGTTTGTTATATGGTTGGCAAGCCTAAGAAAGAGGAAGGCAACTATACTAAGCGTGGAGCAGTTTATGCACTGGTTACGCACCGTCCTGCCGAGAAAAGTAAAAATGTGTTCAGCTTTGTTGCGGGCTATCCTTATAAGCAGAGCAGTGAAGTGACGGTCAGCATTGGTAATCAGCGTTTCAAACTGTTTACCCAGAATGAGACTGCATGGGCGCCTGATTCGGCAATCGATAACAAACTGGTAGCAGCGATACGCGGAGGCAGTCAGATGGTGGTAAGTGGAACTTCCTCGCAGGGAACGGCCACAACCGATACTTTTGGTCTGAAAGGATCAACTGCAGCCTACACTGCTATTTCCAAAGAATGTGGGATCAAGTGAGATGGATACATGGGCGATAAAATAACCATTTATCAGAAACCAACCTGCAGCAAGTGCCGTGAAGCTTTGTCCATTCTCAAAGAAAGTGGCAGAGAGTTTGATAGTATCAATTATTATGACGACCGGCTGACGGTCGAAGTGTTACGTGAGCTCGTGCGTAAACTGGGTATTTCGGTGAGAGATCTGTTGCGTGCAGATGAACCGCTTGCTAGAGGTACGGAATCAGTGGATGACGATGAGCTGTTACGGCTGATGGCGGCAAATCCTGATCTGATTCAACGCCCGATCGTCGTTCGGGGTGACAGCGCAGTACTGGGACGACCACCAGAAAGAATAAAAAAGCTGCTGGATAACTGAGTTAAGACTGACTCAATAGCTTATTTTAACCAGGTTCAGTAACAGAGTCTAGTTTTGCAGCTTGTTTGAGTAACAAAACTTTAAGGTTCTGCCATTTTCCCCAGGCAGTCAGCAGTGTGCGAAGAAAGAAGGGAGTTTCCGGTGCGATCCAGATTTCTGTAACCTGTCTGTCTGCACGTTTCCAGCCTCGCAGCAGGATTCTGACTGCCGAGTACAAATTCAGATCATGGTTGTATATTTGCAGACTGGTTAACCGGCTTGAGCGTGCTGGTGTTAGCCAGTGAACATAGCCGCCATCGTGAAGAACCTGATCTATAGTACTGATAAGTTCTTCACCAAGATCTGTCAGTGCGCAGTTGGTTGTAAGTAACAGTAGGTTTTGCTGTGCTTTCGGGTAACGAGACAGATAAACAGCGCGGTTGTGCCGGGATAATGGGAAGCGATCATCACCAAATGATCCCCCCTTTTTGTGGTGAATATGAGCTTCGGGGTGGACTCCGAAACGCCAGCCATTGAGATCAAGACGACGCCCAAGATCGATATCTTCGTAGTACCCGCGACCGAAGATCGGGTCAAATCCACCGATTGCGAGGAAAATATCGCGACGTATCAGGAAAGCATGTCCGCGTAAATAGTAGGTGCGGATATAGTTGCCGGGATACAGTGCATAACGGCCAAGGTCGAAATTGTCGTAACTGTTTCCTGCGGGAACAATGGCCGCCAGCTTCGGATCTGCGTCAAAAGCAGAGCAGAGCAGAGCAGAGGAGGGGCAGGATATTGTGTTTGACCTCAGTGTCAGAGTTGAGAATCAATACATAAAATGCATCAGACCGGCTGACAGCTGTATTGACTGCTGTGCCGAAACCCTCATTCTTTTCTGCGTGAAAAACTTCCACACATGAGTAGGGCAGATGATCCAGCATTGCACGTGTTTCACTGTCAGATGCATCATCCTGGATGAGTATCCTGTGTATGGATTTCCCGAGATGAGTAATGACGGAATCAATACAGCGCCTGGTTAGAACAGGTGCATTGTAAACCGGTATTATGACGTCAATACGTTTTGAGCAAGATCGTGCTGTTTCGTCCAGCATAGCTTGGGAACCGGCTTTATGAGAGGAGAGTTTTCTTTCTGCAATGCAGGGACATTGTAGAAATACTCATTGCTTCAGGTGTAGTAGTTGAGATCTGATCTGACAGTTACCCGATTTGACGAGTGCCTGTTAGATCAGATTCAGTTATTCAATTCGGTAATTTTATCGTCCCATATCTCCTTAGCGTCAATTAAAGTTTGCATCGGGGTGCGTCCACAGCACATTTTTCCCTGGTGAGTCCGCACACTGTTGTAGTACGCCATCCAATCATCCAGATCGTGTTGTAACTCTTCAATGGACTGGTAAATCTTGCGCCGGAATGTCACCTGGTAGAACTCCTGCAAGATGGTTTTGTGAAAGCGTTCGCAAATACCGTTGGTCTGCGGATGATTGGCTTTCGTTTTGGAATGTTCGATGTCATTG
>NZ_FUWK01000073.1 GCF_900167395.1 Nitrosomonas europaea
TGAAGAAAACTACCGACAAACCCAGGATAATAAGACATTGATGGATATTTTACTTTAACCAAATAGCCTCCTCGATTGTCGGGACGGTTCAATACCGGCAGCTATTCCGACTTCGAATGCCAGCGCAGCGAGCGCCTACAGTAGCAGCAAGCCATGTTCGAGAAGCAGCAGCGCGATATCGCGCACATGGAAGACTACATCCGCCGCTTTCGTGCCAAGGCCACCAAGGCTCGCCAGGCGCAGAGCCGAATCAAGGCACTTGAGCGCATGGAGCGCATTGCCGCCGCTCACGTCGATACACCCTTCAGCTTTACCTTCCGCGATGCACCGCCAGCGCCCGACCCTTTGCTGCAGATTGAGGACGGCGCGGTTGGCTATGGCGACAAGACGGTGCTTGAACGCATTACGCTGACGCTACGTCCGGGTGAGCGTGTTGGCCTGCTCGGACGCAACGGCGCCGGCAAATCGACCCTGATTAAGCTGCTCGCCCACGAGCTGCAGCTCGCCAGTGGCCGCCGCCTGGAGGGTAAGGGCCTGGCCATTGGTTACTTTGCCCAGCACCAACTCGAAACCCTGCGTGCAGATGAGTCTGCACTGCAACATATGATCCGGCTTGATCCGCAAGCACGTGAGCAGGAGTTGCGTAATTATCTGGGAAGTTTCGATTTTCGCGGTGACGGCTTGGGTAGCACCTCCACACCGGCGACCACACCCTGCGGCCTGTTCTCCGGCGGAGAGAAGTCGCGTCTGGCGCTGGCGTTGCTGATCTGGCAAAAACCTAACTTGCTGCTGTTGGATGAACCGACCAACCATCTCGATCTTGAAATGCGCCACGCCCTCACACTGGCATTGCAGGACTATGAAGGAGCAATGGTGCTCGTGTCACACGACCGTGCATTGCTGCGTACCACCTGTGATCGCTTTCTGCTGGTGGACGATGGTCGCATTCAACCTTTCGATGGTGATCTCGATGATTACCGCGACTGGCTTGCTACGCATCGTGCCGAAGTTGCAGCTGCGTCAGTTTGCCCCGACCAGGTCGTCAACAAGGCGACACGCAAGGCTGATCGTCAGGCTCGTATCCTGGCACGCCGACCGCTGGTGAAAGAGATTGAACAGATCGACAAACGCCTGGCAGCGTGGAACAGGGAAAAGAATACACTCGAAGCTCGTTTGAGCGACCCTGCGCTATACACAGGACCGCAGGCTGGCGAGGTGCCGATGCTGAATAAGCATCTGGCCGAACTTGTACAACATATTGAAGAGGCGGAACTGCGCTGGCTGGAACTGCATGAGATCCTGGAAACCATTCCAGCCAACTGACATAAGCAAACCAGCTGAAGCTGATATTGTTTGCAGCACAAATTATTTCAAATATAAATCTGCCGCTCATTTAACGGCATATCAACGTTTACCTGCGCCTGAAAGAAATTGAATTTCGATTCAACCATCGCCGTGATAGTCTTTACCCTGAAATACTCAAACTTGCTCAGGTCAATTGGCGTAGTGTGGCGCTTATCCGCTCAACTGAATTTTGAATAATGACTTCAGGAATTTTGTTATGACTGAACCGCTTCTCATCGCTAAATCCGGCAATACCGAACTGGCCATCCTGCCGAGCATGGCCAACCGCCACGGGCTGATTGCCGGGGCAACCGGTACAGGTAAGACCATCACGCTGCAAAGTCTGGCAGAGCAGTTTTCGCGTGCCGGGGTGCCGGTGTTCATGGCGGATGTGAAGGGTGATCTTTCCGGCATGTGCCAGCCGGGCGGGGGTAATGCCAGGGTGGAAGCGCGTGTGGCGGAGCTGGGATTGAAGGGCTTTGGCTACGCGGCTTGCCCGGTGGTGTTCTGGGATGTGTTTGGCCAGAAGGGGCACCCGGTGCGAGCAACGGTATCCGACATGGGACCATTGCTGCTGGCACGCATGCTGAATCTGAACGATACCCAGAGTGGGGTGCTGACGGCAGTATTCCATATTGCCGATGACAATGGCTGGCTGTTGCTGGACCTGAAGGATCTGCGTGCGATGTTGCAGCACGCGGCGGAAAACGCCAGCAGTTACAGTGTGGAATACGGCAATATTTCTACCGCCAGCGTCGGTGCCATCCAGCGCAGATTATTGCAACTGGAGCACGAGGGCGGTGACCAGCTGTTTGGCGAGCCTGCGCTCAATTTTGACGATCTGATGCAGATTGCAGAAGATGGACGCGGCATAATCAATATCTTGGCGGCAGAAACGCTTTATAACTCACCGCGCGCTTATGCCACGCTGCTTTTGTGGCTGCTTTCCGAGTTGTTCGAGAACCTTCCCGAAGTGGGAGATGTGGAAAAGCCTCGACTGGTGTTCTTTTTTGATGAAGCGCATCTGCTGTTCAATGATGCACCCGCCGCGCTGCTGTCCAGAATCGAGCAGGTGGTACGGCTGATCCGCTCCAAGGGTGTTGGCGTGTATTTTGTCAGCCAGAATCCGCTGGATATTCCGGATGCAGTGTTGGGACAACTGGGCAACCGTGTCCAGCATGCCCTGCGCGCCTTTACGCCACGTGACCAGAAAGCGGTACGGGCGGCAGCCGAAACCTTTCGCCCCAATCCGCAAATCGACGTGGAGGCGGCCATTACCGAGATGGGCGTAGGCGAAGCGCTGATTTCCCTACTGGATGAAAAGGGACGTCCTCACCCCGTGGAGCGCGGCCTGATTGTGCCGCCGGGCAGCCGAGTGGGGCCGGCTACCGAGGCCGAGCGTCAACAGGTCATTCGCGGTTCCCTGCTGTACGGGCATTATGAACAGTTGGTGGATCGGGAATCAGCTTATGAAATCCTCAAGGCGCGTGCCGCAACATCACCGGAACAAGCGCCGGCTGAAGCCGATCGCGGCTTTAACTGGGGCGAATTGCTGGGCGGCAGCACTGGACCGCGCGGCGGGCGACGCGAGGGTATCGTGGAGACGATAACCAGAAGCACGGCGCGCACCATTGGCTCGCAGCTTGGGCGTCAGGTGATCCGTGGCGTGCTGGGTTCCATTTTTGGTGGCGGGCGGCGGCGCTAACCGGGCGAGAGCGTCATAAAAAAGCCGCAGAATCTGCGGCCTTCATGGTGTTTGCACTTGCCAGAAACAAAATGGATGTTCTTTTGTTTGTTACGTAGAACCAAGCCGGCGCCCGCGCCGAAGATTGAGAAAACTAAGCGGCGTCCTCGGATGTTGGCTTGAGTGCCGGGTTATGTATTTTCACTGATTTGTAGTAGTTGAGATCTGATCTGACAGTTACCCGATTTGACGAGTGCCTGTTAGATCAGATTCAGTTATTCAATTCGGTAATTTTATCGTCC
>NZ_FUWK01000022.1 GCF_900167395.1 Nitrosomonas europaea
CTACACGGTTCTTGATATTGGGCTTACGTCGGTTTGCATCTATCAGAGCTTCAACACCTCCTGTTTCCACAGCTGCCTGATAGCGATAGAAAGTATCGCGAGAAAAACCCATCACCTTACAGGCACGGGATACATTGCCAAGCTCAGCTGCCAGATTAAGCAAGCCAATCTTGTGTTTAATGATTTTATGATGAACACTGCTCATGGGATTACTCCTTTACGCTTTCGCGTTTGGTTGATAAAGATTCGCACCTCTATCAAACCGGGTAATCCCACCTCTTGGCAAGACCTGCTGTCAGATCAAATCTGAACTACTACACCTGATGGTGTGAATCCATATCATCAGGAGATTTTCTTTTCAAGGCACCAATAAGCAGATCGTGTAACACACATCAAATCTCTTCAGCACTCCACCGTTGTCAGCATCGTAACTTCAGGAATTTCAGGATTTACTCAGTGACATCACCATAATACTTTTCCCCGATCCGTATTTTTTCTCTGCCATGCTCCACTCGCCATTTGTTGGTATCTCGCAACGAATAAGCGCAGCCACAGTATTCCTGCATATAGAATTTCTCCCGTTTGCTGATTTCCAGCATGCGCGCAGAACCTCCTTTTTTGCGCCAGTTATACGTCCAATAAGTGATCCCCGGATATTGCGCTGCTGCTCTGACACCACTGTCGTTGATCTGATCCATGTTTTTCCAGCGGGAAATACCCAGCGAGCTGGAAATGACATCGAATCCGTTTTCATAGGCATATAAAGCCGTACGCTCAAACCGCATGTCGAAACACATGGTGCAACGGATTCCGCGTTCAGGTTCCATTTCCATTCCCTTTGCCCGTTTGAACCAGTCATCCATGTCATAATCAGCATCGATAAACGGGATACCATGCTTCTCGGCAAAACGGATATTTTCATCCTTGCGTAAATCGTATTCCTTGCGCGGATGGATATTCGGGTTGTAAAAAAAGATGGAAAAATCGATTCCGGAAGCAACGATGGCTTCCATGACTTCACCCGAACAGGGTGCGCAGCAGGAGTGCAGCAGTAACTTTTTACCGTTCTCCGGCAGTTCCAGTTTTTCACGTTCCATTTTCAATTTACCCGCAACACAGTTATTCATTGATTTTCAACCTTCTTCCGACTTATCCGGGACAGGCTTTCACTCCGGCATCCGGTTTTTCCAGACAATCCACAACACTATTATAGACCCGGGAGTCTGTAAAACTCCCTGATGATAGAATCGACAGAAAACCATCATAGAACTTCAATCAGAAGATCATGTTCACTTCATTGAGACTGACCCACTTCAAAGCCTGGCAAGACACCGGCATGATTACGCTGAAACCAGTTACCGTTTTGCTGGGCACCAATTCATCAGGTAAATCCTCACTTATCCAGAGCCTGCTGCTGTTGAAACAAACGGTGCAATCTCCGGATCGTTCGATCCACCTCAACCTGGGTGGAGATGAAATCAGTGATTTGTTCGATTTTGGCCATTTCGATGAGGTAATAAAACACGGTACATCTTCTCCGCGCGAGTTCTCGATCACATTTACCTTCCGGACTGCCGGACAATCACGAATAAACAGCGGCGAGTTTTCCTGCGGCTATCGGCAAACGGCAACTGGCGTCACTGCGATTCAGGAACTGGTATTGTCCGCTGCTGAACATCGTTTCCGCGCGATACGGCGAGAAAAGGGAAGCTACGCAATCTTCACTGATGATGAAACCCGACCGCGCGCCAAAGGCGAGCAGCTTGCACCGGAGCGTTCCGTTGCACTCCCCGCCGCCGCCATCGTCGCGCTGGGCAGCGCTGGCGCTCTCGCTGAAGATATTAGTCTTGCCATCCGGCGCGAACTGGAAAATATCTGCTATCTGGGCCCGCTTCGACGCAAACCGGAACGTGATTACGTATGGAACAAAACGACTCCCGGTCAGATCGAGAGTGACGGTCACCGTGCCATGGATATACTGCTCTCCAGTGTACTGATCAAAAATGACAAACAGAATGAAATTCTGGATGAGGTTTCCTTCTGGCTGAACAGAATGAAAGTGGCAGAGAGGCTGGAAATCCGGCAGGTGGGCCGCTCCGCCCGCTACGAAATCGTGGTGCATCAGGGTGGAACCATCACCAATCTGCGTGATGTCGGCATGGGTGTAGCGCTGGTGCTGCCGGTACTGGTGGCAGGCTATTTTGCTCCGGCAGGCAGTACCGTCATCCTGGAAGAACCCGAAGTGCATCTTCACCCGCTGGCACAAGCGGTACTGGCCGAATTTTTCGTGGCACTGAGCCGTTCACGCCGCATCCAGTTCATCGTGGAAACCCATTCGGAACATCTGTTCCGCCGCATGCAAACACTGATTGCGCGCAAAAACACCTCCGTCGAACAAATTGCCCTGCTATTTGTGGAAAGTGCTGCGGGGAATGCGGCATTGCGCAGGCTGGAAGTCGATGAATTCGGCCGGGTGAGCAACTGGCCGCAATACTTCTTTGGCGATGCACTGGGTGAAACACGCGAACAGGCGCGATTGATGCACACTCGCCATCAGGAGCAGCACAGAAAATGAAACCGCGTTATGTGGTGGACACCAATGTGCTGATCACCGCCAGTGTGGCTGATCCGGTTGCCCCAAAGGACATCGACGCGACACCGCAGGATCCTGCACTCAGATTTCGGGTGTGGCAATGGCTGGTCGAATTTGAAAGCAGTCCGGCACGACTGGTGCTCGATTCCGCCGGTAAAATCAAGGAAGAATACGATCGCAAGCTCGGATTCAACGATTACGGTATTCAGGTCGTAATCCACAAATGGAGCATGGCGGCAGTGGATAATGTGGATGTGCAATACGATACGGACGGCCATGCTGTGCTGCCACCGCCGCTGGATTCAGTGGTCCACGATCTGGCCGACCGGAAAATGGTTGCCGCTGCACTGGAAGCGCAAAAATGCCACGGCGAGAGTGCGATCGCCTTCGCCGGTGATACTGACTGGCATGACTGGGAACAAACGCTGATACAAGCGGGGCTTTCTATCGAACCCATTATTGAAGGCTGGTCACGCGCAAAACATGCAGAGAAAGCACACAGAAAACAAAACCATGACTGATTTTTTCCGTTTCCCCAATACTCCTCACCTGCTCTGGCTGGGACAAGGCCAGCCCAGAGATGACAAGATTCTATCCGATGCCGAAATAGCGGCCTTGCTGCAGGATGAAGTGCTGATCGAGGAAAAACTGGATGGCGCCAACCTGGGCATTTCGCTGGATGAACATGGCGAGCTGCGCGCCCAGAATCGCGGCCAGTATCTGCCACAACCTTTTTCCGGCCAGTTTTCCCGCCTGAACAGCTGGCTGGGCCAGCACGGAGAAATCCTCAAACACACTCTGACACCGGAGATGATTCTATTCGGCGAATGGTGTGCCGCCCGGCATTCGCTCGACTATAACAAGCTGCCTGACTGGTTTCTGTTGTTCGACGTTTACGACCGGGAAGCAGGCAAGTTCTGGAGTGTGGAGCGGCGCAACCAGCTCGCTCAGAAATTGAATATCACCACCGTACCGCTGCTCAAACGCACAAAGATAACGTGCAACCAGCTCGTCCAGCTGCTCGATGATGCACAAAGCCGTTACCGCAGTGGCAAGGTCGAAGGTATCGTCATTCGCTGTGATTCGCCTCTCTGGTGTGAAAGCCGGGCGAAACTGGTCAACCGGGAATTTGTTCAGGCTATCGAGGATCACTGGCGCAGCCGGTCAATCGAGTGGAATCTGGTGCACGCCGGATCAGTAAAACGCTCATGACGGCCATCGGCCTTGTGTGATGATAAAAACCGGGGTCAGCTATCGGGGAGAATGATGTGTCGGATTTGAAAGATCCAAGAGTGCTGTTTGCTGCCGAACGGACCTTACTTGCCTGGAACCGGACCAGTTTGTCTCTCATTGCATTTGGATTCGTGGTGGAACGTGCAGGCAAACTGGTACGTGCCATTTCGCCCGGAATCATCGGCCCGGACCAGCTGGCAGCCATGTTCTGGCTGGGTCTGGCATTCATTGTTCTGGGTGCCATTACCTCAGTCTATTCTGCCCGCCAGTACGCGGTTATTCTTAAAACACTGACACCAGATGAATTCCCGCCCGGTTATGCGGCAAAATGGGGGCTGCTGGTCAATCTGGCAGTAGCAATACTCGGGCTGATACTGGCCCTGGCACTCTGGTGGTGGCGTTTACATTAACCATCCATGTCCAGCATTCGCACCGTGATCATCCTGTTTATCCTTGCCGGGTTCGTCCGGATCACAGGAAAGTGGAGCAACCCGTTTGCGCCCCCGGCCAGAACATAGCTGTTTCTTAACCGGCCGGCGCTGACAAGCGGGCGCATCACGGGTATGCTACTTCCGCGCACTGCAAACCGGCGATGCCTCCAGGATGGTGCCGGCGAGCGAGACAAAACACGATTTTCGGCTCTACACCCCCGGTCACACACTTTGTGCTCTTGCCTGCTGCATCGTCGAGTCAAGCTGCCGGCCTTATTCATTTTGAAGCTCATTGCACCAGATTTAATCCACTTCGCTCAACGCAATTCCCAAAGCCCTGGCAACGCCTTCACCATAAGCACGATCCGCCTTCAGACAGTTGGTGATATGCCGAATCTGAATTTCCCGTGGTGCCTCTCCAATGGAACGAGCGGTATTGTCAAATAGCACTTGTTGCTGCGAGGAATTCATGAGCCGGAATAAATTACCCGGCTGAATATAGTAATCCTCGTCTACTCGGTGATTCCAATGTGCAGCCGCGCCTTCCAGCGTTAACGGAGGTTCTGCATATTCAGGCTGCTGCTGCCATTCCTGGTAACTATTGGGCTCGTATCCCAGGGTACTACCCTGATTGCCATCAACCCGCATGGCGCCGTCACGATGATAATGATGGAAAGGGCAGCGGGGGGCGTTAACCGGGATCTGATAATGATTGACACCCAGGCGGTAACGCTGCGCATCCCCATAGGAAAACAAGCGCCCCTGCAACATTTTGTCTGGTGAAAAACTGATTCCCGGCACGACACTGGCTGGATTGAACGCAGCCTGCTCGACCTCAGCAAAGTAATTCTCCGGATTGCGATTCAATTCCATCACACCAACTTCGATCAGCGGATAGTCTTTGTGCGGCCAGACTTTGGTCAGGTCAAACGGATTATAGGGAAGACTGGCTGCATCGCTTTCCGGCATGATCTGCACAAATAATGTCCAGCGCGGGAATTCACCATTTTCAATGCTTTCGTACAGGTCACGCTGATGACTTTCCCGATCCTTGCCGACCAGTGCTTCCGCCTCGGCATCGGTCAGGTTTTTGATACCCTGCTGTGTTCTGAAATGAAATTTCACCCAGTAACGTTCCTGTCGGGCATTGATGAAACTGAAAGTATGGCTGCCGAAACCGTGCATGTGCCGATAGGTTGCAGGCAGACCGCGGTCACTCATGACGATGGTAATCTGATGCAATGCTTCAGGAAGCAGCGTCCAGAAATCCCAGTTGTTGCGCGCACTGCGCAAATTGGTTCGTGGATCGCGTTTGACGGCATGATTGAGATCCGGAAATTTCAGCGGATCACGCAGAAAAAATACCGGCGTATTGTTGCCAACCAGATCCCAGTTACCTTCTTCAGTATAAAACTTGATGGCAAAACCGCGAATGTCACGCTCTGCATCGGCAGCGCCCCGTTCTCCCGCCACCGTGGAAAAGCGAACGAACAGGTCGGTTTTTTTCCCGATCTGAGAAAAAATATTTGCCCGCGTGTAACGAGTGATATCGTGCGTCACTGTAAAGGTACCGTAGGCACCGGATCCCTTAGCGTGCATCCGCCGCTCCGGGATCACTTCACGATCGAAATGAGCAAGTTTCTCGAGAAACCAGATATCCTGTAGCAACATCGGGCCGCGCGGACCGGCAGTCATGACATTCTGATTATCCGCTACGGGTGCACCGGCACTGGTGGTCAGCTTCTTTTTGGCATCATCCATTTTCACTCTCCTTCAAGTAGTAATGTTCATACCCCTCTTTTCACCTTTCTTTCCAGTGTGTATTTACTCCCCCCCTTTGTTCTCACCGAAAGCTGATTTACTTACTATCCGGCGGAACCGTCTGATTGCGAAAAACACGATGGTCACGATGACCGGTATCGCGATACCGGTCATCAGTTCGATATCGATATTCAGCCCTGCCGCCTTGGCGGCTTTCAGCCCGTAACCGGTAATACCGAGCAGGTAGTAACTCAGTACGACCACTGACAGGCCCTCCACTGTCTCTTGCAGACGCAGTTGCAGATACGCCCGGGTATCCATCGACCTGAGCAGATCCCGGATTTGCGATTCCATCGAGATATCCACCCGGGTGCGCAGCATCGAAGTCGCCCGTTCTACACGTAGTGATAGTGTTTCAAGTTTGGACCAGACCAGATCAAAGGTACTCATGGCTGAGGTAACCCGCTGTTTTCTGAATTCGTACAACATCTGCAGTCCCTCGATACGCTCTTCACGCAATTCTGTGATTCGCTGCTGCATGATCGTGTGATATGTCTGCGATGCACTGAAACGATGACTGGACTGAGCAGAGATTCTTTCGATTTCTGTAGCCAATGCAGTCAGTTTTACCAGTAGCAGCTGTTCATCTTCGATAGAGTTGGGCGCGATATTGGTTGATATCAGCTCTGTCAGTTGATCGCCATATCTTTCCAGCTGGGGAATGATTTCGCGCGTCATGGTCATCGGCAGAATCGCCAGCATACGATAAGTCTCGATCTCGAGCAGACGCTGTACCAGCCTGCCAACCTGGCGGCTGCGCAAGTTATCATCATGAATCAGAAAACGGGTAAATCCATCCGGATGAATCTGGTTATCACTCCAGACACTGGCGCTCCCTGCCGAAACCTTGGAGCCGATCACCGTGTTCGAGGAAAACAGGGAGGACAGCTCACTCATGCTGCGGCTGGGGCGCCTGCGGTCTTCCAGTGCAATATGCGTAGCGACCAGCACTTCTCCTGGCAGTTTCTCCAGCCATTCCGGAGGAACATGGGCGATGGCAGGCTGAGCAAAAGGTACCTCGAACGGGCCTTCACTATAGAAAGTATAAGTGGAATATTCCGTATGCCGTTCCCAACGCAATTGAAAACCACCCAGTTCGACACTCAACTGATCGAAGGCGCCATTGAGCATCCGGATACCGAAATGTTCACAAATCTGGACGATCAGCTCACGCTCCCTGTTCACCCACTGTCGGTCTGAAAGCAAGACCAGATGAGAAAGCTGTAACGGGATATTGACCAGTTCATAAACATCTGCATTCAGCTCGGTATGCAGTAACCGTCGCTCGGAATACTCCGGCAGACCCAGCGGCCCGTATTTCAACAAATTGTCGGTCATAATCTGAAAAATTTTTCTAATAATTGAAAATCCGGTACTAATTCCATAAATCCAGCAACAACTTGGTTCCCAGCAAATAGAGCAAACCTGCAAAAATTTTTCTGAGTAACGCTGCCGGCAGAACATGTGCCGCTCTGGCCCCCAGCGGTGCTGTCACCGTACTCGCCAACCCCACCGTGATCAGAGCAGGCAGATAAATATAGCCCAGTGCATAATCCGGCAGCGGCTGTGTCAGCAGCAGACCATTGATGGCATAGCCCGCCGCACTGGCCAGCGCAACCGGAAACCCGACAGCGGCTGCCGTACCGATGGCATGGTGCAACCGGATCTGGCAAGCAGTGAGAAACGGTACCGTCAGTAATCCCCCGCCAATTGCCACCAGGCTGGATAACGCACCGATCACGCTGCCGGCAGCAAACATACCGGCTTTTCCCGGCAGAACATGACCCGTACCCGGCTTGAGATTGAGCCACATTTGCGTGGCTGCGAAATAGATGAACAAAACGAAAATGATACCCAATATCCGGCTCGACAACTGGCCGGCCAGAGTGGAACCAGCCAGCGCACCCGCAATGATTCCAGGCGTAATATAGCGCACGATCCACCAGTTCACGGCACCATGGGCATGGTGAGCACGCAGGCTGGAAATCGCGGTCAGGGTAATGATCGCTGTCGTCGTTCCCAGTGCGATATGCAGAATATGGTCAGCCGGAAAACCCAGAGACATGAAAACGGAAGCCAGTATCGGCACCATCAGCAGACCGCCGCCAATGCCCAGCAATCCCGCAAAGAAACCGACTGCACTCCCTGTCAGCAGGTAAACCGGCCATGCTTCCATACTTGGGATATCTCACTGGTGATTTCAGCTATCCTGATGCACAAGCATGAAAATATCAGGAACAGGCAAGTGCATGGCATCACGACTGCAGCTTTGCTTCGATGAATTTCCATTCCGATGGATCGACGGGAGTAATGGACAGCCGGTTACCTTTCTGCAGGATACGCATACCGGCCAGTTCAGGATAGCTGCGCAGCTCCCTAAGGGAAAGCAACCGGGTTTTACGAAGAAACCGGACTTCGACATTGAACCAGCGCGGATTCTCGCGCGTCGATTTTGGGTCGAAATATTTGCTGGCCGAGTCGAACTGTGTTTCATCCGGATAAGCAAGCCGTGAAACTTCGACGACGCCGGCAATACCTGGTTCGGGGCAGCTCGAATGATAGAAGAAAACCAGATCTCCAGGCTGCATCTGGTTGCGCATGAAATTACGCGCCTGATAGTTGCGCACACCATCCCAAGGTACGGTCTGCCCTGGCCGAGCAGCAAGGTCATCGATACTCACTTCCGACGGCTCTGATTTCATCAGCCAGTAACGCATATTTTTACGAATATGAATAGGGAGAGAACTGAAACTACTAAAAGAAAAGAGGGGTCCCCGCGAATGCCGTCAGGTTGTTATCTTGAACCACAGGTTCAAGAGTGGCCGCCTGTCGGCCGCATCAGGCATGCTCCACGAGAGAGTACGCACAACAGCGACCATTGACTGGCAGCCAGATACAACGAATTGGTTCAAAGAATACAAACCTTGACAAACACCGCAGGGATTAAATCTGTTGTAATTGCTCTGGCACACAATACACGCCGCGCTAAATTATTCGATTTTATTCTTATGAATTCTTATAAATGCCCTGGTCGGTAAGCGCGTCACTCACCCTGCACTCCAGCAACTCGATTCTACGCTTAAATTCATTCATGTCAAAACCACGCTGTGAACGGATACTGAGCAATTCATGGGTCATGCTGATGGCGGCGGCAATGGCAATCTGTTCCGTTCCGGCAATTTTTCCTGCAGATTTTATCTCCTGCATTTTTCTGTTGAGACAGGAAACGGCGAGCAGCAACTCTTCACGTTCTTCCCCGGGACAATGGATACGAAATTCCCGCCCCATTACGGTTACATTCAAAACAGTATCTTTGTTCACTTCAACCCTCGGGCAGATTATTCAGTAAAACCTTGAGGCGTTCGGCTGCGGTTTGCATCCGCTCGGCAAGCTGACGGTTTACCGCCTCCGCATTTTCAAGCAGACGATACAATTTGGCATTTTCCTCACGAGTTTCCTGATACAACCTGATCAGCAAGCCGATCTTGTCTTCCAGCGACTTCAATTCATCATCCATCAGCGATTCCGTTCCCACCGGCACGGAATGAAGCACTTTATCCGCTGATCATATCCGTTGCATGGCAGCACCACCACAAAGAGCACATACAACCCTTGCTGATTTTTTATCATTATCGTGACAAGATCGTGTCAACGGCCTGCGGCAGTATTTCAGGGTAATCCCGGCTGAAGTGCAGTCCGCGACTCTCGTGCCGCAGCATTGCGCTCCGAACGATCAGATCGGAAGTACACACGAGATTGCGCAGTTCGAGCAAATCACTGGTCACCCGGAAATTGGAATAGTACTCACCGATTTCCTCACTCAGCAGCCTGATGCGGTGTTGCGCCCGCTGCAAACGTTTGCTGGTACGCACGATACCTACATAATTCCACATAAAACGGCGCAACTCGTCCCAGTTATGGGAAATCACGACTTCCTCGTCGGCATCGGTCACACGGCTTTCATCCCAGTCCGGTAACAGCAGATCTGGCGCAGGAGAGCGAACCAGAATATCCTCGACCGCCGAAAGACCAGTGACCAGACATTCCAGCAAAGAATTACTGGCCAGGCGATTGGCGCCGTGCAGACCGGTATGCGCCGTTTCACCGATGGCATACAGATTGTCGAGATCAGTCCGTCCGCATTGATCGGTCATGATCCCGCCACAGGTATAGTGAGCTGCCGGGACGACCGGAATAGGCTCACGAGTGATGTCGATGCCCAGTTCCAGACAACGCTTGTAAATAGTTGGAAAATGCTGCACCAGAAAATCGGCTGGCTGGTGGGAAATGTCCAGAAATACACAATCCAGCCCGCGTTTTTTCATTTCGAAGTCGATTGCACGCGCCACGATGTCACGCGGAGCAAGTTCGGCCCGTTCATCATGCCGAAGCATGAAACGCTCACCATCGGGCAGCTTCAGTATACCCCCCTCCCCCCTCACTGCTTCAGTGATCAGAAAGGACTTGGCATGCGGATGATACAAGCAGGTGGGATGAAACTGGACAAATTCCATATTGGCAACACGGCACCCCGCACGCCACCCCATGGCAATACCATCCCCGGTAGATACATCGGGATTAGTGGTATAGAGATAAACTTTACCCGCACCGCCGGTGGCCAGAATCGTATTACGTGCCGCAATCGTGCGCACTTTTCCGGCGCGGATATCGAGCACATAAGCGCCGTAGCAGCGGTTATTTTCCCCGGCATGAGACAATTTCTCGCTGGTGATCAGATCGATTGCAATGTGGTGCTCCAGCACGGTGATATTCGGATGTTGTGCTGCCTGTCTGGTCAGTGTAAGTTGCACCACTTTACCAGTGGCATCACCAGAATGAATGATGCGACGCACACTATGACCACCCTCACGAGTCAGGTGATAACCAGTTTCATTGTGATCATCCCGCGTAAAATCGACCCCTCTGGCAATCAGCCATCTGACAGCCTGTGGACCGTTTTCCACGATATGACGGGTCATGGCTTCGTTACACAAACCTGCACCGGCGATCAGCGTATCGCGGATATGTGCCTCCGGTGAATCTTCGATCGACAGCACGGCGGCAATCCCCCCCTGCGCCCAGGCACTGGAGCTGTCATGCAATGTCCGCTTGGTCACCAGCGCGACCTTTTGGGTTTCTGCGAGATTCAGGGCAAGTGTCAGCCCGGCCAGACCGCTGCCAATGATCAGTGCATCGAAACGAAGTGGTTGCATGAATAACGTTGACTGCTCAGAAATGATGGAAGAGTGAATCTGCTTTCCGAAATTATCACATTTTTTGCCATGGTTTCGAATCCATCGCGTGCTGCCGGCATTGCCGCCGGCAAAAATACGCTAGAATACAGCAAGGTTTTTGGGGAAGCGCCGGATGATCCGGCTGACGGACACTTCCCGTCATTCAGTTTACAAATTTAACACAGGAGAGTTTCAGCATGTCGATGGCGGACCGTGACGGGGTTATCTGGTATGACGGAGAGATGGTTCCGTGGCGCAATGCCACGACCCACGTACTTACCCATACCCTGCATTATGGAATGGGTGTATTCGAAGGGTTGCGCGCCTATCAGACACCCGGGGGGCCGGCCATTTTCCGTCTGCCCGAGCATACGGAACGTCTGTTCTACTCGGCACATGTCTTCAGAATGAAAATCCCTTTTGATCAGCCCACGCTGATACAGGCACAGCTGGATGTCGTCCGGCAGAACAGGTTAACCTCCGGCTATATTCGTCCAATCGTCTTCTACGGGTCGGAAGCCATGGGATTATCCGCCAAGAACCTGTCCGTCCACGTCGCCATCGCTGCCTGGTCATGGGGAACCTACCTGGGCGCAGATGCGCTGGAAAACGGGATTCGCGTCAAAACCTCCTCGTTCACCCGCCACCACGTCAATATCAACATGTGCCGTGCCAAGTCGGTCGCCACTTATACCAACTCGATCCTGGCGCATCAGGAAGTTGCACAGGACGGCTATGAGGAAGCCTTGCTGCTGGACGTGGATGGTTATGTCGCGGAAGGTTCCGGTGAAAACATTTTCATCATCAAAAAAGGCAAGATTTACACACCTGATCTGACAGCCTGTCTGGAAGGCATCACGCGTGCATCGGTCATTCAACTGGCGCAAGAAGCCGGTATCGAGGTCATTCAGAAACGGATTACCCGTGATGAAGTCTACTGCGCGGATGAAGCCTTTTTTACCGGTACGGCAGCAGAAATCACGCCGATCCGTGAACTGGATTGTCGTATGATTGGTAACGGTAAACGCGGTCCTGTCACCGAACAACTGCAAACCGCATTTTTTGACTGCGTCAACGGCAAATCAGACAAACATGCAGATTGGCTGCATTACGCCGATTAGACGCATTATGTTTAACTGTTGAACAGATGAAATTGCCAATGAATACTTCTTCTACACCCGCTTATCCACAAGAAATCGAAATCAGCCCGGATGATTTGCCGCTGTATTGCCCGAATCCATTGATGGATGCAAGAAGTTGGCACCCGCGCGTTTTTCTCGAGATCGAAGCAACCGGCAGCGCCATGTGTCCCTACTGCAGTACGCAATATATCCTGAAAGGTACGCCAAATCCGGATCATCATCATTCATGACATGGACAGGCATCCGGCCTTCCTGCCATTCATCATTTAATCCGAACCCGGGAGTCGTCATTGCATGAGTAATATCGCACCTGAAATTTTCAAGGCTTATGACATCCGTGGCATCGTAGAAACTGCGCTGACACCAGCAACAGTAGAACTTATCGGCCACGCCATTGGCTCTGAAGCACGCGAGCGTCAGCTTACCACCATCGCGATCGGCCGCGATGGCCGCCTGTCCGGGCCGGAGCTGGCGCAGGCACTGACGAACGGCATCCGCAAAAGTGGAATCGATGTCATCGATGTGGGTATGGTCCCCACCCCGGTGCTGTACTACGCCGCACACGAATTATGCGGCTACTCGGGAGTCATGGTGACCGGCAGCCACAATCCGCCTGAATATAACGGTCTCAAAATCGTACTGGGTGGCGAAACGCTGGCGGCAGAAGCAATCCAGTCACTGCGTCTGCGTATCGAGCAAGCTAACTTCCAGCACGGACAAGGGAGTTATCGTCAGCATGACATCGTACAAAGCTATCTGCAACGAATCATCGCTGACGTCAAACTTGCCCGGCCGGTCAAGATCGTTGTTGACTGCGGCAATGGTGTCACCGGTGTGCTGGCGCCCGAACTTTATCGCCGGTTGGGCTGCGAAGTAATCGAACTGTTTTGTGAAGTCGATGGCACCTTCCCGAATCATCATCCTGATCCTTCAGTACCGGAAAATCTGCAGGATGTCATCCGGACGCTGGCTACCACCGATGCTGAAATCGGTTTTGCCTTCGACGGCGATGGTGATCGTCTGGGCGTTGTCACCAAAGACGGGAGCATCATTTATCCGGATCGCCAGCTCATGCTGTTTGCTGCCGATGTACTGTCCAGGAACCCTGGCGGTCAGATCATCTATGATGTCAAATGCACACGCACACTGGCACCCTGGATCATCCGGCATGGTGGTAAGCCAGTCATGTGGAAAACGGGGCATTCCTTCATCAAGGCCAAGCTAAAGGAAACCGGTGCATTACTGGCCGGTGAAATGAGTGGCCATATTTTTTTCAAGGAACGCTGGTACGGATTCGACGATGGTCTGTATGCCGGTACACGTCTGCTGGAATTGCTCAGCAAACAGGTTGATCCGGCTACGGTACTGCACGCCCTGCCCGATACGATCAATACGCCCGAACTGCAGATCAAGCTCAAGGAAGGAGAAAATCATGCCCTGATCGCCCAGCTTCAGCGCGATGCAGATTTTCCTGAAGCCGACCAGGTCATTACGATCGATGGCTTGCGAGTGGAATACAAAGACGGATTCGGTCTGATCCGGGCATCCAACACCACGCCGGTCGCAGTATTGCGCTTCGAGGCGGATAATCGGGCTGCGCTGGAACGCATTCAGCAGGATTTCCGCCGGGTCATCCTGCAAGCCAGGCCGGATGCAGCCCTACCCTTCTGACCGGGCATCAGCCGCTTACCGGCAGTTCTTCTTACATCTCTTTTTGCCGTGAAGATCGCGCTTGCACAGATCAACTGTACGCCAGGTGATCTGCGCGGAAATCAACTCAAAATACTGCATGCCTGCCGGCAAGCCAGGGAAGCCGGTGCTGATCTGGTCATCACTCCGGAAATGTCGCTATGCGGTTATCTCGCGGAAGACTGGCTGTTGCGCAGGGAGTTTGTACAAGCCTGCCATCAGGCGCTGACAGAGCTTACCGCACAGGTGTACGATGTTACGCTGATCGTCGGGCACCCTCACAATATGAATGGCAATCTGTTCAATGCCGTTTCCGCCGTCCGGGACGGCCGCCTGCTGGCGACACATTGCAAACAGCATTTGTTCTCTGACCGGTTACAGGATGAACGTCGTTATTTCAGCGCCGGCAACTCACTCTGCACGTTTGAATGCAGCGGTATACTTTTTGGATTGATGACCGGTTCCGATTACCGGCATGCGGCTCATCTGCAGTCACTACATGCTGCCGGTGCCCAGGTTCTGCTGGCCGTGGATGCTTCTCCCTACTCCATCGACAGCCAGATCGACCGTTATCAGATACTGCGCGAGGGGATCACACAAACCGGGCTGCCTGCTGTTTATATCAATCCGGTCGGCGGGCAGGATGAGCTGGTGTTCGATGGTGCTTCATTCGCGATGGATCACAGCGGTAAACTCGTTTGTCAGCTGCCCGCTTTTCAGGAAGCACTCGCTCTGATCGCGATTCACGGTAATCAGTCGATCTTCGGAGAATGTTCTACCTTGCCGGATCAGGCCGGGAGTATTTACACCGCGTTGCGTTTGGGTCTGCACGATTTCATCACCAAAAACAGATTGCCTGGCGTACTGATCGGTCTGTCCGGTGGTGTTGATTCTGCACTGGTACTGGCAATCGCAGTGGATGCCCTCGGTGCCGAACGAGTCAGAACCGTGATGATGCCCTCACCTTATACCGCCGATATCAGTATTCAGGATGCACAGACCATGGCAGACAACCTGGGGGTGCGCCATGCCGGGATACCGATTACCGGATTGTTCGATCAGTTCCAGCAGGCGTTACAGGCTGAGTTGCAGGCTTGCTCTGATTCCGGTACTTCGGCCACTGTAGAAAATCTGCAGGCTCGTATCCGCGGAACACTACTGATGGCACTGGCCAACCAGTCCGGCATGCTGGTGCTGCCAACGAGTAACAAATCTGAAACCGCAGTGGGTTACAGCACGTTATACGGAGATATGGCCGGCGGATTTTCGATACTCAAGGATGTCAGCAAAACACTGGTTTACCGGCTTTGCCATTATCGCAACCAGATTTCACCCATCATTCCGCAACGTATTCTGCAACGCCCGCCTTCGGCTGAGTTGCGCCCGGGCCAGATCGATCAGGACAGCCTCCCGCCGTACGATGTACTGGATGCAATCATCGAGGCGTACGTGGAAAACGATCTGTCGGCAGCAGAAATCATCGCTATGAACTATCCTGAGGAAACCGTTCGGCGCGTGCTGCGCATGATCCATTCCAGTGAATACAAACGCCGACAAGCAGCGCCCGGTATCCGGATCACCCGGCGTGATTTCGGCCGATCATGGCGATTCCCGCTGACTTCCGGGTTTCCAGATTGAGCTGCCCGGATGACATTACTGTATTCACCGGGCCAGCTGCAGGATCACAAGTCGGTTCACCGATATGATGGAACTCGATCTGCCAGCAACCATCAAACGCGATATGAAATTCCGCTACCTTCTCATCATTGTGCCCTTGCTGTTCCCTGCCCATATATTTGGACAAGAACTGCCCGATCTGGGTGATGTTTCCCAGGCCAGCGTCACCCCTCACCAGGAGCGACAGATCGGCATACAGATCATGCGCGAGATCCGCGCGGATTCCAGCTATCTGGACGACCCTGAAATTGCCGATTACCTGACCCGGCTGGGCAACCGGCTGATTGCTGCCTCAGGCCAGACCAATCCGGACAATCCGTTCGAATTTTTTGCCATCAATGATTCCTCGATCAATGCTTTTGCCCTCCCGGGCGCATTCGTGGGATTTCACAGCGGCCTGATCACCGCCGCACAGAACGAATCGGAACTGGCCGGCGTCATGGCGCATGAAATTGCGCACGTTACTCAAAAGCATCTTGCCCGAATGATCTCCGGAACCTCGTATTTAGGCCTACTCGGGTCGATCGCAGCACTGGCCATCGCCATTCTTGCTTCCCGCTCCAACCCCAATGCCGGCCAGGCAGTCCTGGCCACCGCTCAAGCCAGCGCCATACAATCCCAGCTGAATTTCACCCGCAAGCATGAAAAAGAAGCCGATCGTGTCGGATTCAACATGCTCATCAAGGCCGGGTTCGATCCGCACGGCATGTCATCCTTCTTTGAGCGCATGCAGCATGCCAGCCGCTATTACGAAAATGGCATGCCTTCTTACCTCATGACTCACCCGGTCACGCATGAACGTATCGCCGATATTCAGAATCGCACTCAGGAGCTGGGTTACCGGCAGGTGCCGGACAGCCTGGAATTTCATCTGGTTCGCGCCAAGATCCGTGCTTCCCGCGGTAATCCGGCTTCAGTCATCAATGAATTCAAGGCACGTCTGCAGGATAAACGCTATATCAACGAAATTGCAGAACAATACGGCCTGATCCAGGCTTTGCTGCGTGCGAGACAGTTCAAACAGGCAGATGAGGAATTGAATACGCTTTACCGAACCATTCAATCCGATTCTTCGGCCCAGTCACTCAAGAATCATCGTCTGGGAAAATCTATTCAGGTGGATGGGGATTATCTGCAATCCGCTGCCATGATTGAAACGCTTGCAGCACGCGTCAAATTTGCCAGTGGGCAGACCGATGACGCTTTCCGGCTGTATCAGTCTGCATTGCAATCCTTCCCGCATTATCGCGCTTTGGTTTACGGTTACGCCGATGCACTGCTGCAACACAAGGATGCACAGGCTGCGCTGGATTTCATCAATGGCCAGTCCCAGTTCATCCATGACGATATCCGGCTTTACCGGCTTACAGCCCAGTGCCATGCCGCACTGGGAAATGCCTTGCTGCAACATCAGGCTGAAGCCGAGGCCCTGATCCGCGAAGGTAATCTGCGGGCAGCAATAGAGCAGCTCCAGATCGCTTTGCGCCATAAACATGATAATTTCTACCAATTATCCAGCGTGGAAGCACGTCTGCGACAGATCAAGGAATTCGTGGCTGCAGAGAAAGAAAAAAAATAGATTCCATTCGGTCATTTCTTCTGCTAAAAATTCAGCGGCCCGATACGCCTCATTCGATATAAGGTATTGTTTTCATGTTCAGCTCACGCAGAAAAATCATTCTTTTCCTGATCATCCTGTTTACGAGTGTCATTTACGGTTATTTCTCACTACAGGGGGAATCCGGAAAAATACGGTATACAACCCGGGCTGCCGACCAGGGAGATATCGTGCGCACGATATCCGCCAATGGCACGCTCACCCCGCTGGAACTGGTCGATATCGGCACACAGATCTCCGGCAGGGTGATCGAGCTGTTCGCCGATTTCAATGATCAGGTAAAAACCGGCCAGATCCTGGCAAAACTCGATCCGGCTCTGCTCAATGCGCAGCTGCAGCAATCCGAGGCCAGTCTGAAAAGTGCGCAGACTGCCTTATCGGTCACCATCAATAAAGCCAACCGCAGCCGTAACCTGATTGAAAAAGGCTTCCTCTCGAAAGAAGCAATGGATGAAGTCAAAGAATTACTCGATTCTGCACGGGCACAGGTCATCGTCAGCCAGGCACAGGTTGCACGTGATCAGGCCAACCTGGATTACAGTATCATCCGCTCACCCATTTCCGGTGTCGTCGTCGCCCGGAACGTCAATATCGGGCAGACCGTTGCCGCCAATTTCCAGACACCCACCCTGTTTCAGGTCGCGCGTGATCTGAAACAGATGCAGATCAATATCAGTGTGGCAGAAGCAGATATCGGTCAGATCCATACCGGCCAGACGATGGTATTCACCGTGGATGCGTTCCAGGATCGCGAATTCTCTGCCATCGTCAAGCAGATACGCCTCAACCCCACGGTTCAGGAAAACGTGGTGACATACAATGTCATCGCAACCGTCATCAATGAAGAGGGCACTCTGCTGCCCGGGATGACGGCCAACGTGCGTTTCATCGTCAACGAAAAAACAGAAGTATTGCGTGTACCCAATGCCGCCCTGCGCTATAAACCCAGTCTGGAAGAACTGATCGCCACAGCGGAAACACAACCTGGCAAACGGTTGCTCTACCGGCTGGAGGGCAATCGGCCGGTAGCGATCAGTGTAACCACCGGCATTACCGACGGTAATTTCACTGAAATTCTCTCCAATGAACTCAATGTGAACGATCCGCTCATCATCGAAGAAATGATCGGTAAAAAACAGGATAAGTCGGCTGCCAGCAATTTTAGATTCAGGATGTTCTGATGATCCATCCCGGCGGTTCCAGTGAACCTTTGATTGAGGTGGAAAAGCTCTGCAAGATCTACCGGCTGGGTAACCACGCCGGTACCTCCCTCAACCTGCAGGTACTGTTCGATGTCAGTTTCACGATACGGCGTGGGGAGTTTGTCGCAATCATGGGGCATTCCGGCTCCGGAAAATCCACTCTGATGAACATACTCGGCTGTCTGGATACGCCTACCAGCGGCCACTACCGGCTAGCAGGACACGATGTGTCAACCCTTTCCGGCAATCAGCTCGCCAGCGTGCGCAACCGGCAAATCGGTTTCGTATTCCAGGGGTTCAATCTACTCAGGCGCATGACTGCGCTGGATAACGTGGCCATTCCATTACTATACGCAGGTTACAGCCGGGCAGAAAGTCGTCGCCGGGCAATGTCGCTGCTGCAGCAAACCGGGCTGGAAAAGTTTGTCATGCATCAACCCGGCCAACTTTCCGGGGGACAGCAACAGCGTGTCGCCATCAGTCGGGCACTGATCAATCAGCCGCAACTCATCCTTGCGGATGAACCTACCGGCAATCTGGATACCCAAACCAGCCACGAAATCATGCAATTGTTCGACCGCCTCAATCGTGAAGAAGGCATGACGATCGTCATCGTTACGCATGAAGAAGACATTGCTGCCTGGACTCGCCGTCTGATCCGGCTCAAGGACGGGCGAATCATTGAAGACAGGCCGATAGCCAAACCAGTCGTTCCTCTTTCCAAATCATGAATTTACTGACTATCATCGGTGAGGCCACGCGGGCACTGCAGACCAACCGCCTGCGAACTGCGCTCACCATGCTCGGCATGATCATCGGCGTGGCTGCAGTGGTACTGATGCTATCCATCGGACAGGGCGCACAAACCAGCATCAACAGTGCCATTGCCTCAATGGGCAGCCATCTGCTGATCGTCATGCCCGGCGCAACTTCATCCGGCGGACTGCGCTGGGGCAGCGGCAGTGTCAAAACGCTGACCGTACAGGATGCGCACGCGATTGCAGAATTGCCCATGGTCGATGCAACCGCACCGGTGATTTCAGGTACCGCACAGCTCAACTACGGTGCCAACAACTGGAGCACCGTGCTGACAGGCGTCACCCCGGACTATTTTTCCGTCAACAACTGGGAAATGGCCGATGGCGAGATCTTTACCGAAGGAGATTTACGCTCCGGCACCCGCGTAGCCGTGCTGGGCCAGATCACAGCAAACAGCTTGTTCGGAAACGAAGATCCAGTAGGAAAGATTGTCCGGATTGCCAACCGGCCGTTCACAGTTGTCGGCGTTCTGGTTGCCAAAGGCCAAAGCCTTTCAGGACGTGACCAGGATGATAACGTATTCATTCCGCTCACCACCGCACAACGGCAGATCATCGGCAACCAGTTCCCCGGATCGATCAATCACATGACAGTTCGGGCAAAAACGGCAGACAGCATGGAAGCCGCCGAAGCAGAAATCACCCGCCTGCTGCGTCAGCGCCACCGTATTAGCGCCCATATGGAAAACGATTTCACCGTTCGCAATCTGACTGCACTCGCTTCCGTGGCAAGCAACACTGCCAGGGTCATGGCATGGATGCTGGGCGCAGTTGCCTCGGTTTCTCTCCTGGTGGGAGGTATTGGCATCATGAATATCATGCTGGTATCCGTCACGGAGCGTACTCGTGAAATTGGCATCCGTATGGCAATCGGTGCAAATCAGCGGATGATTCTCACTCAGTTCCTGCTGGAATCGCTGATGATCTGTATCCTGGGTGGGATCACCGGTATCGCCTTGGGAATCGGGGGAGCCTGGCTGGCCAGCCGAATTGCCGAACTCGAAATTGTGATCACACCGGGAATGATCGCCCTGGCATTCTCTTTTTCCTCGATTATCGGCATTTTCTTTGGCCTGTATCCCGCCCGGAAAGCTGCTGCACTCAAACCGGTGGAAGCCCTGCGCCACGAATGATTGTACTGCATTCCGTACTCGGACCAGATCAGGCAGACTGTTCCGGTTGATCAGAGGTTCCCTGAAGTAATCTTTTTCGCCCGTGCAGCAACATTTGAGATTTGTTACTATTACCGGACTGACCGGACAAAAATAGAATCAGACCGGGAAATCATTTTTAATCCGGCGGGTACCGCCGGATTATCGACAGTATAATTTCCAGCAATTTGCAACTCATCACGGAACCTGTGCCCGGATCGGGATCAACGGGTTTCCGAAGTATGCCTGATACATATTTCCGGCAACTGCGAACTGTTACCCTGTCGGATATCAGCCCGGTGCAATCACTGGTGTCGATCATCTGATTTAATTCTGCCGGCATCTCCGGCAATACCATTTACATTATTTTTCTGAGGATGAACAGCGAGGATCTCCTGTATTTTCTGATAGCGTTACCTTTCGCCGGCAGCGCATTGGCTGCAATACTGCCGGCCAATGCCCGTAATACGGAAGCGTGGCTGGCGGGTAGCGTAATGATCGCGGCGTTTATCATCGCTGCCGGCCTTTATCCATTCATTTCCGAAGGAGAAGCTCTTCGTAATGAAATCGAATGGTTGCCCGGATCTGGCCTGAACTTTACACTCAGGATGGATGGTTTCGCGTGGATGTTCTCGATGCTGATTACCGGCATCGGGTTTCTAGTGGTGCTTTATGCACGTTACTACATGTCCCCCAGAGACCCGGTTCCGCGTTTTTTCTCCTTTCTGCTGGCTTTCGCCGGTGCCATGCAGGGGATGGTCATCGCGGGCAACCTGATTCTGCTGGCCATTTTCTGGGAGCTCACCAGCATCTTTTCATTTCTGCTGATCGGCTACTGGCATCACAATGCGGCAGCACGCGAAGGAGCGCGCATGTCGCTGATCATCACAGGAACCGGTGGGCTTTGCCTGCTTGCCGGGCTGATTCTCGTCGGTCACATCGTCGGCAGCTATGACCTCGACAGCGTTCTGGCAGCAGGCGACAGAATCCGGGAGCATGCGCTGTACGTTCCTGCACTGGTACTCATCCTGTTGGGGGCACTGACCAAAAGTGCGCAGTTTCCTTTCCATTTCTGGCTGCCCAACGCAATGACTGCCCCCACACCGGTATCCGCCTATCTGCATTCAGCCACGATGGTAAAGGCAGGTGTGTTTCTGCTCACCCGGCTGTGGCCGGTATTGTCCGGTACTGATGAATGGTTTTTCATACTCGGGCTGGCTGGCATGAGTACGCTGCTGCTCAGCGCTTACTTCGCCATTTTCCAACAGGATCTCAAGGGATTGCTGGCCTATTCGACCATCAGCCATCTCGGCCTGATTACCACACTACTGAGCCTCGGCAGTCCACTGGCCGCTGTAGCAGCGATTTTTCACATGATGAATCACGCTACTTTCAAGGCATCCCTGTTCATGGCTGCCGGCATTATCGATCATGAAGCCGGAACACGGGATATGCGCAAACTGAGCGGGTTGTTCAGCTACATGCCGATCACGGCCACGCTCGCCATGGTGGCCAGTGCTGCCATGGCAGGTGTACCGCTCCTCAATGGATTCCTTTCGAAAGAAATGTTTTTTGCCGAAACACTCGGGCAACATTCCGGTTCTGTACTGGATGGCATGCTTCCCTATGTCGCAACGATTGCAGGTGCCTTTGCCGTGACCTATTCCGTACGTTTCATCCATACCGTCTTTTTCGGTGAAAAAGCACGGGATCTCCCGCGCGAACCCCATGAACCTCCACACTGGATGCGATTGCCAATCGAGTTTCTGGTGCTGGCCTGTCTCATTGTCGGCATCATTCCGGGCATGACTGTCGGCCCTTATCTGCATACTGCCGTGACCTCGGTACTGGGTGAACACACCCCGCAATACAGTCTGGCCATATGGCATGGCATCAATACTCCGCTGATCATGAGTGTGACTGCGCTCATCGGCGGAGTGTTGCTCTATCTGGCCCTGAAAAATTATCTTGCCCGATGTGAAGATGGCCCGCCTGGTCTGAGTCATCTCAAAGGTCAGCATATTTTTGACAGGATGCTGGTTACGCTCTCGTGGCGATGGGCACGCTGGCTGGAAGAGTCTTTTGGTACACACCGTCTCCAGCCGCAACTGTTTCTGGTCATGCTGACTGCCTTGATTGCCGGCAGTTGGCCGTTCTTTGGAGCAGGTATCGATTTCAGTTCGCCGATACTGACTGGAATCGACCCTGTTTTTGCAATACTCTGGGGAATCGGCGTCGCCTGTGCACTTGGTGCCGCTTATCAGGCCAAATATCATCGTCTGGCTGCACTGATCCTGATGGGAGGAGCAGGCCTCGTCACCTGTATCACCTTTGTCTGGTTTTCCGCACCTGATCTGGCGGTGACGCAGTTACTGGTAGAAATCGTCACTACCGTTCTGATCCTGCTGGGGCTGCGCTGGCTGCCGAAAAGAGTGGCACAAATCGACAATGCTTCGACACCGGTTGCCTGGACACGCAGATTCCGGGATTTGATGCTGGCTGTCGGCTGCGGAGGGGGAATGGCACTGATAGCCTATAAAGCAATGACCAATGCACCATTGTCCGATTCGATCGCCCGATTTTTTCTGGAGCGAGCTCATTCGGAAGGAGGGGGTAACAATGTCGTCAATGTCATCCTGGTCGATTTTCGTGGTTTTGATACCTTTGGTGAAATCACCGTACTGGGCATCGTGGCACTTACCGTTTACGCACTGCTGCGGCGTTTCCGGCCTGCACCGGACAGTATCGATATTCCCGAGCAGCAGCGCAGGCAGAATGCTTTTGATGACAATCATCCTGACCGCAGCATTGGAGAAACCGTGCACGACTATCTGATGGTACCTTCAATCGTCATGCAGTGGATGTTCCCGTTCATCATTCTGCTGGCGGTTTATTTCTTTCTGCGCGGCCATGATCTGCCAGGCGGCGGGTTTGCTGCCGGTATCACACTGGCTATCGGCATCCTGTTGCAGTACCTCGCCAGTGGAACCCGTTGGGTAGAAGACCGTCTCTATATCCGGCCGGTTCGCTGGATTGGCTCTGGTTTACTGCTGGCAGTGCTGACCGGGGTGGGATCATGGCTGTTTGGATTCCCCTTCCTGACCTCTCATTTCGATCATCTGGAAATACCATTGATCGGAGAATTACCTGTCGCCACAGCGCTGTTTTTCGATCTGGGTGTCCTGTTACTGGTTGTCGGTGCAACCGCACTGATGCTGATTGCAATAGCCCATCAATCCCTCCGCAGCTATCGCACGCGCTCCGCAGACACTGAAAAAACCGGGGAGGAAGATTAATGGAGCTGGTTCTGTCTCTCGGTATCGGCATACTGGTTGGATCAGGTGTATGGCTGCTGCTGCGTCCTCGCACCTACCAGGTCATCATCGGGCTGGGACTGGTCTCTTATGCCGTCAACCTGTTCATTTTCAGCATGGGACGGCTGGTGACAGACAAACCGCCGGTCACGCAGGCAGGTGCTCAAATTGATCCGACAACATTTGCCGATCCGATACCTCAGGCACTGGTACTGACAGCCATTGTCATCGGTTTTGCCACGACGGCACTCTTTCTGGTTGTCCTGCTTGCCTCACGCGGTCTGACGGGCACCGATCATGTTGATGGCAAGGAACCCGACCGATGAATTTATCTCCGGAACACCTTGTCATTGCACCGGTTCTGATTCCATTCATCGCCGGAGTGCTGCTGCTTTTTCTCGATGATCGTGCACGGCACGTCAAAGCCTTCGTATCCGTTCTATCCACCATTGTATTGCTGGTGATATCGATCCTGCTTCTGTGCATTGTGCATACGGATAACAGTGCGAATGAAGACAGGATCGCGGTCTACCTGCTGGGTAACTGGCCACCCCCATTTGCCATCAACCTGGTGCTGGATCGCCTGTCATCGATGATGCTGGTTCTGACCGCGATGCTCGCTCTACCTTCTCTGGTATTTTCACTCGGGCGCTGGCACAAGGCCGGTGTCCATTTTCATACCCTGTTTCTGTTGCTGCTGATGGGGTTGAATGGCGCATTCCTGACCGGAGATCTGTTCAATCTCTTCGTATTCTTTGAAGTTATGCTGGCAGCATCCTACGGTCTGGTATTACACGGATCAGGATTATTGCGGGTGAAGGCGGGGTTACACTACATTGCCATCAACCTTGTCGCTTCACTGCTGTTTCTGATCGGAGTAGCTCTGATTTACAGCGTTACCGGCACGCTCAACATGGCCGATCTGGCCATACGTATCCCGCAAATCAATGAGGCAAACCGCACGATGCTGGAATCTGGGGCAGCCATTCTGAGTGTGGCCTTTCTCATCAAGGCAGGTATGTGGCCATTGAATTTCTGGTTGCCCACGACCTACGCCGCAGCACCAGCGCCGTCAGCAGCCATTTTTGCCATCATGAGTAAAGTCGGCATTTATGTGCTGCTGCGTCTGTCACTGCTGTTTTTCGGGAGTGACCCTGGTTTTCCGGAAAGTCTGGGAGCACAGATACTGCTTTATGGCGGTCTGGCGACGATCAGCTTTGGCACTGTCGGGGTACTTGCTTCACAGACACCGGGACGGTTTGCCGGTTTTTCAGTGCTGATCTCATCCGGTACACTGCTGGCAAGCATCGGTCTGGTACAAACCGAAGTAACTGCCGGTGCCCTGTTTTATCTCGCCAGCTCCACACTGGCGATCAGCGCACTGTTCATGCTCATCGAACTGGTTGAAAGAGGGCAGAATATGGCAGCAAGCGTTCTGGCCGTTACCATGGAAGCATTCGGTTATGACGATGAAGAAACGGAAAACGAGGAAATCATCGGAGTGGCCATTCCAAGAACGATTGCCGTGCTGGGCACATGCTTTGCCGCTTGCACCATTCTGCTGGCCGGTTTGCCGCCCCTTTCGGGTTTCATTGCCAAATTTGTCATCCTCAACGCCCTGTTCAGTCCCGGTGAATCAGGGCAGATGCACTTCATTCCCGCCACTCTCTGGTGGTTCCTGGCGCTGCTCATTTTTTCCGGGCTGGCTACCCTGATCGCCATGAGCCGCTCCGGCATACGTACTTTCTGGGCACCCCCGGTAGATACGGCACTGCCACGGGTACTGCTGATCGAAATCGTACCGGTTGCCGCCTTGCTGTGCATGACACTCGTACTGACCATACAGGCGGGACCGGTGATGCGTTTCATGGAAGCAACCGCAAACAGCCTGCACGCACCACGGCCATACATTGAAGGGGTCATGAAGACACAGAGTGCGGTATTACCACAGCCGATGGAAACGACAGAATGAACAGATTGTTCCCATACCCGTTGCTGATCATCTTACTGATCATCACATGGCTGATGCTGGCCGGTTTCTCAGTCGGCCAGTTTCTGCTTGGCACCCTCACTGCAATTATCGCCACCTGGGGACTGGCCGCGCTGCACCCGGCAAAACCACGACTCCGGCGCTGGGATTTACTGCCCAGACTCTTTGCCATCGTGTTTTACGATATCGTGCGTTCCAACATCGCCGTAGCCGGAATCATTCTGCATGGGGGTAGAAAAGTCGGGAAATCCGGTTTCATGACCATTCCGCTCGATCTGCGCGACCCCATGGGACTGGCCATTCTGGCCATCATCATAACGGGTACCCCCGGCACGGCCTGGATCGACTACAACTCTGCACGTAATATCCTGATACTGCATGTTTTTGATCTGGTTGATGAGACCGCCTGGTTGAATCTGATCAAGAATCGCTATGAATACCTGTTACAGGAGATATTTGAATGAGTGCCACTATTCTTTTCTGGGCCGTTACCACGGCACAAATTGCTCTGGGAATTGCCATGGTACTGGCACTGGCCCGCATGATCAGCGGACCGCGTGCTCAGGACAGAGTGCTGGGGCTGGATACACTCTACAATAACTCGATGCTGCTGATGCTCGTTTTTGGCATACGCACCGGTAATTCACTGTATTTTGAAATTTCCCTGATCATTGGTGCGCTGGGTTTTGTGGCAACCGTGGCATTGGCTAAATTTCTGATGCGCGGGGAGGTAATCGAATGAATCATGCTGCTGACCTGCCGATATGGGCCACATTGCTCATTGCCCTTTTTCTGCTGATCGGTGCCGGATTGACACTGGTCGGTTCATTCGGACTTTACCACTTACGCAGTTTCTACGACCGTATTCACGCACCGACTCTCGGAACAAGCTGGGGAACAGCCGGTATCGCCATCGCTTCGGTGATTTACTTCAGTGTCGTGGAATCACAGCTCGTTCTGCATCAACTGCTGATTGGTGTATTCGTAATGGCAACTACACCAGTAACACTGATATTGCTAAGTCGCGCCGCACTTTACCGCGATCGCACGGAAAATAATCGCGATGTCCCTCCACTGCATCCGCTCAGAAACCTGCCCCAGGCATCAGAACTGGAACAGGATTCTATGGCTACTCACAAAAATGCTGGTGAAGAGCAAAAGTAATCCATGGCAGACAAACCAGGAAACGGTCAATGAGACCTTGCAGTGTGTGAGGGAATTCAGCTGCAGGAATGATGCACGGATGAAGAAGAATGTGTTGAATTGCTCAACTTGCGAGCATCAGGAAGATTGATTGGAATAACTGCTTAAACTACCCCGGATCCCACCTTGCTTCATCCGGATCAGAAAACGAACTTCGATCGCAAATGAAACAGGGGAACCCGGAGTAATCACGAAACAACTGGCTTATTTGTGCATTGCACGTTTGAACATGCGATCAATTTTGGTTTCGGTATCAATCGAGCGTGCATTGGCCTCATTGGCCTTATCCATTGCCTGATTAGCGATATTGACCGCATCATTGGCGGCTGCTCTGGCAGCAGCTGCATCTGATTTCGTTGCAGAAACATTGGATTCCAGTGCATCGACACGCGATTTGAGTGCTTCAACCTCCCCGGTCGTTGCACAAGCGGACAAACCAGCACAAGCACCCACCAATACAAACATCGTTACCATTCTTTTCTTGTTCATTTCATCTATCTCCTTAATAAAAAAACATCACTTCACACTTTCACCCACTATTTCAAGAAAAACGTACATAACCTAACCCGATTTATAACACATTGCAATATAAATCAAATGCAATAAAAACCTGAATGTGGCCTATTGATCGGCTGGACAAACGCCATAACCCATAAAAGACTTTCTTATTTTCAATGAAATCAGAAATCACATACAAATATGACATACAGTTACATTTTTCTTGCACTCGGGGCAATTAGTCGTTCCCGTCAACTTTCAGCAGTACCCTGCTCAGTTCGGCACTAGGCCGTGCCGCGATACGTTCAAACCAGGGGCCGATTTTTGGCAAATCGCGGTCGAACGGCTGATTGACCGCTACACCAAAATCCAGCCATACATAAAGCCAGATATCAGCAGCAGTAAAACGTTCACCACACAGATACGGCCCTGTTCCGAACATACCATCCAGCCAGCGCAGTCGATCCTGCGCCACACGCTTCAATCCGTCAGCCGCTTCGGGCAACACCGGGATACGGGGCTCAAACCGAGCCAACCCTTCCGCATAATGGTATGCATTATGAATAAATTCGGTAATATTGAGTTCCACCCGTCGCCACCATTGTCGGGTTTGTGCGCGCTGTTCGGGTGTATTGCCGATCAGCGCCGGTAAGGGATGAAGCTCTTCCAGATATTCTGCAATGGCAACGGCTTCTGTTAGCGTACTACCATCATCCAGACGCAACGCCGGGGTTTGTCCTGCCGGATTGACAGCCAGATACGCCGGCTGCCGATTTTCTCCAGTCATGACGTCCACTGTCACTGCTGACAGTTGTAACTGTTTCTCCAGCAGGAACATTCGTAAACAACGCGGCGCAGGACTGTGCGCATCATAAATCAGCATGAATCAACTCCGTTATTGCACAAATAGAGGATAGCGAGCGTAAAAACCGGCTGACGAAGCCACGTTTGTTTTTATTCGCATGAGCATAATCCGCAAGCACAGTTCCACCCAACCCGAACCTCTCACAACCGTCCTCGCTTACGACAGGCATCATTACTTTCCTGTTCCACAATTATGCAATCAGAATACACGACATGGAAGTACGATCGAGAAACGTGGCCAGTCAGCACATGGATAAATACAACTGCTACCCTGCACGTGCCTCAAGCCACTCTGGAGACTTTCTCAATCAGGGTATTATTCATGGAGCCATTATCTGAAGCATGGTCACTGACCCATTCTATCAGCTCGTGTGCAGGCATGGGACGACCGAACAGATAACCCTGTACCTGATCACACCTCGCTTTTCTGAGGAAAGCATATTGTTCATGCGTCTCGACACCCTCTGCCACCACCCTGTGCCCCAGCGAATGTACCATCTGGACAATGGCAGTAACGATCGCTTCAGATTTTGAATTCTTGCCGATATCGTCTACCAGGGATTTATCAATCTTCAGAACGTTGAACGGCAGATGTGAAAGCTGGTACAAATTGGAGTAACCCGTACCAAAATCATCAATTGAAATTTGTGCACCAGCCTCCCGCAGTTGTTCCAGGCGCGATTTTGCCGTCGCAAAATCAGACATGATCATTGATTCAGTAAGTTCGATCTCGATAAGTAGCGGGTCAACTGCGTGTTGTTCAAGAATAGCGAGAATTTCATTTGCTATGCCGGAACGCTCGAACTGTACTGCAGAAACATTCACCGCAATGGGCATCGGCATCCCTACCTCCTGCCACGCGCGTGCCTGCCTGGCAACCATACGCAGGATATTCGTGCCAAGTGCTGGCATCAATCCGCATTGTTCAGCTATTCCGACAAATCTGGCTGGTGGTATCGCCCCTTTTTGCGGATGTTTCCAGCGCACCAGAGCCTCGACACCCGTAACCTGCAAGGTCTGGGCATTCAGCTTGGGCTGATAATGCATGTCCAGCATATCCTCTTCAATCGCCTTGCGCAGATCGGCCTCAATCTGGCTGCGTTCAACTGCAATATTCTTGAGTGATTCATCAAAAAACCGATATTGGTTTTTACCGGATTCTTTTGCCGAGTACATAGCTATATCGGCGTTGATCAGAAGCTGCCTCGGATCATCCGAGTCCGAGGTCACCCGGGCAATACCGATACTGGCACCAATCCTCAGTTCATTGTCGCTGACCAGGAAAGGTTCGTTCACTGCTTTGAGAATATCCGCAGCGTATTTCTCGAGTACGCGTCGATGAAATTCTCCCGGCATGATTGCCACGAACTCATCTCCGGCAAAGCGAGCGAAAACAAGTTTTTCAGGACAAGTTTGGCGTAACTCACCAAATGCTGTCGTACAATTTTCAATCTGGCCACGTGTCAGATTAAATCCCTTTTCGATGACCCTCCGACTTACCTGACGCAGCAGTTCATCCCCTCCCTCATGGCCCAATGTGTCATTGATGCGCTTAAACCCATCGAGATCGATAAACATCAGCGCACCCTTGCAATCCGCACTCCCCCGCATTCTCGCGGCAAGATCCAGAACATGGCTGACCACGGCCCGATTGGGCAATCCTGTCACAGCATCCGTATACGCCAGTGTATTGATCCGCACGATATTGGAATTGAGGCGATTCACCATTGCACGAAAACTGTCAGCGAGGCTACCGACTTCACAGGCACAATCCACATCGACCGGTCTATCGAAATCTCCCGCTGCTATGGCATCGGTACTCTTGTTGAGCTCACGTATGGTATTTGTCAGCTTATTTGCGGCAAAATACGTAATTGCCGCAGGCAGGGAGATACTCAGCAGAATTGCCACAACGACTATACTGTCAGATGTTCCGGATTCTATTAACGGGAGTACATAGTGGTATTGCAGAAATGTACACAACGCCGTAAACACCAGAGCCATCAGCGTAAATCGGATCGGGATACTGTTTAGCCCTCTCCCCTTGATTTTTCCGCCTTCTGGAATAAAGTTCCCGCCACGGGCAGTAAAACGCGCAACCCGGATTGCATATCTAGCAATAATCAGTTTCACCAGTTTTCCTTTTTGCTTGAATACCCCGGGGCTCTAAATGTTGCCGGCTGGTTTAGGATAATTTCATTTTTGTATTATTTCGATCACTGAAGGTAAAACGGACAAATATATGAAACCTTTATAAACTTGTGTAATTCATGAGCCATGGGATGATGATTTCTGCGTAACGTGGAATTTCCCATATCTGTCGTATCTACATGACAGCATGACAGGAGATGCAGTCACAGGAGCGTCAATTCCCTTCCGGCATGACATCACCGGAATAAAGTAGTAGCGTCCACAGTGCTACACTACCGCAGTGTATAAATACAATGATTTGCGGACATCTTCGAACTACCCTCCGATTCACCTACTGTTACCAGAAAATTGACACTATTCCTATGAATGAGAATGCCAGTCTGCTGGCACTTTTTACCAGCAGTTTTCTTGCGGCAACGTTACTACCGGGAGGATCTGAAGCTGTGCTGGCTGGGGTGCTGGTTGCTTATCCCGATCTGTTCTGGCCAGCATTGAACATCGCCACGCTCGGTAATACGCTGGGGGGAATGAGTTCTTATGTGATTGGTCGTTTGCTGCCCGACGAACAGGCGCTGTCAGAGAAGATTGGTCGCCATGTTCACGGGCTGGAGTGGATACGCCGCCATGGGGCACCCGTGTTATTTCTGTCCTGGCTGCCACTGATCGGCGACATATTGTGCGTAGCCGCCGGATGGTTGCGGATCCACTGGGCCTCAGCAGCACTTTTCATTGCTGCAGGTAAATTTGCAAGATACTGGGTAATTGCTTTAGCAATCAGTTAGTACAATTGGTACACGGATCGGCTCATTGCCCGATCATTTCTCAAACAGCTTCTGCAATTCTCCATTCTGATACATTTCGGACATGATGTCCGACCCACCGATAAATTCCCCGTTGACATACAACTGGGGAATCGTAGGCCAGCTGGAATAATCCTTGATGCCCTGACGTATTTCCGGGTCAGCCAGCACATTTACTGCAAAAAAATCCTCAACCCCGCAAGCATTCAATATCCGTATCGCGTTGGCGGAAAAACCACACTGTGGTTGCTGCGGCGTACCTTTCATATATAAAACCACCGGGTGTGACGATACTTGTTTCTCAATAGAATCAACGACATCCATATTTTATCTTCTCCTTGAATTTTACAAAGCAGTCATATATTTCATAACCAACCGATATTCCAACTGACTCATCTCATACAAAAACTTCTTTCCTTTCATTTATTCATTTGAGTTTATGTATTCATAACAATTCACAAATCATGTCACAAATTCTTATCGAGACTCATTCATACTGCCCACCAGTTACCCTGTCTGTACCGGCAATATCCGGTCGGGTAAACAAGTGGGTAAAACCAGCTTTAGCCAGTAATTCGCGACAGACATCAGCCTGGTCATAGCCATGTTCCAGCATCAACCATCCGGATGGTTCAAGATAGCCCGGAGCTTGCGCAATGATTGTACGAATACAATCCAGACCGTTATCCTGAGCCACCAGTGCAGTCAACGGTTCGAAACGCAGATCCCCTTCCTCTAAATGCGGATCTCCTGCAGCGACATAGGGGGGATTGGCTACGATCACATCAAATTTTTCGCTGGTAAAACTGGAAAACCAGTCAGCCTCGATGAATACCACATTTTTTACAGCGTGCATTCTGGCATTCCTGCGGGCGACTGCCATTGCTCCGGGAGAAAAATCGACCGCCGTCACACAGGTACTGGCGCGATGCCTGGCGAGGGTAATCGCGATAGCTCCACTCCCGGTTCCCAGGTCGAGAACATTACATTTCCTGTCAGATGGTATTTTCGATAATGCCATCTCCACCAGCAGCTCCGTTTCAGGGCGTGGAATCAATACATCGGGCGTCACTTCAAATACCAGATCGTAAAATCCCCTTTCTCCTGTCAGGTATGCAACCGGCTCCCCGGCTATGCGCCTTGCAAGCATTTGCCGGAAATGGGCAACCTGATCCGTACTGAGTAACTGTTCAGCATGCGCGATCAGGAAAGCCGCATCTGTGTTCAATACACTTTGTAATATCCAACGTGCATCGACGCGATCAACGACATTTGCAGCTCTCTGCAAAAGCTCACCGATTGTAACGGATGCATCCGGGCTCTCCCGTGCCGGAACAAGCAAATCGTTTCCCCTCATTTCTCTGTCATGGCAGCCAGTTGGGCGGCTTGGTGCTCGGCAGCCAGGGCGGAACATAGTTCATCCAGCTCGCCATCGATAATCTGCTCGATTTTATAGAGTGTGAGATTGATCCTGTGATCAGTAATTCTGCCCTGCGGGAAATTATAGGTACGAATGCGCTCTGAACGTTCACCACTTCCCACGAGCGATTTTCGAGTAGCTGCCTGTTCAGCCTGCTGCGCACGTACCTGTTTGTCAAGGATACGGGCAATCAGAACACTCATCGCCTGCGCCTTGTTTTTATGCTGGGAGCGCCCCTCCTGGCATTCAGCCACGATTCCCGTCGGCAAATGGGTAATCCGCACAGCCGAATCCGTTTTGTTGATGTGCTGTCCTCCAGCCCCGGAAGCACGAAAGGTATCGATCCTCAAATCAGCCGGATTCAGAGTGATATCGGCAATTTCATCTGCTTCCGGCAGAACCGCAACGGTACAGGTCGAAGTATGTACACGTCCCTGTGTTTCAGTCGCCGGAACACGCTGTACACGATGTCCGCCCGACTCGAACTTGAGTCTGGAATAAGCACCGTGGCCAATGATTCGGACAATGATTTCCTTGTACCCGCCTACCTCGGAAGGATTCTGTGAAACGACTTCCACCTGCCATCCTTCCCGCTCCGCATAGCGACTGTACATGCGAAACAGATCGCCCGCAAACAGGGCGGACTCATCTCCTCCCGTACCTGCCCGTATTTCCAGAAAAATATTGCGCTCGTCATTCGGGTCCTTAGGCAACAACTGCCTGAGTATTTCGGTTTCGATATTTGTGAGTTTCCGCCTGTCTGCCTCGATTTCGGCTTCGGCAAAGTCACGAAACTGTGGATCTGAACTCATTTCCCTGGCTGTTGCCAAATCCTGTTCGACCTGTTGGTAGGTGCGATACAGCTCGGTTACTGGTTCGATTTCTGCCCGTTCACGCGAAAGCTTCCGGTAATTATCCAGATCCGCTGTGATTTTTTCGGTACTCAATAGCTTGTCCAGTTCCCCCAGCCGCATACTCAGCCGGGTGAGCTGATCGATAATTCCCTTGTTCATTAAGAGTGATGCAACTGGTACAGCCGGTTGACGAGTTCGATAAGCTGTTCACGTTCATCATCAGTCGCATGATTCAGAACAGAAGAAGGAAGATGGAGGAATTTATTGGTCAATCCACTGCTGAGTGATTCCAATACCTTTTCAGGATCTTCTCCTTTTGCCAGCAGTTTGTGTGCACGGGCCAGCTCATGTCGGCGATATCGCTCTGCCTGATTACGCAGTGCCCGAATGGTTGGGACACTTTGCCGCGTGGCAACCCAGTGCATGAAATCGACGACATTGGATTCAATAATCGTCTCAGCCTGAGTCACCGCACCCTGACGATTATCCAACCCCTCTTTGACAATATCGGCCAGATCATCCACGTAATACAGAAACACATCATCCAATTCGGCCACTTCCGCTTCAACATCCCGCGGCACGGCCAGATCAACGATGAAAACCGGTCGATGTTTACGCTGCTTGATCGCCCGTTCCAGCATCCCTTTTCCAAGTATCGGCAACGGACTTGCCGTAGAAGTAACGACAATATCATGCAACGCCAACTGATCCGGCAGCTCACCCAGGGAGATAGGATGAGCATTGAAGCGCCGGGCCAGCGCCTCTGCCCGCTCTACCGTGCGATTGGCAACAGTTACATGCACAGGATGTCTGGCAACGAAATGGGCGGCACACAATTCGATCATTTCACCTGCACCGATGAACAACACTTTCTGCTCACTGATATTGCCGAAAATTCTCTCAGCCAGGCGTGCCGACGCGGCTGCCATCGAAACAGAACAAGCACCTATTTCTGTAGAAGTACGTACTTCCTTGGCGACAAAAAATGTGCGCTGAAACATTTTGTGCAACAACAGTCCCAAGGTTCCCGCCTGTTCAGCAGATTTTACGGCATTCTTCATCTGTCCCAGTATCTGCGGCTCACCCAAAACCATGGAATCCAGCCCACTGGCGACACGGAAGGCGTGCTTGACCGCCTGTTCCCGCAACAATCTGTAGAGATAAGGCTCCAGATCCCCGAACCGAAGGTGGTGAAAATCAGCCAGCCAGCCGACTGCCTTATCCGGCGTATCGGTATTACAATATATCTCAGTACGATTACACGTTGAGACAATAGCCGCCTCCTTGACGAGCTGGTGACCTACCAGATCATGCAGCGCATGCTGCATCGACTCTTCCGAAAAAGCTACATGCTCGCGTATGTCTAAAGGTGCAGTATGATGGTTGACACCAAAAGCAAAAAGTTGCATGAAAAGTATCCCGATGACGCCAATTCAAAATGGGTCAATTATAGCGGAAGTTGTACCGCCTCAATCAATGGAAGTTCCATGACCACACGCTGTACGACATACATCTCGGCTGCTCCATCTGCGGGAATCCAGCTTGACACCCAGGCAGCGACATTTCTACCATAGCAGTTTCTTCAAGGAGTCATTGTGTCAATCGAGTCAATCAGAAATGTTATCGCCAAAGATATGGGAGAGGTTGATAATGTTATCCAGCAAAAGCTTCATTCTCAGGTTGCACTGGTCCGACAGGTAAGTGAATATATCATTCACAGCGGCGGTAAAAGACTGCGGCCGGCATTGGTCATCCTGGCTGCAGGATTGTTCGATTACAAAGGCTTGCACCATCACAACCTGGCTGCGGTCGTCGAATTCATTCACACCGCGACACTCCTGCACGATGACGTGGTGGATGAATCCGAATTACGCCGCAACCAGGCCACCGCCAATGCTTTATTTGGCAATGCCGCTAGTGTATTAGTAGGGGATTTTCTCTACTCGCGCGCTTTTCAGATGATGGTGGAAGTAGGCAACATGCGGGTCATGGAGGTGCTGGCCGATGCGACCAATACCATCGCCGAGGGTGAAGTGCTCCAGTTACTCAACTGTCGTGATCCGGATGTGGAAGAAGAAAACTACCTACAGGTCATCCGTTTCAAAACTGCCAAACTTTTTGAAGCTGCTGCTCGATTGGGAGCGATACTGGGAGGAGCCACTCCGGCCGAAGAGGAAGCATTGGCAGCCTATGGCATGCACCTCGGTACTGCATTCCAGCTGGTGGATGATTTGCTGGATTACTCAGGGAACGATCAGGATACGGGCAAGAATCTGGGAGATGATCTGGCGGAAGGAAAACCGACCCTGCCGCTGATATTTGCCATGCGCTCAGGCATACCTGAACAGGTAGATACCGTGCGCCATGCCATTGAAACCGGTGGGAAGGATGGGTTTGAACCAATACTCAAAATCATTCAGGAAAGTGGTGCACTCGATTACGCAAAGCAATGTGCCCAGAACGAAGCCAATATGGCCATTTCGGCAATCACTGCAATCCGTGATTCTATCTACAAGCAATGTTTGCTAGAATTGGCAGAATTTGCAATTACAAGAAATTATTAGCAGCATTTACTGAAATTATCGGCTTTGGCTGCCACCAATTTTAACAATACCGGATACTTTCTTGTAAACACCAATTCTCATTAAATCATTTCATTCGGGGTGTAGCTCAGCCTGGTAGAGTACTGCGTTCGGGACGCAGGAGCCGGAGGTTCAAATCCTCTCACCCCGACCAGATCATCCGGATAACCTCATATTTTCTGCTCAAGGTTTTCATATCGGCTAAAAGCCATCTGAAACAAGCAGATTCTTCCCTGAATCGCTCTTCCCCCGGTACCAGGCATCTCACAACTCCGATACGCCATCCTATGGGACACGATTATCATTCGGACCGGGAGCAACGTGATCGCAACAGTACAGATCACGCAGGAATCAAACCAGAAGCATCTGCCGCACAAAACCTATTTTCCTGTTGCGTAAATAATGCTCTCGATCCCGGATCTGGCGCCAATATCCGGTTTATTTCGTGCAGCAAGTTTCTACCGGTCTACCCGGAATAGCGTTACAATCTTTTTGAGAGTTTGACAAATATCAAATTATAAGGTGCTGAAGTTGTATTTGGAAACTTCTCACCCTGGCCACCTTCCGTAGACAGACGGATATGGGATCAGAGCCCGGTAAAACGACACAGAAGCTGCCGGTGGTTTATCGACGCATCCAGAATTCCCGCAATATCCGCTGAAGAAATGTCACTTTCCCGAAACAAGGTGACTGTTATCAAACCATTTGACTGGAGGATATTGGAAATGGAAATTACCTGCTATCGCGATCCTGAAATCAGACGGGAAAAACGAACCCTGCCGGCGACCACTTACAACCTGGCTATCAAGCTACTTGCTCGCTGTGAAACAAAGCAATTATTCATACCCATCCGCAGCATGCAATATATGGCCATCGTCGATGCTGAAGAGTTCGTGTTTGTCGACAGTCAACGTAAATGCTGGATCGATATTGCCTGGCAGAATTTTCACTCGCACGAACGTGAAGCACTTAATCAGCCAATAGAATATGACGCTGTCTTTTACCGGGAAGATCAGACAGACATCATGCAGCGCCTGCAAATCGAATTTCCACTTGCTTTGAGTGCCATGATGGCGAAGCAAGCTCCCCACAAACTGGCGAAGGTAATCTCATTCCGGCAGAAGCCTCCGGCAGAGAATCCCAAGCAGTAACGAGAGTGAATGCAGGACAACCTCATAGAGAGGACCTGCAATTCACAAAAAGCACTCTGAGCCGATCTTATTCAGTATAGCCGCCGGATACAGTGAGCACTCGAGCCTGTTTTTATGACAGAAATACCCGCAATGAATATATTCAGGAAAAGAATAAACCACCCGAAGGTGGTTTATTACGAGGTGTCGTGCCAGTTTTTACTGGCGGAGGATAGGGTAAAGACGGGTACTACTGCCTGAATCAACCCTGATAGAACCAGAAAAATATCCTGATCAGGATTCGTCGCTGAGATCAGTATCCCAGCCATTATTTTTTGCAACGGTTATTCTCTGTGAATAGAAAAAAGAATGACGTTGCTGCAATTCCGGTGGCAAGCGGCTGGGAAGATGTGCATAAGGTCCCCATGCAGCATAGACCTCCTCATAGAGATTTTGCATTTGAGACATACTCCAGCCCGTACACATCTCACTCTCGGGTAGGATACCAAAAACCCATGCATCGATCACGATACGTCCCAACGGAGTCAACCCTCCATCCTCATCCTGATCGACTCCCGAATAAACTTGTTCGCTCATAAACCTACCTGTAAGCAGCCTTAACGTGTCAACCCAGCATACAGCATTGGCAGCTTCTCTGGCAATCGCTCAACATGATCCACTACCATATAGTTTCGCATTCCAAATATCCTGGATACATATTGATCTGCACGAGGATCGAGACTCATACAATACGTCAGTATGCCTGAACGACCGGCTTCTTCTACAGCCTTCTTGGTATCGAACCGCAGATATTGCGGGTCACGCACGTCAACATCTGCCGGCTCCCCATCTGTAATCACGAGCAACAGCTTCTTGGCAGCACGCTGCAGTTTCAGGAAGTGGCTTGCATGACGTATGGCCGCCCCCATGCGCGTAGAAAGCTGACCGGTCATCCCCGCCAGCCTCATTTTGGGAACTTCATTGTAAGGCTGGTCAAAATCCTTGAACCGGTAGTATTCGACGTCATGCCGGCCATCTGAACAGAAACCATGTATCGCGAAAGGATCACCAATCCGGTTAATGGCATCTGCCAGTAACACGGTAGCCTGCCTGGTCAGATCCAGTACCGTAAACTCCTGGCCATTTACCTGATTATTGGTGGATTCTGACAAATCCAGCAGTACCATTACCGATATATCTCTTACCTTGCGTACCGCACGCATCATGACACGCGGATCCGGATGCTGTCCCATACGGATATCAACGAGCGAAGAAATCGCCGCATTGATATCGATTTCATCACCATCTTCCAGTTTACGAATCCTTTGCACCCCTTGCGGCTGCATTGCATCCAGCAGGAATTTCATGCGATGAATTTCCCGTTTATATTGGGCAGCAATCTCATCGATGATCTGAATATCTCCCGGCTTGGCACGCTTTTCCTGAACAGTTGACCATGCTGGTCGCTCCAGCTGAATCTGGTAGTCCCACTCCGCATAGTGGAAAGGTGAAGCAACCGGCTCTTTTCCTTCCAGCGTGTTGTAGGAAACGCCATAATCTTCGTAAGGAAACAATTCTGTTCCCAGCACCCATATTTCCTGGGCATCATCCCCGGCGGTCTCGACATCGAGCTCGTTAATGAATTCCATGACACTCACATGCTTGCGCACTTGTTTGAGTGGTTCATAACCGGCGGCAATGGATCGCTCGAAATCAAATTCCTCGAACTCCCAGAAATAGCGGTTATCATCCCGGTAAAGTGCTGTCAGCACATCCGTTCTTGGGTTGAACGGTATCTTCTTTGCCATGATTTCATGAGCAAGCTGCACCCCGATATCCCAGCATATCTGATTATCAGTCAAACGATCCTGCACTTGGGAAAACAGCAACCGTCCCTGAATCACCCATTCATCCGGATCGCTGTAATCGGGATCAATCAAGGCACGCGCAAGTCGATTGAGATAATCGCCTATCGTCGTATTCATGTCAGCTGTTGCGATATGCAATGCCGACCAGGTATGTTGCAACCCCGGAAAACGACGAATGGACAAGGCTTCCACCCGCGCATCCTCAATCACTGAAATGACTGCCATCTGTAACGGATTCAGCGACTCGGCAGAGATCGGTTTTTTTGTTTCCACCAGATGTGCTGCTGCATGCGCAGCCGCTGCACGATAAACTTCACTGGCAGCAATATCACCGTAATTATCATAGGCATCAGGCAGATGGATGATGTAATCCTCGATGAACGGACGATAGCCTTCACGATTCTCAAAGTCACCTGATGTTGGCCGCATATAAAAATCACGCGCCCATAACGCACGCAGATAAATATTGATACGCCGCTGAATATCAACGAACAGTGTTCCCTTACGCTCCTTTCTGAGTACTGCATGGGATTCTTTGGAACTCAAACTGAAATACTGAAGTTGTGCTTCGTAATCCGTCCGGTGAGCATGCGCGCCCCATAACGCCCAGCGCCGCAACCCCCCCAGAGTAAGCTGGCTGAACAGCACCTCGAGGTTATCCAGCATAGGACGGACCCCCCTGGGAGCCTGCGCTGTAAATGTATTCAGAAATTGCAGGTAATTGCGGAACAACTCCGGATCGCCCAGTCTGCTGGCGGCTGTAACAGAGGTAGCAATGATTATTTCTATCACAGCACCCGAAGTTTTGGATGACAACATCAGACAGGTCGTTGCCAGATCACTGACAACATCGTCACCGACTTCTTTTACTACCAGAGGAATCTCATTGATCCAGACATCCACCAAAGTACGACCGCGCCCAAGCCCCTGCAGAGCAGAAGCACCCTTCAAATAATTATCTATCCCGCGCGGAGAAAGCGTCCTGATCGCATCAGACCAGGTATTCTCAAGCAATGACCTGGACTCGGCCTGCAGTGATTCCAGCAATTCACTATAATCTGTCAGATTCAAACTCATGGTGCACCCTGAAGAAAGTTAATACCGGATAAGTTAAATTCTCAGAAAAAAGTCGTTACCGCAGCATCGAGTGCATCACGCATATCCGGATCGTCAGTAATCGGACGAACCAGCGCCATACGACAAGCTGCATGAACATCTACACCTTTGGCGATCAGGTTACCGGCATAGATCAGCATACGTGTTGAAATTCCTTCATCCAGCCCATGACCTTTAAGATTACGCGCCCGCTCTGCAATGGAAACCAGTTTGTCAGCGATTGCCGAGTCTATCCCCGTCTCATGCGAAACGATCTCGGTTTCAATATCATGCTGAGGATAGTTGAAGTCCAGTGCACCAAAACGCTGCTTGGTGGACTGCTTCAGATCTTTCATCAGGCTCTGATAACCCGGATTGTATGAAATCACCAGTTGAAAATCGGGGTGCGCGCCAACCAGTTCCCCTTTCTTTTCCAGCGGCAGAACTCTGCGATTATCCGTCAGCGGGTGAATCACCACGGTTGTATCCTGCCGCGCTTCGACCACCTCATCCAGATAACAGATTGCGCCATAACGCGCAGCGGTGGTCAATGGGCCATCCTGCCAGCGGGTGCCTTGTGCATCAAGCAGAAACCGACCGACTAGATCAGAAGCCGTCATATCTTCGTTGCATGCTACGGTAATCAATGGTTTGCCCAGTTTCCATGCCATGTACTCGACAAAGCGAGTTTTTCCGCATCCGGTAGGGCCTTTCAGCATCATGGGCATACGAACAGAATAGGCTGCTTCGTACAGTTTCACCTCATCCGCAACCGGACGGTAATATGGCTCATTCTTAACGAAATACTGCTCGATAACATCGCTCATTTTTTCTCCCGCTAAAGTACGATTTATTTAGTTATTAGGCAAAGTAAACCCCCCGCCACCTTGCAGCAACGGGGGGTTTGTTATCCAAAAAATCCCTTACTGCGTACTCAGATTGATTATCAGACTGTTTTTCCGCGGTAAATCACCATTGCGGTTCCCTGACTCTGGTTAAAATTGTTATAACCTATCAAGCGCACATGATTGTTGGGATTGGCCTTATGGCAAGCCTCAGCTTCGGCAAGGATACGATCTACATCAGTTTCCCCGAACATTGGCAACTTCCACATATACCAGTAATTACTCATCAGAAACTCCGGTTCAGTGTGCTCAACAGCCGGATTCCAACCTTTTTTCACTATATATTCAACCTGTTTTCTGATCTGATCCTGATCCAGGGATGGCAGATAGGAAAACGTTTCAAACTTACGGCTGCCCGGATCGCTCAAACGACTTTTGTAATCAATTACTTCTGACATGCATTAACTCCATATAGGTAATTATCCCCCCCGATGTATTTACACACGAGGAGGTCGTTGGTTTTACTTGTGAGCTACATCCAGTTTATCTACAGTATCAAACTCAAATTTGATTTCTTTCCATGTTTCCATGGCAATCTTGAGTTCGGGGCTGTGTTTTGCAGCCTCTGTCAGGATGGCTTTTCCTTCTTTCTCGATTGGTACACCACGGTTGCGTGCTTCCACACAAGCTTCCAGTGCCACACGATTAGCAGCAGCACCAGCAGCGTTACCCCATGGGTGACCTAAAGTACCGCCACCAAATTGCAGACAGGCATCATCACCAAAAATGGTTACCAGTGCAGGCATGTGCCAGACATGAATACCACCAGAAGCGACAGGTACGACGCCCGGCATGGAGCCCCAATCCTGGTCAAACATGATGCCACGTGAGCGATCTTCCTTGATGAAGCTGTCACGCATGATATCAATCCAGCCCAGTGTTGCTTCACGATCCCCTTCCAACTTACCGACCACGGTACCTGAGTGGAGGTGGTCACCACCAGACAGACGCAACATTTTTGCGAGAACACGGAAATGGATACCATGATGAGGATTACGGTCGATTACCGCGTGCATTGCACGGTGAATGTGCAACAGAATGCCGTTATCTCGACACCAGTTAGCCAAGCCAGTATTGGCACAAAATCCACCCGCAATATAGTCATGCATGATGATAGGCGCTTTGAGCTCTTTGGCATATTCAGCACGTTTAAACATTTCTTCCGGAGTCGGTGCAGTTACGTTCAGATAATGACCTTTACGCTCACCGGTTTCACGTTCTGCCTTATGGATTGCTTCCATGACAAAGTCAAAACGCTGACGCCATCTCATGAATGGTTGGCTGTTGACGTTTTCATCATCTTTTGTGAAGTCAAGACCACCACGCAGACATTCATATACGGCACGGCCATAGTTCTTGGCGGATAAACCCAGTTTCGGTTTGATGGTGCATCCCAGATAAGCGCGACCATACTTATTGAGAATATCGCGTTCAACCTGAATACCATTAGGTGGACCACCACAGGTTTTCACATAAGCTATCGGGAAGCGAACGTCTTCCAGACGTAACGATCTGACAGCCTTGAATCCAAACACATTACCAGTCAGGGAAGTCAGTACGTTAACCACTGATCCTTCTTCAAACAGATCGATTGGATAAGCAATGAATGCATAAAAACTACTGTCATCACCAGGAACATCCTCAATGCGATACGAACGGCCTTTGTAATAATCCAGATCTGTCAGCAGATCGGTCCAAACCGTAGTCCAGGTTCCGGTTGAGGATTCTGCCGCTACAGCAGCTGCTGCTTCCTCACGATCCACACCAGGTTGCGGTACGATTTTGAAGCAAGCCAGAATATCCGTATCTTGAACGTTGTAATGGGGTTCCCAGTAGGTGTGCCGGTATTCTTTAACACCAGCGTTATAAGTCTTTGCTGACATTTACGTAATCTCCTTGTTAAATTCCCGCCTCATCACCAGAAACCAAGGCAGGCATACAGCGTTAAAAAATCAATCTAAACTGCGGAAACAACTATATCACGACAAAAATCATAAGTTAAAATTAATAATTATAATAGTTACTATATAATAGAGTTTATACACATCCATATATCTGATTACGTATCGACTTCATTATGCTGCATATCACCTTACATCAGCTGAAGATCTTCGAATCAGTAGCACGTCTCCTCAATTTCACACATGCTGCAGAAGAACTTCATTTGACTCAGCCGGCAGTTTCCATCCAGATCAAGCGGCTCGAAGAAATGGTTGCACTGCCCCTGTTTGAACAAATAGGCAAACGCGTCCATCTGACCGAAGCCGGCAAGGAACTTTTTCATTACAGCCGGGGTATTACGCGACAACTGGCCGATATGGAACTGGCACTCGATGAGCTGAAGGGGCTGGAACGAGGAAAATTGAGCATTTCGGTGGTTAGTACCGCCAACTATTTCGTGCCAAACCTACTGGCCAAATTTTGCCAGCGCTACCCTGGTATTACCATTAGCCTGCATGTTTCCAATCGCGAGAATGTACTCAAGCAGCTGTCGGACAATATCATGGATCTGGCAATTATGGGTCAGCCACCCGAGGGGCTGGATATTACTTCCGAGTCATTCATGGAAAATCCACTGGTCATCATCGCCCCCCCTGAACACCCTCTCTGTGGCCAGAAACAAATTCCGGTCAAACGACTGGAGCAGGAAATTTTTCTAGTCAGGGAACCCGGTTCCGGCACGAGAAACGCGATGGAGCGATTCTTTGCTCACGAAAAAATCAGTATCCAGAAAGGAATGGAAGCAGATACTGCAGAAGCCATCAAACAAGCCATACAAGCCGGAATGGGGCTGGGAATCATGTCACTCCATACCATCAGATTGGAGCTTGAAGCTGGGCGTTTAAAGATTCTTGATATTCAGGGGCTTCCAATCATGAGGTACTGGAATGTCGTCCACCAGAAGAACAAACGCCTCTCCAATATTTCCAGTGTGTTCAAACAATTTTTGCTGAATGAAGCGGCTGATCTCGTAGCACTCGAATACCCGCACCGCAATACCACATGACCCAGACAAGCCGATTAACCCCCGAACCGCAGTATTTCTCATCAAATGAACAAGCCAAGACTTCCAGCTGCTTAACCTTGCAACATATCCAGCCCCCCGGATGCATCCCTGCACGCAACACTCTGAATACGGTCATCCTGCCTCGCAGATCACACAACTGACAGATATTAGATATCGACGGTTGGAATCAGTCTGTGCGGAAAACAACTGTCCAATCAAAAATGCCGTGACAACATAATCAAAAATTCGCTCAAGTTTCTATCTGGCAAACCGTTTACTGCAAAGCCGGATTCTGGATTCAGCAAGTAGCGCGGGTAAAGGCAAGTTTGATATTTGATTTGTGAAGGGAGTGTTCTTGCCTTGGCAGGGAACGTGATCTCCTCACAGAAAAAGCAGCCATGAACACTTGAGCACAAGGTAAAACTATATTTAAGGAGATGAAGCAATGACAGATAAAAATCTCAGATTTCTGGTAGTAGACGATTTTTCAACCATGCGCAGAATTATTCGCAACCTGCTCAAAGAGCTTGGTTTCAACAATGTCGAAGAAGCAGAAGATGGCGCCATGGCATTGAAAAAATTGCGTGATGGTGGTTTTGATTTCGTGGTTTCCGACTGGAATATGCCGAATATGGACGGGCTGACCATGCTACAAAACGTCCGGGCAGATGATGCATTGAAAGATATACCCGTATTGATGGTTACCGCTGAGGCAAAAAAGGAAAACATCATTGCTGCTGCCCAGGCCGGAGCAAGCGGATATATCGTAAAGCCTTTTACAGCGGCTACCCTGGATGAGAAACTGAACAAAATTCTCCAGAATATGGCAGTGCACGCGTAAGCTGCGCTCTCTTTTCAACCAACTAACAAGTATCGGCCACTAAAAATGAATAACAGCTTTGATACTGACAAAAAAACCATCGACCACCCGGGACAACTTGCCCGGGTGTTGCACAATTGCCTGTCTGAGCTTGGCTATGACTGGCGCTTGCGACAGGCAAGCCATGGAATATCCAACAGTAAGGATGGGTTGAACTATATCGCCAGCAAAACGACACAAGCTGCCGAATGTTCTCTGCTAGCAGTAGAAAACGCCAGGCCCATCCTGAATAACCTGTCAGCAGATGCTGCTAATTTACATAAATTATGGTGCCAGATACCAGAGACGACAGCAGCCATTATTGCCAATCAGCCGACCCTGAATAATGCGCTCAAGCAAACACTCGATTTCCTGAACAATGTCTCCAGTCAGGCAGCCTCTACTCAAGCCTGCCTCACGGAAATCATGATTGCACAGAACTTTCATGATCTGACCGGCCAAGTCATTCAGAACATTTCCCGAACGATTGAAACAGTTGAACAAGAAATGCTGCAACTACTGGCAAACGATTCAGCTAACGAAGAAAAGGAGATTAAATTGGATAATGGTTTACTGAACGGGCCAGTCGTCAATCCACAAAAGCAGGATGACGTATATGTCAACCAAGCTCAGGCTGATAATCTGTAGTAGTTGAGATCTGATCTGACAGTTACCCGATTTGACGAGTGCCTGTTAGATCAGATTCAGTTATTCAATTCGGTAATTTTATCGTCCCATATCTCCTTAGCGTCAATTAAAGTTTGCATCGGGGTGCGTCCACAGCACATTTTTCCCTGGTGAGTCCGCACACTGTTGTAGTACGCCATCCAATCATCCAGATCGTGTTGTAACTCTTCAATGGACTGGTAAATCTTGCGCCGGAATGTCACCTGGTAGAACTCCTGCAAGATGGTTTTGTGAAAGCGTTCGCAAATACCGTTGGTCTGCGGATGATT
>NZ_FUWK01000009.1 GCF_900167395.1 Nitrosomonas europaea
TACCATCAGGATGGACTTTGACTATCGTACTATCCAGCGACATGTGATCCACTTCCAGCTGTATCAGCTTGTTTTGCTGAAGCGCGAGGAAAACCCGATCCAGGACGCCATTCCTGGCCCAACGGTTGGCGCGCGTGTAAATGCTGTGCCAATTGCCAAATTTCACAGGCAGACCACGCCACTTACAGCCGTGCTCTGCAACATACAGAATCGCGTTGAGCACTTCCAAATTCGAAAGTGTGACGTTACCCCGTTGTATCGGCAGTAGATTTTCAATAAGCTTGAATTGCGATGCGGATATTTCCATTCGGTAATTTTAATACAAATAGTGTTAACAGACCCTAGTCTTGTTCGTGGTGGTGGCCCCTTCATACCCACACCACCGGTTCATCCACTCCGGGACTGGCAACCCCTATCCAAGAGGTCTGGCTGAATCCGCCGAAAGAACATGCTACGTCCGTTGAGAATCTAAGCTACGCCGTGTGAAAAATCGGATATCTTTGTTGACAAATACTGGTTACCTGGATTTATGACGGTGGATCCAGGAGTGCCGGTGTTCGGTGTTCTGGAGGGCTAAAACACATCTATTCCGGATGAAAATTCAACCCTGCGGGCGATGCGTAAATTATGCGGAACATCTCTAAAACCCCGTCAAATCAGGCTGCGACAATATGTCACATTCTCAAGCAGAATGTTTGAGGGCATAATCGACTCATTATCTGTACCACCTCTGACATCCGGATTCATGTTTGCAATATGAAATAGATTCGTGAGAAGGAATGCAGGTTTTTCTTTCGGATCTTGTCTGGATAAGCAGCGTGCTCTACCGGTAAGTAGTTGCTTCCTCCTCTACTTCTGCCTGTCTTTTTACAGCCCTTTTGTAAATTGACAGGCATCCTTTTTTCTACTTTGTCTGGTCTGTATTTCATCGTTTCCCGATGATCGTCATCAAATTTCTGTTAGTTAGGTATTTTCTCTGTGATTTTCAGGAAAGGTTAGTGTAACTGTCAGACCACTATTTGCCGGTCTGGAAAAAGTGATAGTGGCAGCATGCAGATGGGCAATTTCCTGAACGATGGGCAGGCCCAGGCCGCAGCCGCCACTGATCGATCCCGGAATGCGGTAGAAGCGCTCGAATACCTTTTTGTGTTCTTCAGGTGGGATACCGGGCCCGTTATCTTCCACGGCCAGGCAGGGCCGGCTGGAATGGACGCCGCTGCGAACCGTGATCGTGCTACCGGCAGGGCAGTAGCGTAGTGCGTTATCGATCAGATTACCCAGGGCTTCACGCAGCATCCAGGCAATTCCTTCAGCGACTGCCGGTTGGATTTCGAAGCCGAGGTCGATATCTTTGGCAAGGGCACGGTCGATGAAGGTCGAGGCCGCGCTTTCCGCCAGTTCGTGCAGCGCTACCGGGTGGAAAGTCTGGTTGGCGGAAGCTGCCGGCTCAGTCTGGGCATAGATCAGCAACTGAGTAACCAGATGGGCGATACGTTCTGCTGCTTCCTCGATACGCGCCAGCCGTTCATCGTTGCGCACATATTTTCCTTCGGCCGCTACCAGTTCGATCTGGGTTTGTAAACCGGCAAGGGGCGTGCGCAGCTGGTGGGCCGCATCGGCCAGGAAGCGCTGTTGGGCGGCTGCCGCTGTACGCAGCGATTCGAACAGTTCATTGAGCCGGGTAAGCATCGGGCGAATTTCGCGTGGCGCGTGTCCGATGTCGAGCGCACGCAGATCACGGGGTGAGCGGCTGGCGATCTGGTTTTCGACATGTACCAGCGGTGCCAGCCCGCGTCGCACGCCAAAGTAGATCACTAGCAGCGTTGCAGCGATGATGATCAGATTGGGAATGATCGTTGCTGCCAGTATCCGGTTGCTGGCGTGCTCGCGTTCTCGCATGGTTTCAGCCACGGTGATGGTGATCTCATTGGCATCGACCATGATGAGCTGCGTGGTAGCGCGGATTTTTTCGCCTTGGTAGACATCATCGATGAATACCGGTCGTTTGTGGATCGCTCCGGGGTAAGCCGGCAGCTGGGCATCACCGATCAGCAGTTGTTTATTGGAGTCGCGAACAGCGAAGAAGATTTTGTCCACTGCGTCATGACGCAGCATGGCTTCTGCTTCCGGCGTCAGGCGCAGTTTGGGGCTCAACCCGACAGTCTGAATATAAGCCGCAATATCCAGTGCTGCATTATTCAGGGAATGGTCATAGGCGGTATCGGCAGTTTCCTGTGCCAAGCGGTAATCGAACAGGATGCTGCCGATGAAAACCGCGATCAGAGGAAGAAGTATCCATAGCAGCAATCGCTGCCGTAAACCCAGTGGGTGGGAAAAGCCGGATTTCATGAGTGACTCTGGTCGATACGATAGCCGATGCCGCGAACCGTGCGAATTTCGATCCCGCCCGGGGCGATCTTGGCGCGCAGACGTGATACGTGGACTTCGATGGCATTGGGGGTAATGTTCTTGTCCCAGCCTGTCAGGTTCTGCAGTAGTTTGTCCTTGCTGACTACGCGGGGAGAGGCCATCAGCAGGGTTTCGAGGATTGTCCATTCGCGCCGGGTCAGCAAAAGCGGCTGATCGTTCAATGTCGCTGTATAGCTGCCGGTATTGAGAACCAGTCGGTCATGCTGCAATTCGGTACTGGTGATCGAATGGGCGCGGCGGATCAGGGCGCGGATACGGGCGATCAGCTCCGGCAGGCGGAATGGTTTGGTCATATAGTCGTCCGCACCGATATCGAGGCCGGCAATGGTGTCTTCCATGCTGCCGCGTGCCGTCAGCACCAGCACGGGCAGGCACATTTTCCGGTGACGCAGTCGTTGCACGAGGGTCAATCCATCGATATCCGGCAGACCGATGTCTACCACGGCCAGATCAAAATTCTCTTCGCGGAGATGGCGTTCAGCACTTGCGGCGTTTCGTGCCACATCCACGGTATAGCCCGCGTTGGTCAGTCCCTGTTTGATGCCGCTTGCCACCAGAGAATCATCTTCGACAACCAGAATACGCATTGCTTTCCTCCAGTCAGCTCCATGGTAACACCCGATGTTTCCGGCAAACTGTGAAAAAATTGCGCCTGATTTGTCCTGGCCGGTTCCTTAAGGTTGTGTATGTTTGGGCCGTGCCAGCCGGTTGAACATCAGCGGCAGCAGCATCAGCGTGAAGAAAGTGGCGGAAATGATACCGCCGACGATGACGACCGCAAACGGGCGCTGGGTTTCCGAGCCGATGCCGTGAGAAAGTGCTGCTGGCAGCAACCCGAGGCCGGCCATCAGCGCCGTCATCAGAATCGGACGCAAACGCAATACCGCACCCTCCCGTACTGCTTCAGCGAATGATCGTCCTTTATGAAGCAGGCCAACGATTTCTTCGACCATGATCACGCCGTTCTGCACGGCAATACCCGATACCGCAATAAATCCGACGGCAGCCGAGATAGAGAGATGTAACCCCGACAGGGCCAGTCCGGTGAGGCCACCAATCAGCGTGAGCGGGGCGATCAGTAAAATGATGAAGGCCGAGCGCAGCGATTTGAATGCCCAGAACAGTAATACGAAGATGCCAAGCAGACTGGCGGGAACGATGATCATCAGCCGTTTCATCGCGCGCTGCTGGTTCTCGAACTGTCCACCCCAGGTGATGCGATAACCCGGTGGCAGGTGCACATGCTCGGTGACCTTTTTCTGGGCTTCACTGACGAAACTGCCCTGGTCGCGTCCCATCAGATTGGCTTTGACCGAAACGGCACGGCCGCCCGCCTCACGCGCAATACGGGAAGCGCCCTGGCGCACGTCGATACGGGCCAGTTCCCCCAGTGTCAGGAATGCACCGGTACTGCCCGGAATGGCGATCTGCAGGTTGGCAATATCGGTGATGGTGTGCCGATAATCCGGGGCCAGCCGGAGATTGACGTTGAAGCGCCGTTCACCTTCATAAAAACGGGTGATTGCACTGCCACCGAATGCAGTCTGAAAAAGAGTGTTGATTTCTGCGATGCTGATACCGTAACGCGCCAGCTTTTGCCGGTCCGGCGTGACGGTAACCTCGGTCTGGCCACCGACCTTGATGGCTGCTACATCGACTGCGCCACGGATATGATTGAGCAGGGTAACGATCTGTTCAGCCTTATCCTCCAGGATTTCCAGATCAGGGCCGAATACCTTGATGGCGATTTCACCTTTGACGCCGGACAGGGATTCTTCGACGTTATCCTGGATGACTTGTGAAAAATTGGTCGGCAGGCCCGGAATGGCCTTGAGCGAGTGCGACATGTCGGCCACCAGTTTCTCTTTGGAGCTGAAACGCCAGCTGCTGCGAGGATTCAGATCAGCCAGAATTTCCAGATTATTGGCTCCTTTGGGATCGGTGCCATCGTCCGGCCGGCCGACCTGAGCTACGACAGTCTTGACTTCCGGATAGGTGATCAGCTTGGCCCGTATTGCACGCTCTACTTCTTTCGATTGCTCCAGGTGGATGGAAGGAGGGAGTGCGATTGTCAGCCAGATGTTTCCTTCATCGAGCTTAGGCAGGAATTCCGTACCGATCACCGGCAGCAGGGTGAGTGCCCCTGCCAGTGAAGCGATGGTAATTCCGGCCATGATACGGGGACGCGTGTCCGTCCAGTCGAGCAGTTTCCGGTAACCGGTTTTCAGCCGTTCCATCCAGGTGAGGTGGAGTTCGGATATGGAACTGCGCTGCAGCAGGTAGGAGAGCAGCGCGGGAACCAGCGTAAGTGTCAGGATGATGGCGCCGATCAGCGCGAAAGAAAGGGTGAAGGCTACCGGAGAAAAGATTTTGCCTTCCACACGCTGGAAGGTGAATATCGGTACAAAGGCAAGAACGATGATCGCTTTTGAAAAAAGGATGGGCTTACCGAGATTGATGGCGGTCTGCCGCAGCGCATTGATGCGCCATTTGGCGGTATCCTGCCCGGATCCGGGCTCTTGCCGCAGCATCAGCCGTACCATCAGCGCTTCCACCAGCACTACGGCGCTGTCAATGATAATGCCGAAGTCGACTGCACCCAGTGAAATCAGGTTGGCTGATACGCCGCGTGCATTCATCATGATGAAGGCAAACAGCAATGTCAGTGGAATGATGCAGGCAACGATCAGAGAAGTCCGCCAGTCACGCAGGAATACGATCAGTACGGCCACTACCAGCAGTGCACCGAGAAGGAGATTTTCACCGACGGTAGCTACTGTGTGGTCCACCAGCTGGGTACGCTCGTAGATCGGGCGTATGTGCACGCCTTCAGGGAGCTTGGCTTGACTGTTGAGTTCATCTACCCGGGTCTTGAGCGTCTGGATGATCTTGCTTGGATCACTGCCTTTTATCATCAGCACGATCCCTTCGACGATTGAATCCTGGCTCAGGATCTTGCCATTATCGCCCTGTTGAGCGAGGGAAACGATGCCGGAGAGAGGGGTGTGCCCGCTGATTTCGATAGTAGCGACATCGCCCACGGTAATGGCTTTACCCTCGTGTGACATGATGACGGTGGCCGCTACATCTTCGACCGTATGGAAGAGACCGATGGCACGTAGTACCAGCCCTTCACCGCCACGGCGGATGATGCCACCACCGGTATTGGCATTGTTTTCACGGAGTGCCTGGCTGACCTGGTCCAGTGTCAGCCCGAATTTGCGCAGCGCATTCGGATCCACGTCAACCTGGATTTCCTTGACTGATCCACCAAAGCCGACGACATCTGCCACACCCGGTACACGTCTTAATTCCGGCCGGATAATCCAGTCCTGGATCGCACGGACTTCATACAGCGGCAGATTGGGTGGAGCATCTACCACATAGCGGTAAATTTCACCCACGGCAGTGGTAAGTGGCCCCAGAGTGGGCATTACGCCATCCGGCAGGTCGACAGTTTGCAGTTTTTCCAGGACTTGTGCACGTGCAAGACGATCCTCGGTACCATCGGCAAAAATCATGGTGATGACCGATAATCCGGTGATGGAAACCGAACGTAATTGGGTCATTTGAGGGATACCGCTCATTTCCCGTTCGATCGGGATAGTGACGCTGCGTTCGACTTCCTCTGGCGCCTGACCGACAACTTGGGTGATGACCTGAACCTGCACGTCCTGCACATCGGGAAAGGCCTCGATCGGCAGTTCGATGAAGGCTCGTATGCCCGCTATCAGCAGGGCGCCTACCATGACGAGAATGAACAGTCGCTGTTTGATCGAGAATGAAATAAGACGGCTGAGCATGTTAGTTACCGGCGGCAAGTTCAGAAGCAAGCAACATGGCGCCGTCGGTCACGACTTCTTCACCGGCTTGTACGCTGCTATTCTCCGGTTCGAGCCAGACAGATTCGGCATCCTGGAAAGCGATACGGATCTGTCGCTGGACGAATTGACCAGGAGCCGTTTCAATGAAAACCGTAGGATAAATTCCATGGGTGATCACCGATACCGCAGGCAGTCGGATGACATTGACAGCTTGTGAATCGGCCAGTCGGGCGCGGGCAAACATGGCCGGGCGAAGGCGTCCATCCGGGTTGTCGATTTCGGCACGTACCTGGACGCGACGAACATTTGGATCGAGCTGGGGCGCGATGCGAGTGATGGTGGCAAAGAAGGATTCGCCAGGAAATGCATCGAACGAGAGTAATAGTGGATTGTCGGTATGTACCCGGCCAATCAGGTGTTCCGGTACATCGACTTGTACCCACAGGCGGGACAGATTGGAGATGACGAACAGCGGCACACCCTGATCCGGGCGGACTTCCGTGCCCGGGTTGGCCTGGCGCTCGACTACGATGCCTGCAACAGGTGCACGCAATACGAGTTGTTCATTTTGAATTTTACTGTTGGGAGACAGGTTCCTGATTCGTAATCGGGCACGTTCTGTTTCCGCCGCCGCAATCTGCCATTCTGCTCTGGCACTTTCAACGTCACGTCGGGCGATAGCGTCACCCGCCAGCAGTTCTTGTGCTCGCTTGTAGGTAAGATGTTTTCGTAACACATCTGCTTCTGCTTTATGCAGATCGGCAAGGGCGGTACCAAAATCCGGCGAGTCCAGTGTCGCAAGGGGTGCACCCATGCTGACCTGATCACCAATTTCAGCGTGCAGTTGCAAAATACGGCCGGCGACTGCAGGAATGATACGGGCGGTATGATTTTCAGCCAGTGCCAGCCGGGCGGTCAGTGGTTCGCTTGCCGGTAACGGTGAAATGACGGCCCGGCTTGTCTTGACGTAGGCGAGCTGGGGGGCATTGGCTGGAAATACCAGATGGTCGGGATTGTGACTGGAATTGGTATTGTTGGTTTCCGAGTGGACAGCAGCTTGCCGGGAATGAAAATAGCCGGAGATGCCTGCGATTGCACTTCCCAGAATGAGGGCGATAGCAATAATTATTTTTTGATATCTGTGTTTCATCATGTAATTCATTGATGAATTGATTGATCTCGGCCTGGATGCGGGCGCGCCTGGCTGCTGGGCGGTATGACCTGCAAAATGAGGATGAACAGGATTGAACAGCGCATGACAGTCGATCTCCGTATGGGATGAATATAGACCGCCTCGACTTGCGTTTGCCTGACGAACAGCTGAAGTTGCGGTTTTTTTCCTGCTTGTGAGCGGGTTGGCCGGATCGGCCGTTGAATTACTGGAGAACCATCGGATCGATGGATTTATAGATTGGCGATCAAACCGAGTGCAGCAGTACGATCGTAAATGATCGCTTCATGTCTGTATCAGCTTGAGCTTGCCGGCTTCACGCGGATCCAGATTGATGTCATCCAGGCTGTTCCCATCATCGATCGGGTAAGCTGGTTCTGACAGCAGAGTCTGTACAAAAGGGGGCAAATTCAGCAGGGCGTGATGGGTACCGCCGCTGTAGAGTTTCAGATCGATCAGGCCGTTCTGCGTAAGGCGCGCATCGATCTCGGTAGCAGACAACGACAACGGATCTGCAGAATCAGATGCCATCGCCATTGCCCACAGGGTGCCATATAGCGGCACATATTGCAGATACGGACGTACTACACCGAATACATCGCGTAATGATGCCAGCAGGCGTGCCATTATCGGGCTGCGATAGATTGGTGACTGGATATGCAATGACAGGACACCGCCCGGTTTGAGTGCACGCCGGCAGGCACGGTAGAAATCACGTGTATACAGAGATATGGCGGGACCGAAAGGATCCGTGAGGTCCAGCACGATCTGGTCAAACTGGTTTTTACAGTTTCCAGTGAATGCGCGTCCATCCCCCAGATGCAGTTCCAGGCGCGGATCCTCAAAAGCCCCCCGATGCACTTTGGGTAACCATGTACGCGCCATATCGATGACATCACGGTCGAGCTCAGCCAGTACAACGCGCTCCATGTTCGGGTAACGCAGGAGGTTATAGGCTGTCCCCCCATCGCCACCGCCGACGACCAGTGCCTGGCGTGGATCGCCGTGGGTAATGGCTGGCAGGTGTACCATCGGTTCATGGTAAAAGAATTCATCCTGTTCCGAAGTCATGAAGCAGCCATCGATGCGCATGGCGCGCCCGAATAGCGGTGTCTGCACAATTTCGATGTGCTGCACGGGCGAATGACGTTCAGCCAGTAATTCTGTGGTGCGTAAATAAAAACCGAAATCCGGTGAGAGAGGTTCGACAGCAAAATCCTCTGCCATACTGGAAGGCGAGGGAGGTCGTTCAGAGGTGCTCATGCACGTACGACGCGGTGCAGATGGGGATCGGCCGGCTGAAATGCCTGCATCAGTGTTTTAAACAGACACTCGGCCTTGGCAGAATTATCACAGCTGTAACTGCATACGTATACATCGAGAGTGACATAATTATCTTCTGGCCAGGTGTGCAGCGCCAGATGTGATTCAGCCAGCATGATCGTGCCGGTTACTCCTTCACCTGGGCCAAAGCTGTGGAACAGACTGCCGACGGCGGTCAGGCCGGCATCGGCTACGGCTTGTTTACAGAAAGCTTCAAGTGCAGCAGTATCCGTCATCAAATCGGCGCCATTACGACAGCCGAACAGGTCACCGATGAGGTGCAATCCCGGCATTGCGCGTGTCACAAGGTGTTTACCACGCGGCGATACAGTAGCATCAACTACAGAGGTGGAATGGATATAAGGCAGAACACGCATGACGCATCTCCACGAAAAAGTGGTAAACAGGACATACCGTCCGAACAAGCCAGATCGAGGGCGGCTATATGAAAGCCGGCAGCCTGATCCTGACAGTGAAAATCAAATAAAAAGAAAATAAACGTACCTAACTTATCTGAGCGAGAAATCTTGCGGGTACGATCGTATTCGTATCATATCGCAGCAGGTTTGCGGAAAAAGAGGATATTTGAATATAACCTCTAAAAAACCTGGAATTTTAACTTTAATTCATCATGAGGGCAAATTGCCAGACGGAGGTTCCCTAAGGTGAGCAATCAGCGATCAGTATGCCGGGCGTGTTGATCTGGCCGATCGCAAGGCGATTGCCTGGCAGGGCGACAGCGGTTGCTACTGAATGACCATGTTTCCATCCGCCTTCCCATAGTAAGGTAGGTACGGTATCAGGGCCGAGCGACCGGGTATCGATGGCGTAGACGCCGGAAGGGGAGGGAATGTGTGGCGATACCAGCAGGTTCAGTGCGGTGAGATCGACCCGGCGCTGGCCTGCAATAAGGATGCGTTCACCATCGAGCCGGAGATTGTCGGGCCGTATGGGGAGTTCTGCCGAGGCATATTCACCGATTTCACCATTTTCTTTTGAGACGAAGCGGAGTCTGCGTTCCCAGTAGCTGGCAATGACCAGATCGCAACCGGCACAGGGCCGGATGATGCCATTGGCGTTTCTGAAATCCTGAGCCGGGGGAGGCTGGATCACTCCATTGTTGATTCGTACCAGGGCGGGCCAGGGAGTTGGCCTGAATGGCAGCAGGCCATATTCATCAAACCGGGTGATAGTAAGATGAAAACTCCTACTATCATCATTGCGGACGGCCTGAAGGCTGTTGGCTGCGGTAAGTCGGGCGCCGGTCTGGGTATCGGCTGGTGTCGCAAGCGTTGCTTTAGTGATTTCACCGCCGCTGATGTCCAGCTGCCAGATACGTACTGACTGTGGCCGGGCGATGTCGATGACGAATAGTGTACCTTCTCCGGGAGTGTTGCCAGGTACCAGTGACATTCCCAATGGTTCGAAGTCATCTTCGCTGGCATTGTTTCCGGGCCGCCATGCATACCGTGTGGATGCCGGTGTGTTTTCCCGGGAAATATCGACACTGCCCAAACGCCACTGGCCTGTTTTACATTCCGGGTCGCTGCTATCATTGCATCGTTCACGGATGAAAAGCCGGGTGATATTACCGGTCGGGTCCAGTGGCAGCACAGCAATGTCTTCACTGCCTCCTCCCCGGGTTTCGATCGTCATGACCGGTTCGCCGGTGCAGAGTGCGTTACCTTTCACCACGCACCCGGTCAGCAGTATGCTGGCTGGAATGCTCAGGATGAGCAGGCGGATATTGCGGCGGAACGTGAAGGGAGTGAACGTAAAATTCAATACTGTTGTGAAAAATGACTGAATCACAGGAGCAGTAAAGCAGTAATTTTGTTTCCCTGGGAGGACTGAAGTGACCGCATTGCAGAGATACCGATACAACCCGTGCTCATAACGGGAATCGTATGCTGTCAGATTTTGGTATAGTTCCGAAAGGAAGATTTATCAGGAAAGTTTTCCGGTCATTTATTATGACCATTTCTGGTGCCCAGAAGAGGACTCGAACCTCCACACCCGAAGGCACATGGACCTGAACCATGCGCGTCTACCAATTCCGCCATCTGGGCATTATCCTGATCATTACTGTGCTGATCTGCCGTCAGCCGATTCTGTGGGAACCGGGCTAAACAAGGCCGGCGCAGAAAGATCGTAAATTCTATAGGAAACCTTCGATTTGTCAATCAAGAGAAAAAGAAACAAGAAAAATCAGCTTCGTGAACTCGATCCCTTTCTTAAACGTGAGCAGACCCGTTACGGGCAAGCGCTGCCCAGTCGTGAATTCATCCTGGAAGTACTGGATAAACAGGGGGTGCCGATCAGTGAATCCAAACTATTGAAACTGCTGGATATTACATCCGAAGAATCCGAATTCTTTCGTCGCCGGCTGGCTGCGATGATTCGTGAAGGGCAGATCATCTGTAATCGCAAGGGCGATATTTGTGTAACCGAAAAACTGGAACTCGTAAAAGGGGTTGTTCAAGGCCATAGCGATGGTTTTGGTTTTCTGATTCCGGATGATGGCAGCACTGATCTGTTCCTGACTCCCAAAGAGATGCACAAAGTGCTGCATGGTGATCGCGTCATTGCCAGGGTTACCAATATCGTGGATCGGCGGGGGCGGCGGGAATGCAGAATCATCAGAGTTCTGGAGAGCGTCAATACGCAGCTGGTCGGAAGATTATTCGAAGAACACGGTATTTTCTTCGTCGTGGCTGAAGATAAGCGGATCAACCAGGATATTCTCATCCCCAAGGAAAATATCATGGATGCGCATGCCGGGCAGATCGTTGTGGCACGCATCATTCAGCAGCCAAGGGAGCATGCCCAGCCGATTGGACATATTATCGAGATCCTGGGGGATTATGCTGCGCCAGGCATGGAGATCGAAATCGCGTTGCGCAAGTTTGATTTACCCCACGAATTTCCACCGGAAGTTATCTCTGTCAAATTTCCCCAGAAAGTTCTGAAGAAAGATCTCACTAAACGGGAGGATATTCGTCATCTGCCGCTGGTGACGATCGACAGTGAAACAGCGCGGGATTTTGACGATGCTGTTCATTGTTGTCAGGAAGGAAAGGATTATCGGCTATTTGTTGCCATTGCCGATGTCAGCCATTATGTCCGTGATCAGGATGCTCTGGATAAAGAAGCATTCAATCGGGGTAATTCAGTTTATTTCCCGCGGCGGGTCATTCCGATGCTGCCGGAAGTGCTTTCCAATGGATTGTGTTCACTCAATCCGCAGGTAGATCGCCTGTGTATGGTATGTGAAATGCTTTGGACGGCCAGAGGAGAACTGGTCGAATATCGTTTTTATCCGGCAGTGATGCTTTCTCACGCGCGCCTGACGTATAACATCGTTGCCGAACTGCTGGATCAGCCAAAAGGGGCGGTTGCCAAAGAACACAGACAACTGCTGCCACATATTCAATTGTTGTACCGTTTGTTCAAGGTGTTGCACAAATCCCGCGTAAAGCGGGGCGCAATTGATTTCGAAACCATTGAAACAGAAATGGTTTTCAATGATCAGGGCAAGATCGAGCAGATATACCCGGTAAAGCGTAATGATGCTCATCGTCTGATCGAGGAATGTATGCTGGCGGCCAATGTGTGCGCGGCTGATTTTTTGCAGAAGCACGAGCAACCCGTTTTATACCGGATTCATGAAGGGCCGACTGATGAAAAGCTGGTAGCACTGCGGGATTTTCTGAAAGAGTTTGGCCTGCAGTTACGTGGCGGTGAAAAACCCCAGGCCAGAGACTATGCCCGGATACTCGATCGCATCAAGGAGCGGGCAGATGCGCAATTGCTGCAAACGGTGATGTTGAGATCGCTCAGTCAGGCTATGTACAATCCGGATAATATCGGGCATTTTGGTCTGGCCTATGAAATGTATACTCATTTTACTTCACCCATCCGGCGTTATCCGGATCTGCTGGTGCATCGTGCCATCAAGGCAGTACTTGCGGATAAACAGTATGAACCGGGTGATTGGCATGAAATCGGCAAACATTGTTCGCAAACGGAGCGGCGTGCCGATGAAGCTACGCGAGAAGTTCAATCCTGGCTCAAGTGTTTTTACATGCAGGATAAAATTGGCGATTGCTTTGGGGGTGTGGTCACAGGAGTAACTGCCTTTGGACTGTTCGTCACTCTGGATGAGATTTATGTCGAGGGTCTGGTTTATATTTCAGAACTGCCCAGTGATTATTTTCATTATGATGCAGTCAAGCATGTACTGCGCGGCGAGCGGAGTGGAATCAGTTTCCGGTTGGGTGACAGGCTGCAGGTAAAATTGGTCCGGGTCGATCTGGCGACGCGCAAGATCGATTTCATCCTTGCAGATAACAGCGTACGCAAGAAATCCAGCAGGTAACATTCACTCTCCCAATACAGCACATGACCCATTCTCAATATATTTTTGGTTTCCATGCCATTACCAGTCGCTTGCGTCAGCATCCGGACAGCATCAAGGAAATTTATCTGGATACCAATCGGCATGATCAGCGGGCGCGTGATCTGATGAGTCTGGCTGAAACCACTTCTACTCGCCTGATTCTCTGTGAACAGGATCGACTGTGCAAAATGACGGGCACTACTCGCCATCAGGGTGTAGCAGCCCATGTTACGAAGTTGCGCCGGTACGCTACACTCGAAGATTTACTGGAAGGATTGACCGAGCCGGCATTGTTACTGGTGCTGGATGGCGTCAAGGATCCGCACAATCTGGGAGCATGTTTGCGCGTGGCAGATGCATTTGGTGTGCATGCGGTAGTGGTTCCCAAGGATCGGGCGGTCGGTTTGTCAGCAACGGTTCATAAGGTCGCCAGTGGCGCGGTAGATACCGTCCCTTTTTTTGCAGTGACTAATTTGGCCAGAACACTGAGAGAACTGAAAGAGATGGGTCTCTGGATTGTTGGAACTGCTGCTGATGCGCCTGATACCCTCGATTCTGTCACGCTGACAAGGCCTCTCGCCTGGGTATTGGGTGCAGAAGACGGGGGCATGCGCCGCCTGACCCGGGAAGCATGCGATCTGCTGGTGAGCATTCCCATGAGCGGTAGTATCGAAAGCCTGAATGTATCAGTCAGTGCCGGGATTTGCCTGTTTGAAACGTTCCGGCAGCATTCACAAAGAACGGGATCCGGGCTAAATGTCCCGGCTCCGAAAAATGCAGTTTGAATCAGACGTTGCTTGAACTGGTTTCATACCCGGCCCAGCTGTCAAGCATGAGCCAAGTATGAATGATGGCGGGAAGAAACGAAATGCAGAATCTGATGCTGAGGACTGTCAGGGTTGTTGTTCACCAGTCGGATCGGTAACGAAACCGATACGTGCCAGCCCGGCTGAAGCAGCAATACTCATGACCTTGGCTACGAGTTCATAGTGTGTGTCGCGATCAGCACGAATATGTAACTCAGTTTGCTGGGATTGTTCAACTGCCGCGGCAAAACGTGAAGGTAGCTGGTCCAGCGTAACAGGTTCTCCCCCCCAGTAAAAACTGCCATCTGCACGTATGGCAAATTCGATGTGTTCCGGTTGGGTCAGATTGGGAGAGCTGGATGCCTTGGGCAAATCGACTTTGACCGAGTGTGTCAGCAGTGGCGCGGTAATCATGAAGATGATCAACAGTACCAGCATGACATCTACCAACGGTACGACATTGATTTCAGACATGGCGGTCTTGCTCTGATAACGGGATGAATCGCCAAAAGCCATTAGTGTCCCTCTCCACTAGCGATACCTGCTGTTGCATTTGCCAGTCCGGCTGCCGGGGCACTGCGCTGCGAAGTCGTTGTAACGACTTTCAGAGGGGCTTTCTCACTGTTTTCTCCGCCTACTTTGCTGCCCACCGTCAGGATCGTATAAAGATCATGTGCAAAACTGTCCAGTTGGGCCATCCACAAACGATTACGCCGTGTAAAGGCGTTGAAGGCCAGTACCGCCGGGATGGCGACTGCCAGACCCAGTGCCGTCATGATCAGTGCTTCACCTACCGGGCCAGCCACTTTGTCCAGAGTACCCTGGCCAGACAGTCCGATCTGGATCAGGGCATGATAAATTCCCCAGACTGTACCGAACAGACCGATATATGGTGCGGCAGAACCTGCTGAAGCGATGATGGTGAGGCCATTTTCAATACGTGCAGCTTCCTGATCCAGGCTGTTGCGCAGTGAACGGGTGAGCAGCTCGTTGATACCGCCAGCTGCTGCCAGTTTTTCCAGTCCGTGTTTTTGGGAATCCGTTGTAACGCCCAGTGCCGTTTTGGCCAGCTGGATGAATGCATGATTGCCGGTCATGGTTCTGATCTCGGTTTCGAGCTGCGGAATGGTATCAATATTCCAGAAGTGCTTGAGAAAAGCATTTGCACGGCGTGAAGCAATCGTATTGCTGATACTTTTGGTGACGATCAGATACCAGCTTGCTACTGACAAGGCAAGCAGGAGGACCAGCACACACATTCCGACATGATCGATCTGTGTCAGAAAATTAGAGAAACCAAGCGCTTTTTCCATCAATTAACTTCCTTCGATAACAAAATTAAAAGGTTGCAGGGCAACTGCCGGTACAGGGTGGCCATTACGCGTTGCCGGCCGGCAACGCCAGGTTTTGACAGCCGATAGAGCAGCATTATCCAGTCTTGAATAACCGCTGCTTTGGACGATTTTGGCTTTGCCTATCCGTCCCGTTTCATCCAGTTCCACCTGAAGCACCAGTTTTCCTTCCTCACCCAGACGACGGGACAGAGCAGGATAGGCAGGACTGGCCAGATCCGGACAGGACACAGAGAGTTCGGAAGACAGGGTAACGGGACCTGTCGGCATCTGTGCGGGTTTTGCTGCTATGACCGATTCACTGACTGTTTTCTTTTCTGGTTCCGGTTCAGGCTCATGTTCTTCAACAGGGGGAGGGGCAACATATTCCTGTGGCGTAACGGCAGGTGTTTTGGCGACCAGTTGATGCTTGGGCTGCGGCTGTACTTTTTTGACCGGGGGTGTGGGTTTGACCTGGGGAGGCGCGTGCTCCGCTTTCAATTCCACCTTGGGTGCTTTGGCAGCTTCTTCCTGTTTTTCAGGGGGGGCAATGAATTGTGCGTAGAGCGTGATCGTATCCGGGGTCGTGGTGCTGAAGCGATGATGCCACAAGCCGTAGAGTACAGCAGCGTGCGTTGCCACTACAACCAGGAAGCTGACAAGGGAAAGACCGGTAAGGGCCGGTTTATGACGAATTTTAGTCATACGATATATGTGTGTTTATGAGTTACGCGATTTCAGGGTTAACTGATTGAAATTACTGAAACTAAAACGCCTGAATTACTTGGATCAGGGACCCTTGGATACCAACTTTAGAATGCTATCAGAACTGATAACGATTATCAATATCTTGGTCGCTTTGTTCAGAATTTTAGATCAACCCGACACGGTATACAATGCGACATTTTGTCGCAGAGAGAATATTTAAATGAGGATCACGTCGTACTGTTCCTGTGTATAGGACGCGCCTACCTGCAATCCTATCGGCCGGGCAATGAAATCCCCCAGCTGGGCGAGGCTCTGAGATTCTTCATCCAGAAAAAGGTCGATCACCGGTTGTGAGGCCAGGATACGAAACTCCTTGGCATCGAACTGCCGGGATTCTCGCAACAGTTCGCGCAAAATTTCATAGCAGATGGTTTGTGCCGTCCTGATCTCTCCACGTCCCTGGCAGGTGGGGCAGGTTTCGCAAAGAATTTGTGCCAGGCTTTCACGTGTGCGCTTGCGGGTCATTTCGACCAGCCCCAGTGCAGTGAAGCCGTTGACGGTCATTTTGGTCCGGTCTTTCTGCAGGGCTTTGTTGAATTCGGCCAGCACTGCAGCACGGTGTTCCTCACGATCCATATCAATGAAATCGATGATGATGATGCCACCCAGATTGCGTAAGCGCAGCTGCCGTGCAATTACCTGAGCGGCTTCGAGGTTGGTTTTGAATATGGTGTCATCAAAATTCCGTATTCCGACGAATCCACCTGTGTTGACGTCCATCGTAGTCAGCGCTTCGGTCTGATCGATGATGACGTACCCTCCGGATTTCAGATCCACACGCCGTGCCAGTGATTTCTCGATTTCCTGTTCGACACCATATAAATCGAACAATGGCCGTTCCCCGATATAGTGGCTGATTTTTTCCAGATCACTCATCATGTATTCATGGGCAAAAGTGGTCAGTTTCTGGAATGTCTCGCGCGAATCCACCCGGACACGGTAGGTGTCGGCATTGACGAAGTCGCGTAATACCCGGAGGCTCAAATCCAGATCCTGGTAAAGCAGTGAGGGGGAAGAGATGGTAAGCGATTTTTTCTGGATATCCTGCCAGAGCTTGTGCAGATAAACGATGTCGGCCTGTAATTCCGGCTCCTCGGCTGTTTCGGCCATGGTTCGAATGATATAGCCGCCGGTGGAATCGGGTGGAAGGATATTCTGTAATTTCTGGCGTAGCGATTCGCGCTCACTATTGTCCTCGATGCGCTGTGAGACACCAATATAGGATTCCTGTGGCAGGTAGACCAGTAAACGTCCGGCAAGGCTGACCTGAGTGGAGAGCCGCGCTCCTTTCACACCGATTGCATCTTTCACTACCTGCACGAGGATGTTGCTGCCTTCTGAAAGGAGCTGCTCGATCGGTTTGTGATGATCATTCTGGCTGGATTCGTGGATATCCGCTACATGCAGGAAGGCTGCTCGTTCCAGGCCGATATCGATGAAAGCGGACTGCATGCCTGGTAATACGCGGCTGACACGTCCGTTATAAATGTTGCCCACGATGCCTCGGCTGCTGGTACGTTCAATGTGCAATTCCTGGGTGATGCCATGTTCGATGATGGCAACGCGTGTTTCCTGGGGGGGTGACGTTGATGAGAATCTCACTGCTCATATCAGACTGGGGTCCGGTAGTTATGTTTGCTCAAAAAACAGATATTCCTGTTTCTTCCAGTAACTGGGAAGTTTCAAATAGCGGTAACCCGACCACACCGCTGTAACTCCCGTCGATATTGATGATGAAAGCGGCCGCTTTTCCCTGGATGGCATAGGCACCTGCCTTGTCATGGGGCTCGCCACTGGCGATATAGGCCTGAATTTCGCGCGGGCTGATATCGCGGAACCGAACGGTGGTTGTCGATAAGCGCAATCTGGTCTGTCCCTGGAAAGTCAGCCCGACAGCAGTATAAACCTGGTGTTCCTGGCCGGAGAGGGCATGCAGCATCTCTTCTGCATGCCCGATATCCTGCGGTTTTCCCAGGATACGGCCATCCAGTACAACGGTGGTGTCTGCAGCCAGAACGGGCAAAAGGGGCAAGCCGCGCTGCTTCAGCCGTAACCAGCCAGCTTCCGATTTGGTGTGCGTGATTCTGTAGACATAATCCGCCGGAGATTCTTCCGGAAGCGGGGTTTCATCCACATCTGCCGGCCGGGACAAAGCTTCCCGCATGAGCAGTATGTTGTGCCTGATTCCTATTTGCTTGAGCAGATCGCGTCTGCGGGCGCTGCGCGATGCCAGATAAATACAATTGCCAGCTGGGGTAATCATTGTTCAGATCGGATCTAGGCCCTATTTTTGCAGGGGTTCGGTATGAAAAATATCTGTAACCTGAACTCTACCTCAGGATGACGAGTTATGCACGATGGTAGGGGTGATTGCGGTTGATGGAAAATGCGCGGTAAAGCTGTTCCGCCAGTAATACTCTGGCCAGCCCGTGTGGAAGGGTCATGGCGGACAATGCCAGCTTTTCATGGGCCATCTGTTTGATATCCTGATGCAGCCCGTCAGCTCCGCCAATGATGAACGCGACATCCTGGCCGGATCCCATCCAGCGATCCATCATTTCTGCCAGCTTCATGGTCGTGGCCTGCTTGCCTGTTTCATCCAGTACGACGATATGGCATCCAGGTGGCAGAACGGTCCGGATGCGTTCACTTTCAGCCTGCAGCAGTTGCCTGGTATTCTTGCTGCCAACGCGTTTTTCCGGTTTGATTTCCACCAGCAGCAACTCGGCTTCTTTGGGCATGCGCTGGCAGTATTCCGTATACCCTTTCCTGACCCAGTCCGGCATTTTGTTTCCAACGGCCAGGATATGGAATTTCATGTTTCAGATGAGCGCATGCATGAAAATCATCGCAGCGTATCAATCGAAGAAACTGCATGCAACTCTGAAGCAGATCGCACTTTTCACGGTTGTAAATTAGCCGTATACAGCAGAGTTTTCCTGAGGTGACCGCCAGGCCTGTTCCGACCAGAGTCCTTCCAGATCATAATAACTGCGAATGGCCGGCTGCATGATATGGACGATGATGTCTCCCAGATCGACCAGCAGCCACTCCCCTGTTTGTTCGCCTTCTATTCCGTAAACCATGCTGCCGGTTGCTTTTACCTTTTCCTGTACATGGCTGGCCAGTGCTCTGGTCTGGCGTGTGGAATCGGCGCTGGCTACGATCATGGTGGTGCATAACGAAGTCAGCTTGCTGACATCCATCACATGGATATTGCTGGCTTTGAGGTCTTCCAGGGCCATGATTGCCGTTTCCAGCAATTTTTCAGGTGATTTCATTTTCCTCCGGCATAAAAGCCATACTTGTCGATATAGTTGAGTACTGATTCAGGCAGCAGATAACGTGCACTCTTTCCTGAAGCGATGATATTTCTGATTGATGTAGATGAAATATCCAGCAGGGTTGTGGGTGCTGTGAAGATGAGGCCAACGGGAGAATTTTTCAATTCATCGGCCATGGTCGTCCAGCGATCCTGACAGACACCCCGCAATTCATCAGGCAGATCGGATGGATATCTGATCGGAACGGATCCGGGGCGATTGACGATGATGAGGTGGCACAATTCAAATAACTCACGCCAGCGATGCCAGTACGGCAGCTTGATAAAGGCATCGGTACCTGTGATGAAACACAGTGCAACAGACTCGCTTGCTTCGTATTCCTGTCGGATTTCCCGCAGTGACTCGACACTATAGGTTTCTCCGGGGCGCCTGACTTCACGGTCATCTACCGAGAATCGGGTATTCCCGCGAATGGCCTCTTGCAACATGGCAACGCGATGCTCACCAGCTACAAAAGGGGGAGTGCGCAAACGGGGTCGGCCCGCCGGTAAAAAAAACAAGTGGTTCAGCTCCACAATGTCCGCCAGTTCTTCCGCTATTCTCAGATGTCCGTAGTGAATAGGATCAAACGTTCCGCCATAAATTCCAGTGAGTGAGTATCGGGTTATTTCAGCCATTTACCGGTCAATGTGTCATCAGGTGGGCTATGTTGGCCGGTGCGGCAACTCAGAACAGGGCAAGACGCATATCCGCCAGAATACTGGCCAGATGTGCAGTGAAGCGTGCGGCTGATGCACCGTCGATGACCCGGTGGTCGTAGGATAACGAAAGCGGAAGCACCAGGCGCGGAACAAATTGCCCGTTCTGGTAAACCGGTTTCAGACTTGCACGCGAGACACCCAGAATTGCTACTTCTGGTGCGTTGATAATGGGGGTGAAGCCTGTTCCACCGATCCCACCCAGGCTGGAAATGGTAAAACTTGCGCCCTGCATGTCGCCCGGTTTCAATTTGCCTTCACGAGCAAGTGAGGACAGTCTGGTAAGCTCCTCGGCGATACCGATTACTCCTTTCTGATCGGCATCGCGGATGACGGGAACCACTAACCCGTTGGGGGTATCGGCCGCGAAACCCAGGTGGTAGTAGCGCTTGATGATGAGCTGGCTTTCCGTGGTGCTGTTATCCAGAGAGGCGTTGAACTCCGGAAATTTTTTCAGCGCTGCTGTGACTGCTTTGATGAGGAAAGCCAGTATGGTCAGTTTAGTGCCATTGTTTTGCCGGGTTTCATTATGGTTTTTTCTGAGCGCTTCCAGATCGGTGACGTCTGCTTCATCGAACTGCGTGACATGCGGAATCATGACCCAGTTGCGATGCAGATTGGCACCTGAGATCTCCCGGATACGCGACAGCGATTTCAGTTCGATCGGCCCGAATTTGGCAAAATCCACATGTGGCCACGGTAATAAATCGAGTGTGCCTCCCCTGGCATTACGTCCACCCGTCAGAGCTTGTTTAACGAAAGCTTGTACGTCTTCTTTGAGAATGCGCTGCTTGGGGCCGGTTCCCACTACCTTGCTCAGATCCACTCCCAGCTCGCGGGCAAATCGTCTGACCGAAGGGCTTGCATGGGGAATTATCTTATTGTGCTGGTCGATCGTATGATCCGGTATTTGTATGGGAGCAGAGGGGGTGGCCGGCTTCGTTGTCGTAGCAGCAGGTTTGGCTGCCGGCTCCTCTTCGGATTGACCGGCTCCTGTTTCGATCGGCCGGGTTGGTTGTGCAGGCTGTGATCCGGCTGATGGTTGTGGCTGGGAGGAAGTTGTTTTATTGTCGCTTTCTGCAGAGACCACTTCCATGGTCAGGATCTCCGAGTCTTTGGAGACTTTGCTGCCCATTTGCACCCTGATTTCCCGGATGATCCCGGAATAAGGTGAAGGAACCTCGACAGTGGCTTTGTCCGATTCCAGTACGATCAAAGGGTCCTCGACCTGCACACTGTCGCCAGGCTTGACCATGATTTCAATGACCGGAATATCTTCAAAATCCCCGATATCCGGGACCAGAACTTTCTTGACTTCAGCCACTTGCACTCCTTGATTTGCTGCAACACATGCTGTCAGAGGGAATCGACAGGGTTATTCCACCTGCCGTGAACAGAATCAGATCTTGACCGGCTCGGGTTTGTCCGGATCGATCGCAAAGGTACGGATTGCCTTGGTTACTTGTGAAGATGGAATCTTTCCTTCATCTGCCAATGCTTTGAGTGCTGCAATCACGACATAATGGCGATCGACTTCAAAGAATTGTCTCAGTTTCTCGCGGGTATCGGAACGGCCGAACCCATCCGTTCCCAGTACGAAATAACGTCCTGGGATGAATTCCCGGATTTGGTCGGCAACGATCTTCATGTAGTCCGTAGAAGCAATGACAGGTCCTTCCCGGTCTTTCAGACAGGTTTCCACATACGATAATCTGGCCGGTTCATCCGGATGAAGCAGGTTATGGCGTGATACAGCGAGTGCTTCACGCCGTAACTGATTGAAGCTGGTTACGCTCCATATATCTGCCGAGACCTTATAATCTTTTTCCAGAATTTCTGCCGCGGCGATCACTTCCCGTAAAATCGTCCCCGAGCCCAGCAGTTGTACATGCGACTTACTGCGTTGCTTACCGCCGCTACGGAACAGATACATACCCTGCAGAATGCCCTGTTCAGCACCTTTGGGCATTTCCGGGTGCGGATAATTTTCGTTCATCACAGTAATGTAGTAATAAACGTCTTCCTGTTCCTGATACATACGGCGCAGACCGTCCTGCATGATGACTGCCAGCTCATAGGCAAAAGCCGGATCGTAGGATACGCAGTTTGGGATCGTGGAAGCAGCCAGATGGCTGTGACCATCTTCGTGCTGCAATCCCTCACCGTTCAGCGTCGTGCGGCCGGCGGTACCCCCCAGTAGAAAGCCGCGACAGCGCATATCCCCTGCTGCCCAGGCAAGATCACCAATACGCTGGAAGCCGAACATCGAATAGAAAATATAGAATGGAATCATTTGCACACCATGGGTGCTGTAAGCAGTGGCTGCCGCCATCCACGATGCCATGGCGCCTGCTTCGTTGATTCCTTCCTGCAAAATCTGTCCGTTCCGATCTTCTTTGTAATACATCAACTGGTCGGCATCTTCCGGGGTATAAAGCTGCCCCACCGATGACCAGATACCCAGTTGCCGGAACATGCCTTCCATGCCGAATGTACGTGATTCATCCGCCACGATGGGTACTACATGTTTGCCAATATTCTTATCTTTTACCAGGACGTTGAGTATCCTCACAAACGCCATCGTAGTGGAGGATTCACGCCCTTCACCACTGGCTTTGAGCAGTGTCTCAAAAGCGGATAATGGAGGGATCTGCAAGGCAGCAGCTTTGCGACGGCGGTGATGAATGAAACCACCCATTGCCTGTTGCCGCGCACGCATGTAGTTGTATTCAGGTGACCCTTCCTCAAGCTTGAGGTAAGGTATCTCGTCGATTTTGTCATCCGGCACCGGCAGACCAAAGCGATTGCGGAATGCTTTCAGTGAGATCGTGCCCATTTTTTTCTGCTGATGAGTGATGTTCTGTGCCTCACCCGCTTCACCCATACCGTAGCCCTTGATCGTTTTGGCCAGAATCACAGTGGGCTGGCCGGTGTGTTTCATTGCTGTGCTATAGGCAGCATAAACTTTGTGAGGATCGTGGCCGCCGCGATTCAACCGCCAGATATCGTCGTCGGACATGTTGGCGACCATTTCCAGCAATTCCGGATATTTGCCGAAGAAATGCTGGCGTACATAAGCGCCATCACGTGATTTGAAGGTCTGATATTCACCATCGACACATTCCATCATGCGCTGCTGCAGCAATCCTTTGGTATCCTTGGCCAGCAGCGGATCCCAGTAGGAACCCCAGATGACCTTGATCACATTCCAGCCGGCACCGCGGAAAGTGCTCTCCATTTCCTGAATGATCTTGCCATTACCTCGTACCGGTCCGTCGAGGCGCTGCAGATTGCAATTGATGACGAAAATCAGGTTGTCCAGTTTCTCACGTGCGCCCAGAGAAATGGCTCCGAGAGATTCCGGTTCATCCATCTCGCCATCACCCATGAAGGCCCAGACCTTACGCCCCTCGGTTTGAGCAAGTCCGCGTGCACCCAGATATTTCATGAAGCGCGCCTGATAGATCGCCATGAGCGGCCCCAAACCCATCGAAACAGTCGGGAACTGCCAGAAATCCGGCATCAGCCATGGATGAGGGTAGGAAGACAGACCGTTATTACCGACCTCTTGACGAAAATTATCGAGCTGATCGGAAGTCAATTCATCCAGCAGGAAAGCACGTGCATAGATACCGGGAGCAGAATGGCCCTGTACGTAAACCAGGTCTCCGCCCTGATGTTCATTGGCGGCCCGCCAGAAATGGTTGTAGCCGACATCATAGAGCGTGGCCGCCGAGGCGAAACTGGCGATATGGCCGCCAACATTGGTATGACGGTTGGCACGTAACACCATGGCCATCGCATTCCAGCGAATATAGGAACGGATACGATGCTCCAGTGCATGATCACCCGGTGAGCGTTCCTCCTTGCCGGGAGGGATAGTATTGATATAAGCGGTGTTGGCGCTGTAGGGTAGGTATGCGCCGGAACGGCGGGCTTTTTCCACCAGTTTTTCCAGTAGAAAATGGGCACGCTCGGTTCCTTCATTCATCAGAACCGTTTCCAAGGCATCCAGCCATTCCTGCGTTTCCTGCGGATCAATATCCATTGGATCCATGTTCGGGTCTGCTCCCTGTTGACAATTCCAAAATTATTGCACAGAACTGTGCCAGCCACCGGCCAGAGCCACTGCTTTCGCACGTTCGGCAGCTTCGATCGTATTGTTCATCAGCATCACGATAGTCATCGGACCGACTCCACCGGGAACCGGCGTGATATATCCTGCTTTTTCTTTCACTCCTGAAAATTCGACATCTCCGCAAAGCCGCCCGTCCGCCAAACGATTGATTCCCACATCGATGACTGTCGCACCTGTCCTGATCATATCACTTGTCAGCAGATTCGCTTTTCCTGCAGCCATGACGACAATGTCAGCATTACGGGTATGGCTGGCCAGATCTCGTGTCCGTGAGGTACAAACCGTGACCGTTGCACCTTTTTCCAGCAGCATGAGGGCCATCGGTTTCCCGACGATGTTACTGCGGCCGATGATGACTGCATGCTGCCCCTGGAGCGGAATATCATATTCTGCCAGCATTTTCATTACTCCAAAGGGAGTACATGGATGAAACAGGGCGTGACCTGTTACCAATGCACCTACATTACAGGGGTGAAAGCCATCCACATCCTTTCCTATTGCGATGGCAGCAATGACTTCATCGATCCGGATATGGCCAGGCAAAGGCAGTTGTACCAAAATACCGTGAATTTCCGGATTGACATTCAAATCCTGAATTTGCTGTAACAGGGCTTTCTGAGAAATATCACCAGGAAAATTGAAGATTTCGGAGCGGATACCCAATTCCTCACACGTTTTTGCCTTGTTGCGCACATATACGCAAGAGGCAGGATTATCTCCTGCCAGAATTACTGCCAGACCGGGTTGCATCCATGTTTCTGAGAGTATTTTGACGCGTTGCTTCAGTTCTTCGCGAAATTTGCTTGCGATAAGACTGCCGCTGATGATTGTTGCACTCATAAAATTCAGGAAATATCAGGTGAAGCAGGTAAATAACCCATGTGAATCAGCAGGATTGATTTGAAAACTTTTGCTGGAAATACTTCCCGGGTAGTTTTTGTACCATCAGAAAATTACTTTTCGGGTACATACCGGCCCCTGGGTCTTGCCAGCTATTGAGGGGGTGTTGGGGTGCGACTACCTTTCCGGGTCTTGTAACGGTGAATCAGCAGGCCGACCAGAAACACGGGTACTATGAAAAAAAGTGCGGCCAATAATCCAACAGCCAGAATGGTGATATTGTCACTTTCCGGCAGATAGATCGTTACAAACCATATACCAGCCATGGCGAAGAGTAAACCGCCCAGTAATAGAATTTTCTTGCCCTGGTCGTAGAAACGCCAGAGTCCCTTTGAAACTCTGGATTCATTGACGTAATGGTCGAAAACCTCAGCAAGGCTGCGGTCGCCCGGTTTTGATTCATACCCTAACGCCAAGGCCAGTGCCTCATCACCATCATCCAATCTGGACATTTGTCTGATGAATGCAGCCTGGTTTTTTGCCCGCCTGGATTTGACGCCATCTTTGGTCATCATGTAGTACAACGCATGGAATGCTTTTTCCTGAGCATCCGTCGTCGTTGCTTCATACTGATCATAAAACTGCTGCATGACACCCACCAGATAGAGCTGGATGGTCAAATCTCTGAATTGCGGTGCGAAGTCATATTTTTTGTCTTTGACAAGCGGGAGTTGCTCTGCCAGAACTTCTTTTGCGTGACGGATGCAAGCATCGAGTATTTCTTCCTCGAATTTTTCTGCTGTATTTTCCATTTGAGTTGATCAGGGCCTTTACACGGTCATAATACGTTGCATTATATACCGGCTGGATAACACATGAAATCTGCAAATCCTGAAATGTCCATCCAACCCGAAAATACAGGTGATTTTCAGCAAAATTCCGTTGTAGAAAGGTGATCTGGACTGCGCCGGTATCAGATCAGGAATCTTTGCCAGAATCTGCCGGACCGGTTTTCCGGTGCGACTTATACGTCAAAACACGCAAACAAGTTTGCAATCGAGCCGCTATAATGCGGGCTTGCTGAAACACTTTCCTGTCATGGTTACAACGACTCTTCCCGACTTTAAATCACACTGTATTCAATTGCTCGATCAGGCAGCAAGGCAAGTTCTCCCGGATGAAGTAGGGGTTCAAATCGAGTTGCTGCGTCCCAAACTGGCAGATCATGGTGATTATTCCAGCAATCTGGCAATGAAGCTGGCCAGGCGTTTACGCCGGAATCCGCTTGAACTGGCAAAAGCATTGATTGGAGCACTGCCTGATTCTTCCTGCGTGGAAAAAGCCGATGTTGCTGGTGGCGGGTTCATCAATTTTTTTCTGAAGAAAACAGCCAAACAACAGTTTCTGCACGCTGTGCTGCAGGCGGGTGATTCGTTCGGCCACAGCAGGCTGGGAGCAGGGAAAACCATACAGATCGAGTTTGTGTCGGCCAACCCCACCGGTCCGCTGCATGTCGGGCATGGACGAGGGGCAGCGTTTGGTGCCAGCCTGGCCAATATCATGACCGCAGCCGGTTATGCCGTCACGCGCGAATTCTATGTCAACGATGCCGGCCGGCAGATGGATATCCTGACGTTATCGACCTGGTTACGTTACCTCGATCTGTGCGGACTCTCCTTCTCATTCCCTGCCAATGCCTACCGCGGCCAGTATGTTGCTGATATGGCATCGGAAATATACCAGGCACAGGGTGATCGTTACGCCCATCGTTCTGATGCAACGATACGGCAACTGACTGAAATCAGTACGAGTACGACGATTGATAGTGAAGACGAGCGCCTCGACAGACTCATCACTGCAGCAAAATCCATTCTTGATCAGGATTATGCTGATCTGCACAATTTTGTCCTGACAGAACAGTTGGCGGACTGCCGGAATGATCTGATGGAATTCGGTGTCGAGTTTGAGACCTGGTTTTCGGAACAGTCATTGTTCGATAGCGGGATGGTGGCACGTGCCGTACAGCTGCTGGATGATAAAAAACTGCTGTATCGGCAGGATGGCGCGCTCTGGTTCCGTTCCACCGATTTCGGTGATGAGAAAGACCGGGTCGTGCAGCGGGAAAATGGCCTGTATACCTATTTTGCCTCGGATATCGCTTACCATCTCAGCAAGTACGAACGTGGCTTCGATTACCTGCTGAATATCTGGGGGGCGGACCACCATGGTTATATTCCACGGGTGAAAGGTGCCATAGAGGCATTATCGCTCGATCCAGGAAGGCTTGAAATAGCATTGGTCCAGTTTGCGGTGTTGTATCGGGATGGCAAGAAAGTTTCCATGTCCACCCGCTCGGGGGAATTCGTCACATTGCGGCAATTACGCCAGGAAGTGGGCAATGATGCAGCGCGATTTTTTTATGTGCTGCGTAAAAGTGATCAGCACCTGGATTTCGATCTCGATCTGGCCAAATCACAGAGCAATGATAATCCTGTTTATTACGTACAATATGCACACGCCCGTATCTGTAGCGTGCTAGGCCAGTGGGGGGGGGCTGAGGATATACTTGCGCGGGCGGAAACGGAGTTGCTGACTGACCCTGCCGAACTCGTGCTTTTGCAGAAAATGATCGATTTTACGGATACGATTGAAGCTGCGGCAAAAGAACGCGCACCCCATCTCATTGCCTTTTTTCTGCGCGAACTGGCAGGCGAATTTCATAGTTATTACAATTCGACACGTTTTCTCGTTGAAGATGAATCGCTTAAAATAACGAGGCTGGCACTGATTTCAGCCGTTCGCCAGATCTTATCGAAAGGGCTGACGTTATTGGGGGTAACCGCCCCCCGTGAAATGTAGTTGAACGCAATACGGAAAGATTGATGAGTCGGGATTATAAATCCAGAAATTCGGCAAAGACCCATAAAAACGGCAGCCTGCTGTGGCTTGGTCTGTTTGTGGGCTATACCTTGGGTCTGGCAAGTGCAATCGGGGTATGGTTGTACCTCAGCCAGGCTCCCAGTCCGTTTCTGAACGGGGGGAAAGTCGCTCAGAACCAGTCCTCTGAAAAATCATCCGTGCGACAATCACCATCGCAGGAGAAAAAAACTGAATCGAATACGAATCAGACGGGCACAAGTGGATCACGTTTTGATTTCTACAAAATTTTGCCGGGTATCGATGAGCCACCGGGTGAAGATGTATTTGATCTCACACCATTACCGCCTGCTGCAACCGTTACCAGGAAGATCCCTGAAAAAACTGCTGAAAAACCACCTGAGAAGGTTCCTGAACCCAAGAGTCGGTATTATCTTCAGGCGGGTTCCTTCAGAAATTCCAGTGATGCTGAGCGGGTGAAGGCTGAGCTTGCTTTGCTGGGTATCATTGCTTCGGTCCAGACTGGAAGATCTGAAGGCAACGTTCCCGTCCATCGTGTACGAGTCGGCCCGTTTACCCGAATGGAAGAGCTTGATCGGGTTCGTGCTTCATTACAGGAAAACGGGGTAACATCAAGCCTGGTGACGCAGTAAGCACCGGTACAAAGCTCCTGACTGATGTGGCCGAACCCGGTTACAAAGCAACTGGAATTCGAACCGGAACAGATTTACCTTTTCTTTTCCATTGGAAATGTCATTTACGATTTACCAACTTTGAAAGCGAGGAAAAATAGATGACCGTGAGAAAAATGATCTGCTTTCTCTTGAGTTTTATCGTCGTAAACCTGGCGGGAGTGTTGATTGCTCATGCAGAAATCGTTGAAGGCCGGGATTATACGGTACTGTCAGCTCCTCAGCCGACTGAAGGTGATTCAGAACACATTGAAGTCATTGAATTTTTCTGGTATGGCTGTCCTCATTGCAGTGACTTGCATCCCCATCTCAGCCGCTGGCTGGAGAACAAACCGGCGGATGTGGCGTTCCGGTTCGTGCCCGCCATTCTCAGGAATAACTGGGTGCCTGGTGCAAAAACTTTTTATGCGATGGAAAGCCTCGGCCTTACTCAAACACTGCATGACAAGGTCTATCACGCCATTCATCGTGAAAAAACAGATTTGTCGAAAGAAGCGACGCTGTTCGACTGGATCGGAAAACAAGGGGTCGATCGTGACAAGTTTATCGGTGCCTATAACTCATTCACAGTCCAGAATCAGGCAAACCGTTCTGCTCAAATGATACGGCAATACAAGCTGACTGGTGTGCCGGCACTGGTGGTGGATGGCAGATATCTGACCAGTGGTAAAGCAGGTGGTACCCCGCAGGATACGATTTCAGTTCTGAACCAATTGATTGAGAAGGTGCGTGAGGAAAAGAAAAGCCGGTAATGGTGCCGGCGTTTATTCCCAGGATGGGGGTGAAATCCCATAAAGAACGGCAAATTTGATCGCTTTTTCCTCAAAAGCTTCCCTGTCATCGCGGAACCGTTCATAGGCAAACAATACATCCCATATTGCACGAGTTCCGGTACCTGTCTCTGCCTTGTTCTGCAGGCAGGTAATGAAACGATCTGCCTGTCTCAACTTGGGCCTGGTGTTTTCCTGTGCCAGAGAAGAAAAGAGTTGTGCCAGTTTCTTCAACCCGTCATTATCAATTTCCTGTACCTGTGAAAAATCCAGCAGGATGCCACCTGGGGAACATTGCCCACGCTGGATAATGATGCTGTCAGGTAATGCTGCTGCAGTAATTTTCTTCGGGATTTCAAATACTACCGGATGGCTGACAGCTTCACCATTAAACCACTGCGGGTATTTCTGTTTGAGATCTGCTGAAAGAGATACGCCGGTGATGCTTTTGTACTGCTTTTCGATTTTAGCCAGATCGTTTAGCCGGTCGGTTGCCAGATAAAACATTGCCAGCAACCTCCACCCGGTCATATCTTCTATTCGTTCGTTTTCGAGAAGTGATTCGAGTGCCCGCATCGTCGTTTGTGTCTCATCGACCACTCGCCGCACCACCTCGGCAGGATCAGGAGGGATCGCCCCGGGCGAAGTAAAGTCAAGCAACAGATTGTCGGCACTCATTTTTTATAAGGTAGTGGTTTACAGGTTCTTGATACGCCCCATTTTGACTATTTCATCAATGTGCTTCAGCCTGCGGAAAATCTGTGCAAGGTGCTGACGATCTCTGGTCTGCAGGATAAAGCGCATCGTGGTGTAATCTTTGTCATTCTCCAGCGTGATATCGTCAATATTCGAATCTGCTTTAGCGATCTCGGCAGTTACTCTGGCCAATACGCCGCTTTTGTTTACCACCGTCATGAATATACTGACAGGAAAAGTTCGATCGATATCCGTTCCCCAGACGACATCCAGCTGATTTTCCATGTTTTTATGGTCCTTGATCCTGATTACCGCAGGACAGTCTTGCATATGGATCACCAGTCCCTGATCTTTCTTGATCAGACCAACGATACCGTCGCCCGGTATGGGATGACAGCATCGTGCAAATTTGACGGCCATTCCCTCAGTACCCAGGATGGTGATGGAGTTATTGCTCTGTATGTTTGAGACAGATTCACCCGGTACTGCCAGGCGTTTGGCCAGAACGGCTGCAAGCTGTTTTCCCAGGGCAATGTCTGCCAGCAGTGCTTCTTTGGACTTGGCCTTGCTTTCCTTGACCAACTTTTCCCATTGCGATGGCTCGATAGCGTCCGGATTTACGCCAAAAGAATGCAGCGCCTGATTCAGCAGGCGTTCTCCAAGCTTGACTGATTCATTGTATTGAATGGTCCTCAGAAAATAGCGAATACTGGAGCGCGCTCTACCGGTGGCGACATAAGACAGCCAGATGGGGTTCGGCTTGGCTGCAGGGGCAGTGATGATTTCCACGCGATCCCCGCTTTTCAGTCGGGTACGCAACGGGGTGATTTCACCGTTGATTCTGGCCGCTACACAGCAGTTTCCGACGTCAGTATGCACAGCATAGGCGAAATCCACTACTGTTGCGCCTCTTGGTAATGTCAATATCTTGCCTTGAGGAGTGAACACATATACTTCACCAGGGAACAGATCAACCTTGAGGTGCTCCAGAAATTCGAGCGAATCGGAAGAGTCATTCAGGGTTTCCAGCAAACCTTTCATCCACTGATTGGCTTTCATGTGCAGATCATCTATTCCAGCATCAGTGTTCTTGCTTTTGTAAAGCCAGTGTGAAGCTACCCCGGCTTCTGCAATGTGATGCATCTCATGGGTGCGGATCTGTATTTCTATCGGTAATCCGTAAGGTCCAAGCAATGTACTGTGTAACGACTGATAGCCGTTCGGTTTGGGGATGGCAATGTAGTCCTTGAATTTACCAGGGATCGGTTTGTAAAGGCTGTGGAGCGCTCCAAGTGCCACATAGCAGGAAGATACATCTCTGACGATCACCCGAAAACCGTAAATATCCAGTACATCCGAGAAACTGAGGTGTTTCTCGGCCATTTTCTTATAGATACTGTACAAATGTTTTTCACGTCCGGTTACTACAGCATCCAACTCTGCTTCCTGCAGACGCTGCTTGATTGCATCGAGAATTTTTCCGACGACTTCCCGTCGATTTCCCCTGGCTGCTTTGGTTGCTTTGAGCAGGACCTTGTAGCGGGTCGGATAGGAAAAACAGAAACCCAGCTCCTGCAGCTCCTGGTAGATGTTTTCCAGGCCGAGTCGATGAGCAATCGGAGCATAAATTTCCAGAGTTTCCTGGGCGATACGGTGTTGTTTCTCCGGTGACATTACCTCGAGAGTGCGCATGTTATGCAGGCGATCAGCCAGCTTGATCAGTATTACCCGCACATCCTGTGCCATAGCCAGCAGCATTTTGCGGAAATTTTCCGCTTGCATATCCGCCTGTGTCTGGAATCTGATTTTGTCGAGTTTGGAAACCCCATCGACAAGTTCAGCCACGGAAGAACCAAATCTTTCGCTGATTTCCTGCTTCAGGATGCCGGTATCCTCTACCACATCGTGTAACAGTGCTGCAGTGAGTGTGACTGCATCCAGGCGCAGCTCGCCCAGTATTCTGGCTACAGTAATCGGGTGGGAGATGTAAGGTTCACCTGATTTCCTGAACTGTCCGGAGTGTGCCTTTTGGCTGAAGAAATAGGCACTCTTGAGTAATGCCAGATCTTCAGGTTTGAGATATTGGGATACTTCACTGATAAGCAGTTCCGCTTCCGGTGAAATAACCGCAGAATCGTCCGAGTCATTCAAAATAGGATTTTGCATGAAATTCTCAAAATTTTTAAGTATGAAACAATTTTGTTGTTTCTATCTTTTAGCAATGTCTGCCTGGCTTAACCGTTTTCCCGGGTCCTGATGGTGCACTATTCCAGATCAGGTGCGGGTGACATGAAGGCGTCAGCGGAGCACCCGGGAGTGGAAGTAATGACAACTCCAAACAAAAACATATTTTTGCTGAAAATACTAGCTCAGAACCAGGTGACGCACAATCCGGGCATGCAGCACAGCAAGCCGGGTAGAACAGATACCCGTGTTTCATAAAGCATGCTGTGGCTTCTAAACAGCCGGCCGGGATGTGTCGATTTACCGGAAATTTGCTGTTAGTTGCTGTACGGGGTGATTTCAGTGATAATTGCGTTCCTGCCGCAACTTGAAAGCCGGGATGGCGGAATTGGTAGACGCACGGGACTCAAAATCCCGCGATGGTGACATCATGGGGGTTCGATTCCCCCTCCCGGCACCACAAAGAATATTTTAAGCTCCGCTTTACTTCATCAAATTCAAGGCAGTCCGACAATCTGCTGGAAGTCAACTGGTAAGAAAACGGAGCGAAGACTTGTTAGCTTCCTGTTTGTTACTCTTCTGTACTTATCTAACCGAATGGTGCCGGTTTGGTGGTGCTGGTGTCAGCAGTAAAAAATGCACTTGGAGCGTATACAGGTACTGATAAACTTTGCTACTTGGACAATGCTGATTTCTGGTGCTTCTTCGGGCGGCACTCCATTTATATGATCTTTCCGAATCATAATCCAGGTATCTTGTGTCGGGTTGGATCATCCGGGTGCCCCGGGAAGCTCATCATTGATAATTGATCAGGAGGACGAATGAATCTCAAAAAATGGACAGATGAGGAACTGGTATCGACCCGGGATCAGATCGAGGCATGGTGTGCCAAATATGCTCAATCGGTCTGGGATGGACGCAAGGGATACCTAACGGGATTACTGGGTGTATTTGGTATCTCGACTGGCGTTGTATTTTTAATGTTCGATGGGATTGAAGTGGTGAGTTTTGTGCCGATTTTGCTGGGGGTGATCGTCTGCTTTACATGGTGGAAGACAAAACAGCAGCACAAGAAAAACAATGGTTTTCTGGAAGAGATCAAAGAAGAGATCGCACGCCGGGCAAAAAAAATGGAGAAGATCGAGAAAAATAAGCCCCAGTCAAACCATGCTGTATTACCGTAATTCCAGATTGACTGATCTGCTGCTCGATTGATCCGGGAATTGATCGTCGGTAAGTCTGAGCTCATCAATGTAAGTCGAATGACCGGATTAAGGCAGTTTGAGTGTCAGTTGTGAAATATCTGCTTTGGGAATCCGGACGGGTAGTGAAGGCCGCAGAGTATGCAGAACTTTCCGGGCAGTTGCGCGGCAGACAGTCAGTTTTCCCCCATAAATTCCCACAATCCGGGGAGATTCAGGCGAATCACATTGCAGGTGAGTTTCACGCGAGCGACCGAAAGGATTATTGCGCGATACGGGCAGTACGCGCAGGCCGGTAAAGCGTTCCCGTACCGTGGCGCCGTGATCGGGAAAATAATACCGGAAGCAACCCAGCAGGTAGTTTTCTTCGGATACCAGCGGGAGAGCCTTGTCGGGTGCTCCTTCGAATACTGTTTCAGTTGTGCCCAGTAAAATATGCTGTTTCCATGGCAGCGCGAAAATGGCTCTTCGATCCTGTGGTGATTCGAGGTAATAACAGCCTTTATCCAGACTTCCTTCCAGTATCAGATGAGTGCCTTGTACCAGCTCTACCGGGTATGCCGGTGGTGCGGGCGAGATTCGTTCCGCTACCTGACTGACCCATGGGCCGGCAGCATTGACGAGCGAGCTTGCCGTACACTGGTAAGCCTGGTTGTTTTCCAGAAATTCGATTTCACAAATCTCTCCGGAAATTCTGGCGTGGATGAATTCAGCCGGGCAGTGTAATTCCACCCCGAGCGAGGAGGCAGAATGCATGATCGCCCGGGTGAGCGCCTGATCGTCGGTTTGCGCATCCCAATACTGGAAGACATGTCTGAGTCCTCGCGTGGAGAGGCCGTCCAGCTCCCCCCATCTCCTTCTTGGTATGGAATGAAAGCCTGCGCCTTTGCTCAATCCTGCAAGCAGGGCATAGAGACTGAGCCCTGCGCGTATGGTCAGCGTATCGCGTGAAGTCTGATCGTAAATGGGGATATGAAATGGCTGCAATCTGACCAGTGAAGGCGCAAGGCGCAGGAGCGCAGCCCGTTCCTTCAGGCTTTCCCATACCAGTCCGAACTGGCCGCTTTCCAGATAACGCAGACCGCCGTGGATCAGTTTGCTTGAACGGCTCGAAGTTCCTGCAGCCAAAGCAGTTTTTTCCAGCACCAGCACATTGTAGCCAAGTGCAGCGGCAGCCTGTGCAACGGCTGCGCCTTGAATTCCTCCTCCTATGATTACAATGTCGTAGTGGCGGGTTGTAGGCATGGCTTGGTCAGGGAGCGAGCAGCGTGCTGATCGTATCGGTTTCGATCAGTGTAATGCCGGCTTCTGCATAACCGAGTGCCGTAGCGTAATCATCGACTGTATAAATCACCCATTGCCAGGGACCGGGCCAGAGTTGATCGAGTTTTTCGGGAAGACAGCGGATGCTGCTGAACAGATAATCCGGCTGCAAGCGTGCTGCCATGGCCGATTGTTCGTCAGTCCAGTGTTCGATGATCCAGCCGGTTTTGTACATCTGATGCGATTTGATCAGTGCAATCAATTCCCAGTCGAATGAAATCAGGACACATTGTGTGTGCACCACATCAATGACCGGAAGAATTGCATCCATCGTTTTGCTCAGACCAAACCGGGCAATGCTTTCAGATTTGATTTCGACGAAGGTGGTGACTTGGGGATGCTGCGCCAGATAGCGGCAGAATTCTGCCAGACGGGGAATTGGAGCAGGCTCTGTACCGGATGAACACGTGACATCTGGGCAGGAGACGGTCAGTGTATCGATTTCATCGTCTTTCAGTCTGGTCAGATAGGCATTGCGGCCGGTCAATCGCTTCAGATTATCGTCATGACAGAGATAGGGAGTCAGCTGGCGGCTCAGTTGAATGTCAATTTCAACATACCGGGCACCAGCCTGGACTGCAGCCCGAATTCCGACCAGTGAATTTTCCGGATACAATGCGGGATACCCTCGATGGGCAACGAAACAAGGAACACCATGCACCATTACAGAAGAACCACTCCTCTTTTTCCTCGAGTCTACTCTCTATTCCATTGGATTGCGATGTTATCCGGTAATGGAAGGACCGTTCAGGAGCCGTTCAGTTTGAAGGGGGTATGATGTATAAAAGAGATACTCGTTTCAGTATGGTGTTTCCGGCGTTGCTCGCGGTGGTTTTGTTTGTTCCGTTTGTGATGAATTTTCTGGCACATGCGTGGTATGGAGAGAAACATTTTCCACCACTGACGATGATGAAACTGCCGGCTGACAGTTCGGTCATCAGCCTGCCGCAAGAAATAAAACAATACAAACCTTTTGAAATCACATTGCAACTGAATACCAGAGAACTGGCGCGGCGTATCAACGATATCGTCAAGAAATCTCATCCCGGAACCGAGCTGCAAGGTATTCGCAGCGAGGTTTTCCCTGAAATGCGTGCCAGGATAGCCGGAGATGCATTTTCGATCGATCCACCGGAGCCGCAGGTGCAGTTCTTTTCCGGTCAAGGTGAGATGAGCCGGTGGTCCTGGATCATTACTCCAGAAAAGACGGGGCGTCACCACCTGTTGATCGAGCTGCATCTGCAAACGGCTGAAACCACCCGTGAGCATCCGCAAGTTGCGGATCTGGCTGAAATTCAGTTGTTTGTACGAGAAAACCCAGAAGCATGGATGCGGACTCATGGTATCTGGTATGCGCTCTTTACTCTGCTGGCAGCAGGGTGGTGGTGGAAAAAACGTCTAATAAAAAAACGAAAAGCAGCCAAAGAGCAGTAACTGCTCGCTTTATAAAAATACAGCTTTTATCTTCATTTTGTATGCGGAAAATTTTTCTCTGGAGTTTCCTGTCTGGCTTCGCTTTATTTACGGGATCAAATTATCCGGTTCTGGCGGCGGGAGGCGGATATACCGTCACTGATATTCAGCGTATGGGTTTACAGGCCAATGGCTTGCTGCAGGCTGTCCGTTCACAGGTCGAGATAGCCAGGGCAGAGGTTACCAGTGCATCGGCATTTCCCAACCCTGAAGTTACTTTTATGGCTGGCCCTGACAGTAAGCGTTTACCTGAGATTGATACCGGGCCGGCTTCCATGCAACGGCAGGTGACAGTCAGTCAGTCACTGGAAAATCCATTTGTGCGGCGTGCCCGGATCGGTGCGGCAGAGGCCGGGGTGGAAGCCAGTCGCGCAAATCTGGAACAGGCACGGGCAGATCTGGCGGCGCAACTTCGGGTACATATCTATGAATTTCTGTTGCGACGTGGTCTGGCTGAGATGGAATCAGATATTCATGATCTGATGGGGGAAATACAGCGTCGTATCAAGCTGAGCGTTGAATCGGGTGAAACTGCCCGCTTCGAGTTGATTCGTGCCGATACCGAAGTAATGACGGCAGCGAGCAGAAAAGAGGCAGCATTATTGAATACCGAACGGGCACGTATTGCTCTGTTGCAATTGACAGCAGGCGCCTTGCCACCTGAATTCAACGTGACTGCTTCGCTCGGTGATCCGGTCGAATTGCCTTCACTTGAAGCGTTACGTGTTGAGTTATCAACTGTGAATCCGGAAATTCTGCGTTTGGAGGCAGAGCAGAATCGCGCACATCTGCGAATCGACCAGGAGCGTGCTTCTGTACTGCCGTCAGTGAATATTCTTTACAGCAATTACCAGGACAAGCAATTTACATCGAATACCGCTGGATTGAGCGTACGGATTCCACTTTTCTATCAGCGGCGCGGTGAAGTCGATGCAGCGGTTTCAGATGCAGCCAGAGTGCGCGAGACGCTCGATTATCGTCGCTATGAGATCAATCGACTGCTGGAATCCGCCTGGCAGGCGATGGAGATTGCGCGGCGCAGAGTGGAAATGTTTGAAGGCGGTATCGTCAAGGAAGCAGAAGCGGCGCTGCGTGTGGCGGAAGCTGCTTTCCGGCTGGGGGAAAGAGGGTTTATCGAGGTGCTGGATACCCAGCGGGTGTTGCGTAATGCCCGTTCGGAGCTGTTGCAGGCCCAGTTCGAATTACAGTCAGCAGCGGCAGAGATAGATCGGCTGCGAGCGCATTATCCAAAGGAGTAACCTTTTTCAATGAATTTGCAGATACAGATCATTGCTGTTTTTCTTGCATTCGTCACACTGTCTGTTCCGGGTTGCAAGAGCGGAGAGGAACAGGAGCCTCCGGAAAAACACGTCAAGGCAGAAACAGATGATGCCAATACAATTTTTCTCAGGCCGGATTTACGCGAACGGATCAAAACCGGCAAGCCCTTTTATGCCGATATTGCTGAAAAACTGAGCGTCCCCGGGCAGATCAAGGTCAACGAATTGAAGCTCGTTCAGGTCGGGGCGAGCTTTACCGGGCGGATCGTCGAAATTTATGCACATTTGGGGGATAGTGTTTCCGCCGGTACCAAACTGGCCAGGATTTCAAGCCCGGAACTGACCCAGGCTCAACTGGCTTATCTGCGTGCCAATTCTCTGGCAGTACTGGCACAGCGTGCAGCCATGCGCGCACAGCAATTGTTTGAGGAGGATGTCATCAGTGCTGCAGAGCTGCAGCGCCGGGAATCGGAATTACAGGTTTCAAACGCTGAACTGAGTGCGGCGAAGGATCATTTGCGGTTGCTGGGAATGGATAACCAGGCAGTGCAGGATCTGACCAAACGTGGCCAGATCCTGCCTTCCGTGGTCATTACCGCACCGCGCAGCGGTACGGTAATTGCACGCGATGTTGCGCTGGGACAGGTGGTTCAGCCTTCGGATCAGCTATTTACACTGGCTGATTTGTCGGTGCTGTGGGTGGTGGGGGATGTCCCGGAGCATGCTGCCCATTTTGTCGAGCTGGGTCAGCATGTGGAAGTGCGCGTACCTGCATTGGGGGACACGAGTTTCGATGGAACCATCATTTTTGTATCCGACATCGTCAATCCGCTGACACGAACGGTAACTGTCCGCACGGAAGTGGATAATCCTGAACGCAGGTTACGTCCGGATATGCTGACCACAGTGAATATCGATGAACACGCGCGTGAGCGTCTGGTCATCCCGGAAGGGGCGGTGGTACGTGAGAATAATGAGGATCATGTGTTCATTGCCCGGGAAGATGGCGGTTTCACACTGACTCCGGTCAAACTGGATGAAATGATCAATCAGGTAAGACCCGTCCTGGAAGGGTTGACACCGGATCAGCAGATCATCGTCGATGGTGCCTTTCACCTGAATAACGAGCGCAAGCGCAAGGATCTGGAGTAATGATGATTACTTCTCTGGTACGCGCCATGCTGGCGCAGCGGCTGGTGATAGTCGTGCTGACGCTGATTCTGATGGGGTTTGGTCTGCATGCAGCACAACGCTTGTCAGTCGATGCGTTTCCGGATGTCACCAATATTCAGGTGCAGATTGCGACTGAGGCAGTCGGTCGCAGTCCGGAAGAGATAGAACGGCTGGTGACGGTTCCACTGGAAATTGCCATGACCGGATTGCCCGGACTGGAGGAAATGCGTTCACTGAACAAGAGCGGTTTATCCATCATTACCCTGGTTTTTACCGATGAAACCGATGTTTATTTTGCCCGGCAACTGGTCATGGAGCGGCTGCTGGAAGCAGCCAGTAAAATGCCACCGGGAATTATCCCGCGCCTGGGTCCGGTTTCTACGGGCCTGGGAGAGGTTTATCAATACACGATCGATCATCCCAATGATGGTGAGCGGGCACTGACCGTCGAAGAACTGACCGAACGGCGCATCGTGCAGGACTGGATTGTCCGGCCAATGTTGCGATCCATTCCCGGAGTGGCGGAAATCAATTCGCAGGGAGGGTATGTCAAGCAATATCATGTGCTGACGGATCCCAACAAACTGCGTCACTACGATCTGACACTGAACCAGGTAGAGAAGGCCGTTGCAGAAAATAATGCCAATGCCAGCGGCGGTATCCTGCCGACCGGCAGTGAACAGTATCTCGTTCGAGGGGTTGGCCTGATTCGCACCCTGCAGGATATTGGCAATATCGTCCTGTCGGAAGAGCGCGGTGTGCCTGTATTCGTGCGTGACATCGCTGAAGTGAAACTGGGCACGGAGGTCAGGGCAGGGGCCGTCATCAAGGGTGGGTATACCGAATCGGCTTCCGGCATCGTGCTGATGGTCAGAGGCGGGAACGCCAAGGAAATCGTGGAGCGCGTCAAGGTAAAGGTGGCGGAGATCAATGAGCAGAAACTGCTGCCCGGCGGATTACAGATCGTTCCGTATTATGACCGTACCGACCTGGTCGATGCCGCATTGTGGACGGTCAGCAAGGTACTGATGGAAGGTATTTTTCTGGTCATCGTCGTGTTGTTCATCTTTCTGGGGGATGTGCGCTCGAGCCTGATCGTGGTGGCAACACTGGTAGTTACGCCCTTACTGACATTCATGATAATGAATCACCAGGGTATCTCCGCCAATCTGATGTCACTGGGCGGGCTTGCGATCGCGATCGGGCTGATGGTCGATTCCACCGTGGTGGTGGTGGAAAATGTCTTTCATCGCCTGGGCCATAGTGGCAACACGCAGGAATCACGTGCGCGTACCATTATTGAGGCGGTGGGTGAGGTCGGTACACCGGTGATTTTTGGGATTTGCATCATCATTCTGGTGTTTCTGCCACTGATGACGTTACAGGGTATGGAGGGCAAGTTGTTCAGTCCGCTGGCCTTTACGATTGCGATTGCTTTGGCGATTTCCCTGATCGTCTCGCTGACTTTGTCCCCGGTATTGTGTGCCTATATCCTGAAAGGGGGGGCCGATCACGATACGACGATCATTGCCAAACTGAAAGCGGCTTACCATTCCTTGCTCAACACTGCACTCAAGCGGGGAAAACTGACAGTTACCACTGCGCTGGGATTATTGCTGCTGTCTTTTGTGTTGTTTCCATTTCTGGGGAAATCGTTTATTCCAACTTTGAAAGAAGGTGCATTGACTCCCCAGATCAACCGGGTAGCCTCGATTTCCCTGTCCGAAGCCATTGAAATGGAAATGGAAGCCATGAAGGCCGTATCGAAGGTGCCAGGGGTGAAAAGTGTGGTATCCAAACTGGGGCGCGGTGAATCTCCTGCTGACCCGGCCGGGCAGAATGAATCCGATCCGATCGTGATACTCGATCCGGAGTCCGGTCGTACCCAGGATGAAGTGGATGAAGATATCCGCAAATTGCTGGAGGTGCTGCCAGGCGTCAATATCGTTTTGTCACAACCGATTGCCGAAAGAGTGGATGAGATGGTGACTGGTGTACGCTCTGAAATTGCAGTAAAAATTTTCGGGGACGATCTGAATAAATTGCGTGAGCTGTCGGAACAGATCGCACGCATTTTACGCAGCATTCCGGGTGCACAGGATATTCGTATAGAACGTCTGTCCGGCCAGCAATCCCTCACCATCGATGTTGATCGTAATGCCATTGCGCGTAACGGTATCAATGTCGCTGATGTGCATGAACTGATCGAGACTGCTGTCGGCGGTCGTGAAGTCAGTACTTTGTACGAAGGTGAGCGGCGTTTTTCCATCGTGGCACGTTTTCCACAACATTTTCGTGACAGTATCGAAAGCATTCGCAATTTGCTGCTGCGGGCCCCGGATGGCGTAACCGTGCCCTTATATACTGTTGCTAACATTAACATCGTCGATGGTCCCGCCCAGGTTTCACGTGAAAATGCCAAGCGTCGCGTAGTAGTCGGATCGAATGTCGAAGGCCGTGATCTGGGCGGGTTTGTAGCAGAGGTACAGGAGCGGATTGCCAAAGAAGTGAAACTGCCTGACGGTTATTTCTTCGAGTGGGGGGGGCAGTTCGAGAATATGGAGCGTGCTATGGCTACGCTTTCGATCATTGTCCCGATAACGATTTTTGCGATTTTCTTTTTACTGTTCATGTTGTTCAATTCCCTCAGATTGGCTGCTTTGATCATTCTGGTGCTGCCATTTGCATCGATAGGGGGTGTATTTGGCCTGTTTGTCACCGGTGAATATCTATCGGTGCCTGCCTCGGTTGGTTTTATCGCATTGTGGGGAATTGCGGTATTGAACGGAGTGGTGCTGATTTCCTATATTCGCAAATTGCGTGATGAGGGGGTCAGCGTGAAGGATGCCGTCATTAAAGGATGCGAGCAGCGCTTCCGCCCGGTCTTGATGACCGCTACGGTAGCCATGCTCGGGCTGGTTCCGTTTCTGTTCGCGACCGGCCCGGGCTCAGAAGTGCAGCGGCCGCTTGCCATCGTGGTCATCGGCGGGTTGATCACCTCTACGTTGCTGACACTGGTAGTGTTGCCTGTGCTGTATCGCCGGTTTGATCAACCTCCGGTCACACAGCAGCAAATCCTCTGATCGAGATCTTGAACAGGTCCTGAAAGGTGATCCTCAGCCGTTAACAGGTTTCGTCATGGCTGCCAGAGCTATGGTCGAGATGACCCAGAAAACCACCAGACTGATGGTTCCAGAGCCTGGCATAAAGCCCGTTGAGTGACAGCAGCTCGGCGTGGCGCCCCTGCTCGACGATGTGCCCGTTATCCAGCACGATCAGCCGATCCATGGCCGCAATGGTAGAGAGACGGTGGGCAATGGCGATCACGGTTTTGTTTTGCATCAGCTCATGCAGGCTTTGCTGGATACTGGCTTCTATATCAGAATCCAGCGCAGACGTTGCCTCATCCAGAACCAGAATAGGTGCATTTTTGAGCAGTACCCGGGCAATGGCGATACGCTGGCGTTGCCCGCCTGACAGATTGACTCCGCGTTCTCCCACCATGGCGTCGTACCCTCTGCGGCCGTAACTGTCTACCAGTTCCTGGATGAATTCATGCGCATGGGCCCGCTGTGCGGCCAGGATGACTTCTTCTTTGGTGGCATCGGGTCTGCCAAACAGGATATTTTCACGGATGGAACGGTGCAGCAATGAGGTATCCTGAGTAACGATGGCGATGTTGGCACGCAGGCTCTCCTGCGTTACCGTACGAATATCCTGCTGATCGATCTGGATACTGCCCTGCCGGATATCATAAAAACGCAGCAAAAGGTTGATCAGAGTCGATTTTCCGGCACCGGAGGGACCGACAATCCCTACCTTTTCGCCAGAGCTGATATGGAGATCGAGTGCTTTGAAAATCCGGTGATCCTCGTTTTTAATATCGTTATGGTAGGAAAATTCGACCTGGTTATAATCGATTTGTCCCTTCGTGACGAATAGCGGTATGGCATCGGGGGTATCTGTTACTGCATATGGTTTGGCCAGCATGTTCATGCCATCCTGCACGATGCCGATGTTCTCGAATAATTCTCCGACTTCCAGCATGATCCAGTGAGACATCCCGGTCAGGCGGATGGCAAGACTTAGTGCAATGGCAATTGCTCCTGTGCTGATACTTGTATCGAGCCACAACAGGATACCAAGTGTGCCGATCGCAAAAACGGACAGCATGTTATTGATCCAGACACAGGTATTCAGCTGCGTCACCAGACGCATTTGCGGGTGGACGGTATCCAGAAATTCCTGCATACCGTCCCGGGCATAGTCGGATTCCCGCCGGGTGTGGGAGAAGAGCTTGAGGGTGAGAATGTTGGCATAGCTGTCCACGATGCGCCCAGTCATGTTTGAACGGCTATCTGCCTGAATCCGGGAGATGTGCCGGAGTTTGGGTATGAAGTAGCGCAGAATACACAAGTACACTGCCAGCCAGATGATCAGCGGAATACAAAGGCGCAGATCTGCATTGGCAATCAGCAGTAATGCAGTTGCCAGATAGACGGTAACAAACAGCAGAACATCGAGCGTTTTGATGATCGTTTCACGTACAGCCAGTGCCGTTTGCATGACTTTGGTCGCGATACGTCCGCTGAATTCGTTCTGAAAGAAGGCATAACTCTGGTCAAGCAGGTAGCAATGAGATAGCCAGCGAACGACCATGGGAAAATTTCCCATCAGGGACTGGTACAGAATGACTGAATGGAAGAAAACGATCACTGGCATCGCTATCAGGATGAAAAGTGACAATCCCAGCAAGGTTAATCTTTCTTCCTGTAAAAACGCTTGTGGATCTTTCTCAGCCAGCCAGTCTATGATGGTTCCCAGTACACCGAACAGCATGGCTTCACCGACGGCAACACAAAAGGTGGCGATCGCCAGCAAAATGAAATAAATCTCTGCACCTTTCATGTAATGGCGGCAGAACCGGTAGAGCGTAGCAGGAGGTTCGGTCAGTTTGCCGGATGGAAAGGGGTTGATCAGGCGTTCGAAATAACGGAGCATAAAATCGTGTTTCAGAAAAAACAGGTGGTGAGAAATATCAGATGAACCACATTATGGTTGCGGTGTAAATATTGATATCCATCAGAATTCACAAGGATACCGGATTTTGTCAGGTAACTGATTCTGGAAATCCGGCAGATAACCGGGTGGATATTTTCGTTTCGGCCACGGCGACTGGTCTGATCGACCAGCAATGACCGATATGGATGAAGTGTTTCCCGGCACTGCGGGCTACGGGGGAGAGACTAACGGCAGCATGACTGTAAAAATCGTTCCTTTCGATACTTCGCTGGATACATGCAATTTCCCACCGATTTCCTCGACATATTCCCTGCTTTCGAAAACACCGATACCCATCCCTGCTGTTTTGGTCGATTCGAAAGGAGTGAACAGTTTCTCGCGGATGAATTGCTCACTCATACCATGTCCGCTATCTTCGATTTCGATGACTGCCCATCCGGGCTGCTGCTTGAGCCGCACCTCGACATACCCATCTTTGGGAGTCGCCTCGATTGCATTCTGTACCAGATGGCCAAGGACGCGTTCCAGACGTGACAGATCAGCCAGTACATTCAGTTCTGTGTCGAGGATGTCAAGTACCGGCTGAGGTTCATAAAAGGATTTGCTGGCAATGATCCGTTGCAGCAGCTCATTCAGAGACAGGGCATTCTTTTCTTCACGTATGTTTTCACTGCTGAGTTTTTCAAGCATGCGTTTCATTTTATTGACGGATAACGCTACGGTGTCCAGCATATCCTGCTGAAATTCCGGGTTATCCTTATGCTTTTCTGCATTGGTAAGTAACAGCGAAAGCTGAGCGATCAGATTTTTGATGTCATGTACGATGAATGTGGACATGCGATTGAAGGATTCAAATTGCCGGGCCGTGGATAATGCCTGGGCTGCCTCGTACTGCGCCAGATAACTGGCTGCCTGTCTTCCTGCTACTTTCAGTAAATCCCTGACTTCCCAGTTGAACTCGACTGCGCTGCGCGGTTCGGTCAGCACTACGAATCCCAGCAGTTCTCCGTGTAATATCAGTGGTACCACCCAGCGTGCCTTGGGAATGGTGGGCAGCCAGTCGGGTAATATCATGGCCGCGTATTTCTGTGATTCGGAATCATGCTGGTATAAATCGATTACCCAGGAGCTTTCCTGCATGAACTGGCAAAAATAGCTATCTATTGCCACGGAAGCGTCGATATGTGGAATATTCCAGCGGGCAATCGGCAGATAGGCATGGTGTTGTTCCGATTTGAACCATACTCCTCCGGCCGGACTTTCGACGAGCTGTGCGAGTGACTTGATCACCCGAACCCTCAATTCTGTTTCTTCCTCGGACAGAGTGCGTGTAAAGCGCAGCCACTCCTCACGATAGTCATAGTTGTAACTGAAGAAATGTTTACTGATGAACACCTTGAGCCAGGAACGCGTCGTCCCGGAGAACAGTACGACGATCAGCAGAATAATCGCCCCGAACAGGAAAGTGAGCTGGAATATCGTCCCCCAGGTGCCTCCCGAGAATCGGAGGTAATAGCCTGCTGCGGCCATCAGTAACAGGTAAACTGCCGCGCCGAACAATGCGGAAGAGTAAAACAGGATGCGCCTCGAAACCGCAATACCTACCGTCCATTTCGGATTGCGCGCGGCTGAGAGGGCAATCAGCGGAACGATGAGTGTATTGACCCATCCCCGGGCAACCCAGATATCGGCACTGATTTTTCTGAACAAGAGTGCATCGCTGTACAGATAAAAATCGTAGACAAACAGGCCGCCGATACCCAGGCAGATGAATTTGGTTCCCCAGCGCTGTTCACGGGGAGTGTTCCGGTAGTACTGTTCCACCAGGATCATCCCGATGATGGCCATTGCCACCCATATAAGAAAATCCCGGGAAGCACCCGGCTGATCCGGATCGATACCGGTGGTCTGACCAAAAACGACTATCTGAGCCAGGCAAATCAGGTAGAACAGAGCGATGGCAGCGACTGCCGGTCTGATTTTAGGTGATGTGTTATCTGTCTTTCCCGGCTGGAAGGGCCCCAGCAAGGTGATCAGGAAGATGGTCAGGGTAGCGTTGCGCAGCAGTTCCAGTACCTGGATCAACAGAGGATAGGCGTAATCCAGATAGGACAGCCCTGCGATCGTTGCCGCCCATATCGAGGAGGAAAGACAGGCTGCTGCCAGTAATAAACCATAAAGACGTCCCCGCCAGCTGGTAATGAGCAGAATGGATAAAAAGAAAAAGGCTGCTGCTGCTGCTGCGTAGCTCAGGGTTGTCATGGTGGTCAGCACGGGGGGAGGTCGTGACTGCCAAAATTCATCGGCTGCCTTTGCGCAACAGGACGACGCCAACAGTGTCGATCAGAATGACGAAATCGAGAAACAGGCTGTGGTTTTTGACGTAATACAGATCGTACTGGAGCTTCTCGATGGCATCCTCAATCGATGCTCCATAGGGATAGCGTACCTGGGCCCAGCCGGTAATACCCGGCTTGATACTGTGCCGCATGTTGTAATAGGGAACCTGTGCACTCAGCATGTCAACGAAATGAGGCCGTTCGGGCCGCGGACCGACGAAACTCATTTCACCCTTGAGCACATTGATGATCTGCGGTAGTTCGTCGATTCTCAGTTTGCGGATGATTCGCCCCACCCGCGTCGAACGGGGGTCGTCCGTAGTGGCCCATTGTGGTTTTCCGGCTTTTTCCGCATCGTTGAACATGCTGCGGAATTTGATGACCATGTAAGTTTTTCCCGCATCCCCCACTCTTTCCTGACGATAAAATACCGGCCACCCGTCTTCGATCACTATCAGCAGTGCAGTCAGTAACATAATGGGTAATGTAACGATCAGCAGCAACAGGCTGGTGATGATATCGAACATGCGTTTGACCACGGTTCTCAAAGTTCCCTGGTTGAAGCCGCTGCCAAACACCAGCCAGCTGGGATAGAGTGAATCCATTCGCAAGTGGCCGCACTCTCTCTCAAAGAAACCAACCAGATCAGTGACTTTTATACCGCTTATTCTGCATTCCAGCAGCTCCTGAATGGGAAAAGTGCCTCCTCGTCTTTCCTGCGTTGCGACGATGACTTCACTGGCATCATATTGATCGACCAGAGAGGCCAGTGAACCGGCTTTCGGGATGATCATTTCCGCTGGAACATGACGGCTTTCTTTATCGAATGGTACAAATCCAACAATTTTTAAATTAGGCAGAATGGAAGTCTTGTCAATGAGATCGAGCAATTCTCTGGCATTTACCCCGGCACCCAGTACGAGCGCACGGGGGCGTAAACTGTCGAGCCCGGACCACCTGAAAAAAAGCAGTCGGATGATCAATATCAGCAACAAGGCCAGCAGCATTACGATGGCCAGTAGTCCACGACCGAAGTAAAGATCCGGAAACAGATAAAAAATAAGAGTGATGAAACCAAAACCCAGCGCAAGGGAAGGGAGCAGTCTGAGCAGAATCCCTTCGAAATCCTGCCGGCCGTCCAATTGGTACATACCCAGCGCAGCCATGCTGGCGAGGATTACGAAAGTAAAAGTGACCGCTCCAGGTAATTGTGAGATCAGTGATCCCGATACCGGGACATCCCATTGCATGAATCGAATGGCCGCACCGGCAAAAAAACCGCAAGCAATGCAGCAGCCTCGATGCTGGCGAGCAATACGGAAAATCCGGAAATGTAATGATTAGATACCCGAATCAAAGCATACCCCAGCCAGAATGACGTATAAATAAACGGATCGGTAAAAAACGGTAAGATCGATGGCGAGCCATCTCACTGTCATAAAACGATCAGAAGCCACCTTGTTTGAGCAGATCAATAACGTAGTTAGCCGGGATGGCATAGCTGATCCCGCTTGGATCGCTCAGTATAGACTCCTTTTTGCCTTTTATGAAAACCATATTCACCACCCCGTAAACCTCTCCGGTATCCGGGTCATACAATGGGCTTCCGCTGTTGCCCGGATAAGCCGTACCATCGAGCTGAAATATTTTGTAAGCCGATTTTTGCAGTTGTCGAATTTTTGCCGCATCGAGCTGCCTGGCATTTTGTGCAGGCAGGATGACAGGCGTGATTGAAGAAATGGTAGCTCGATGGGTCACCGGGTAGAAGCCGAGTACCATTCCGATGGGAAAGCCGGTAAATGCCAGCAATTTTCCTTCTTTTATCGTGCCGGCATCCCCCAGTTTCATTGCAGGTAATGCTGTTCCCTCGAAACGCAAGAGAGCAAGATCATGTTCTTTATCCAGAGCAATGATCGTGGCATTTCTCAGCTCAGGTTTTTCACCCTTTCCGGTCATGATGATCAATGAGCCTTTGCTGGTATTGCTGGATAAATCAGAAATCACATGGGCATTGGTTATGGCATGTAAACCATCTTCGACCACGAAGCCGGTACCAAGAAAATTGACAGGGGGAGAATGTAATTTCTGGAAAGAGCCTATTCCAACAATTGCCGGTTTGATTCGCTCCACTGTTTTTACGAGATCTGCCTGACAGAATGGAGAATAGAGCAGTACCAGACACACGATAAACAATCGCAGAACGGGAAATGCAGCCGGGTTGAACATGTGGCAGGAGTAAAATGGGTTGAAGAGTGGTGCCCGCAGTGACTGCAGGACACCGTTCAAAAAATTATTCCTGTCATATAAACCGGTCCTTCCATGCCAATGACAAGCTGGCACAGGTTGTTCTGGCGTGACAGAAAAATCTGGTAGGCGGTACTGGAATCGAACCAATGACTTCCACCGTGTGAAGGTGACACTCTACCGCTGAGTTAACCGCCTCTTTGTTGCCTCTTAACGACAGGATTAGACCATAGCCTGTTTATGCCGGTCAATTATTATCGTTCTCCTGAATTCCTGCAAAATAATTGTTTCTGCCCCTAAGGCAAACTCGGCCAATCTGCTATACAATTTCAACCATTGCAATATCAGCCCGCGGCAACAGGCTCCACTCTTAATATCCGGCAAGATTTACCCTATGTTCATCAGCGTACTCGATCTGTTCAAAATTGGTATTGGCCCTTCCAGTTCTCACACCATGGGGCCAATGACGGCAGCAAATGTTTTCCGTGATCATGTCGATCAGTTGGTCTCGCAGACTCCAGACGATCTCAACTATCGTGTCTATTGTGTGCTCAAGGGTTCGCTTGCCTTTACCGGCAGAGGGCATGCAACGGACAGGGCAGTGGCTTTGGGATTGCACGGCCATAGCCCCGTCTCGCTTGCCGGAGAGGATGTCAATGCACTGACGGCAAAACTCTGGGCCACCGATACGTTGCAACTTACCAGCGGGAGAGAGATTGGTTTCAACCCTGAGGATGATATCGTTTTTGATAAATCGGACCCATTGCCGCAACACCCCAATGGCATGATTTTTTATCTGCTGGATGAAGAGGGGAAAAAAATTCTGTCAGAAACCTTTTTTTCCATCGGGGGCGGGTTCATCTGCACCCTGGCAGAAATCAACCAGCTGAATGCTCCGCTCAAAATGGAATCTGCCGGGTTGTATCCCTATCCGTTCGATTCTGCGATCGGCATGCTAGAAATGTCTCAGCAGAGCGGCTTATCCATCGCCGAAATGAAGCGTGCCAATGAGTTGACCAGAATGTCGGCGCAGGAGCTTGAACAAGGGTTGGATAGTATCTGGAAAGCCATGTGTCACTGTGTCGAGCAGGGATTGACGGCAGAAGGCCGTCTCCCGGGCGGGTTGAGTATACGCAGACGTGCAAAAGATTTGTACGAACAACTGCAGATGCATCCGGAAAAGGCCACACTGAACGATTGGTTATGTGCTTACGCTATGGCAGTCAATGAAGAAAATGCTGCAGGGCACATGGTCGTTACAGCACCCACCAACGGTGCTGCCGGGGTTATTCCGGCAGTCATTTACTATCTGCTCAAACATGAAGGCGGTACTGAACAGCAGGTACGGGATCTCCTGCTGACAGCTGCGGCCATTGGCGGGCTGATCAAGCACCTCAGCTCTATTTCCGGTGCCGAAGTAGGTTGCCAGGGAGAAGTAGGTTCAGCAGCAGCCATGGCTGCGGCCGGTCTCTGTGCGGTACGAGGAGGTACTACCGAGCAGGTCGAAAATGCCGCTGAAATTGCGCTGGAACATCACCTGGGTATGACCTGTGACCCGGTCGGTGGGCTGGTTCAGGTGCCTTGCATCGAACGCAATGGCTTTGGCGCAATCAAGGCACACACTGCCGCTGCGCTTGCCTGTCGCGGTACTGGCGAGCATTTCATCCCCCTTGATAACTGTATCAATGCAATGAAGCAGACTGGCCTGGAGATGTCGCACAAATACAAGGAAACTTCACTGGGCGGCCTGGCTGTCAGTGTCAGTATCACTGAATGTTGAGAGCGTTATTTCCTGAAATTCTCGTTGTGAGGGGGCGATAGCCCGGAGAGTCGCATTATTCAAAGTAAGCCTTCTGCTGCATGGCTGCACGACAGAAAATGCGTGCCTGATCGTCATAGGCGATACGCCCGCATCGCATACAGTACAAATATGAACATCTCCAGAGTAATACTGATTCCACGACTGTGGCGGTTTCCTGCCATTGTCCCGTGCGCCTGATCATTACATTGAGTTGCTGATTATCAGATAGTGATACGGGTCTTCTCCCGCTGATCGCTGTCTTACGTGAAAAGACCTGTGTTTTTAATGATCGAATACAGGATTTTCAGATTCCCCATGTACCCCTTACTTGCAAGATTCTTCTCATCGCACCAGCAGGCGCTGGGTGTTCTGTTTGCCTTGCTGTCGGCGATTGGTTTTTCCGCCAAGGCGATTTTCATCAAACTGGCCTATGTCGAGCCTGTGGATGCCGTAACTTTGCTGGCCTTGCGCATGGTGTTTTCCGTGCCATTTTTCGTATTTGCCATGCTGCACGGACGGGCGCAGGCCACACCCATGGCCCGGCACGACTGGCTCGCTGTCCTGCTGCTGGGGCTGGTGGGTTACTATCTGGCAAGTTTTCTTGATTTTCTCGGTCTGCAATACATCAGCGCGGGGCTGGAGCGCATGATTCTGTTTCTGTATCCCACCATGGTGGTGCTTATCAGTGCGCTGGTATTTCGCGCGGCTATCGGGCGCAGGGTCTGGTTCGCCTTGCTGCTCAGTTATGTTGGTATCGGGCTGGTGTTCGTGCATGATTTCCACATCACATCGGATGGTCTGTTCATGGGGAGTAGCCTCGTTTTTGCCAGCGCACTGGCTTATGCCATCTACTTGATTGGTGCCGGACACACCATCGCCCGTATCGGCTCCATGCGCTTTACCGCTTATGCCATGACCGTCGCCTGTCTGGCCTGCATCGCCCAATTCCTGCTCACTCATCCGCTGGATGACTTGCAGCAATCCACCCGTGTCTATGGCCTCAGCATTGGTATGGCGCTGTTCTCCACCGTGATGCCTGCCTTTGCCCTTGCCGCTGCTATGCGACGAATCGGCTCCATGCAAACCTCCATGATAGGTGCACTGGGGCCGGTGGCGACCATTTACCTGGCTTACGTGTTTCTCGCGGAACAACTGTCGCTGACACAGCTGGCAGGCTCGGGGCTGGTGTTGATTGGTGTGATGATGATCAGTATGCGGAAGATGGAATAATGGAGTGGCTCTGGGAAACCTGAACTTGAGCAGAGTGTACACTTAGTAATGATGGCATCCAGGTTATAGAAGCCCATTGCCCGTAAACCATTCACTGATGGTGTGCCTACCTACCTCGAACAACTTGGTCATCACTTCGACCATGAATTCGACAACACTTCCGCTTGCTGTAGCACCAATTCCACTGCCTCCAGCTGCTTGTCGGGCGGGTACTTCCATTTCTGCAAGGTGCGCCGCACCAGAATCCGCAGCTTGGCGCGAACACTCTCACGCACCTGCCAATCCACCGTGGTGCTGTTGCGCAGTTTTTCGGTAATCTCGACGGCGATTTTCTTGAGGGTGTCGTCTCCCAGCTCCCGCACGGCGCTTTCGTTGTTGGCCAGTGCATCATAGAAAGCAATTTCATCGGGATTCAGCCCCAGCGCGGCTTCGCGTTCAAGCGCCGCCTGGAAGTCCTTCGCCATCTGGATCAGTTCCTCGATGATCTGCGCCGTCTCCACCGCCCGGTTGTGGTATTTGCGCAGGGTTTCCAGCAGGCGGTCGCCGTACTTCTTCTCCTGCACCACGTTGTTGCGTGCGCGCGCCTTGATTTCGTCGCTCAGCAGTTTTTCCAGAAGCTCTACCGCCAGGTTGCGGTTCTTCATCTGTCGCACATCTTCCAGGAATTCTTCCGACAACAGCCCGATGTTGGGCTTGTCCAGACCCGCCAGCGCGAAGATATCCGCCACCCCGTCAGCGACGATGGCGTTGTCCAGAATCTGCTTGAGCGCGCTGTTCTTATCTGCGTCGGAACGCTTGCGGTCCACCGTGGTGAACTTGACGATGGCGGCCTTGACGGCGGCGAAGAAGGCAATCTCCGTACGCAAGGCAGCAGTTTCATCCAACGTGCTGCACAGGGAAAATGCCTTGCTCACGGCCAGCATGGCATCGAGGAAGCGCTGCTTGCCGTCCTTCAGCCCCAGGATATGGTTGGCTACCGGCACCAGCAGCTTCATTGCATCGGTCTCGAACCCGCGGTAGTCGAAGCCGTGCATCAGCCCACGCACGATGTCCAGCTTCTCCAGCAGGACTGCCAGAGCTTCGGCCGCGTTGTGCGTCGGGTCGCCCTTGCCCTTGGATTCGGTGTAGGTCTTGAGCGCCGCCTTCAGCTCGTTGGCGATGCCGATGTAATCCACCACCAGCCCGCCGGGCTTGTTGCGGAATACCCGGTTGACGCGGGCAATAGCTTGCATCAGGTTGTGGCCCTTCATGGGCTTGTCCACATACATCGTGTGGCAGCAGGGCGCGTCGAAGCCGGTCAGCCACATATCGCGCACGATCACCAGCTTCAACGGGTCCGCCGGGTCCTTGAAGCGCTTTTCCAGGAGTTTTTTGACCTGCTGGCTGTACAGGTGAGGCTGCAGCAAGGGCTTGTCCGCTGCCGAGCCGGTCATCACTACCTTGATTGCGCCCTTCTCCGGGTCGGCATCGTGCCAGTCCGGGCGCAGGGCGACGGTGGCGTTGTACAGCTCGGCGCAAATGTCCCGGCTCATGCACACGATCATCACCTTGCCTTCCAGAGTGGCTGTGCGCGTCTCGAAGTGCTGCACCAGGTCGGCAGCCACCTGTTCCAGACGCGGCTGCGCGCCGACTAGCTTGGTCAGCGCAGCCCAATCGCTCTTGGTCTTCTCGCGGGCGGTGATGTCTTCCTCGTCCTCGATGACCTCATCTACCTGGGCATTGAGTGCGTCGATCTCGGCCTGGTTCACGTCCAGCTTGGCTAGGCGGCTTTCGTAGAAGATCGGTACCGTGGCGCCATCGTCCACCGCGTCCTGAATGTCGTAGATGCTGACGTAATCGCCGAACACCGCCCGCGTGTCTTTGTCTTCCAGGGCGATGGGGGTGCCGGTGAAGCCGATGAAGGTGGCGTTGGCCAGCGCGTCGCGCATGTGCTTGGCGTAGCCAAATACGTACTTGCCGGTCTTGGTATCCAGTCGCCCTTTCATGCCGTACTGGCTGCGGTGCGCCTCGTCGGAAATCACCACGATATTGCTGCGATCCGACAGCAGCGGGTGCTGTTCTTCGTCGTCCAGCAAGGCGAACTTCTGCACCGTGGTGAAGATGATGCCGCCCGCCTCACGCGAAGCCAGTATTTCGCGCAGCTCCTCGCGGCTGCCGGCCTGCACTGGCGTTTGACGGAGCAAGTCTTCGGCGGCGCAAAAGGTGGCGAACAACTGCCCGTCCAGATCGTTGCGATCGGTCACCACCACCAGGGTGGGGTTCTTCATCTCCGGCTGCTGCAACAGCTTGCCCGCGTAGCAGGCCATAGTGATGCTCTTGCCCGAGCCTTGCGTATGCCACACCACGCCAGCCTTGCGGCTGCCGGGCTGCACTTCCTTACCATAGGTGGCGCGCGGCTCCTGCACTTCCAACAAACCTTTGTTCGGGTTGCTGGCGGCGATCACCGTGGCTTTCACCGCCTCGCGCACCGCATGGAACTGGTGATAGCCCGCGATCTTCTTGATGATCTGATCGGCATCCTGCTCGAACAGAACGAAGTGGCGCACATAGTCGAGAAACAGCGCCGGCTCGAAGAAGCCACGCACCAGCGTTTCCAGCTCGAATTCCAGCAGCGGCCGGTCGTCCTCGTTGGCAATCGCCCGCCAGGGCTGCATGCGCTCCTGATTGGCCGTGAGCGAACCCAACCGCGCCGTGAAGCCATCGCTGACCACCACCGCCACGTTGGTGTTGAACAGGTCGCCAATCTCTTCCTTGTAGGTCTGTATCTGGTTCAAGGCATCCCAGATGTCGGTCTGCTCGTTGGCCGGGTTCTTCAGCTCGATCACCACCAGCGGCAGGCCGTTGACGAAGGCCACCAGATCGGGGCGGCGCGGCTGGCGGGTAGCCCGGACGGTGAACTGGCTGACCAGCAGGAAGTCGTTGTTGCGCGGGTTGGCAAAGTCGATCAGGTTGACCAGATCGCTGCGCTTTTCATCACCCACGGAAAACTCTACGGGGATACCGGACAGCAGCAGCCGATGCACACGGCGATTGCGGGCAATCAACAACGGCTCGCCCACCGTCAACAACTCGTGCGCGGCCTGCTCCAGCGCGGCGGCGGGGATGTGCGGGTTGATGCGTGCCAGTGCGGCCAGCAGGTGTTCTCGCAGCACCACTTGGCGGTAGTCGGTGCGGGCGGGCTGGTCGCCATCGGGGGCGATCTCCGGGCCGTTGGCATGCGGCCAGCCCAGCTCGGCAAACCAGCCAACGGCTGTATCTTCCAGTTTTTGTTCGGTGATCATTCCCCCACCTCCCAGTGACCGCCCTTGTTGGGGCCGATGCGGCGCAAGCGTTTTTGCGCCTTGAGTTTGGCCAGCTGCTTTTCAATCGCTCGGGGCGTGAGTTGCAGACGCCGGGCCAGTGCCGAGGCGGTCAGCGAAGGCTCTTCGCGCAGCAGATGAAGGATCTTTTTGCCCGTTTCTTCCGAACTTTCTTCCGAACTTTCTTCCGAACTTTCGGAAGCCAAAGTCGCCCCCCGCCCCTTCGCCCAGAACATCTCCAGCACCGAATGCTCGTGCGGCTCATAGGATTCGCGCAGATGCAATTCGTGGCCCAGGTCACGCCAGCCATGCACGATGCGGGACATGCCCGAACCCGCACGCTCGCCCAGGCCAATCATCAGGAACATTTGCTGCATGGTGCGGTTGCGGCAGTCGCTCATGCCGCCTTGCAACGCCTGCTGCGCAGGCACCCGCAAGCCGCCGGGGTTGCGCAGCACAAAGCCCGCGGGCTCCTTGACCACCAGCACGGAGATGCGGCCCGTGTAGTCCGCATGCACCAGCGTGTTCACCAACGCCTCGCGCAGCGCCTTGTGCGTGGGCGTATCGTCCTGGCGAATATCGCCCTTGAGCACGAACGGCACCTTGATGTCGGCCGTCAGCTTGCCCACGACGCGGCGGTAGAAGTCGAACACATTGCCTGACCACGTGCCGTCGGGCACGATGCGATCCAGCCATTGCACCGTCGTGGCATAGTCTGCCGGGCGCTCCTGATAGTCCAGAAAGCACAGCGGCACGGCCTCGGTGATCGACGACCACTGCCCGAACATCAGCAGGCCCGCCAGCGTCAGCCCGGCTTCGCCTGTCTCGCGGTGTTGCCGCCAGCCACCGATCTGCCGCAAGAACGCCTGATCTGCCAGCGCATTCCACGGGTGGGAGGGGTCGCGATTGGCAAACAGTTGACGGTACGCGCGCAGGCTTTCCAGGTGCAGGTCATCCAGGCCGTAGCCGGGCAGGATGCGCTCATCCCGGCTGTCTTCCACCTGCTCGGCCAGCATGCGTTTGACGTCTTCGTCCGGCAAGGGCCGGTCACCCTCATGCAGACGGCGGTAGGTATGGCCGCCCAACGGATTGCCCCTCAGGTACACGGGCCGCTGCTGACGCCGCGCTCGCGGAATCTCCACCACCAGCAGCGTCTTGCCCTCTACCGGCCAGGCCCGCACATCCTCATCCCGCAGCAGATTGACGCTGACCTTCTGGCGGTTGTTCAGGTGGTTGAACAACTCGGTGCGCAGCTTGTCCGGGTTTTCAATGCCCGCCACTTCGAACTGCCCCTTGCGCTCACGCACGCCCAGAATCACGATGCCGCCATCGGTATTGGCCATCGCGCTGTAGGTGGGCCAGAAATCATCCGGCAACGCACCCTTGCCATCCCGGCCCTGGGCGAGCTTGCACTCCAGCGAGACGGATTCACGCAGCAGGGAAAGATCGTCCAGCGCGGTAAATTCGATCATGCGGTCGCCGCCTCGGCAGAGGTGTTGTCGACGGACAGCTCGCCGGAGAGGAGTTTTGGGAGGAGGGTGTCGCGGAGTTCGGCCAGCGATTGCCCTGTCGTTTCGTTTGCTTGCATTGTCTTCCTAATCTGCGCAACCAGCCCATCGAAAGCATTCAAAACCGGCGTGGATGGTTTAACCAACTCCAGTCGGTACACGTTCTCCCGATTCAAGCCGGGAACGGCAGCATCGGTATTCATTTTGTTCAACCCAAGTGTTTGCATGGCATAGAAGCAGTACGTCATCGGCACAGCTTTTGGTTTGACGTAAAAGGTTGTGTCGATCGGGTAAAACGGATCGTCTTCCCAGTACAAACTGCCAACTGTTCCTTTGCGGCCAACAATGATCGCTCCATGCGGTACCAATGCTTCATTGTGGCAGCCGGTGATGCCGCCAGAACCGTAAACAGGAACAGCGCCTTCTTGGCGGTCGGTTGATTTGAGAGCTTTGCCGTATGCCAATTCAATCAAATCACCGACGCGCTTTACTTGCCACCCCTTCGGAATCGCCCCCAACTCCGACTCTTGCATGGTATCGGGGAACAGGGCGGCGGTGGCGGCGAGTTGGTCGTGGTGCTCGCGGGGCATCTGGTCGAGCTCAAGGTCGGTCTTGCCGCTGATGGCGCGCATGGCGGCGCGCAGCGGGTCTTGGCCTTGTTCGATGGCGGCGATCCTGGCCTTGACCGGGTCGAAATCGACAAACCAGGATTTGAAGACGGCTTGCGCCATGGCTTCGAGGGTTTGGTTGATGCGGCGATTCGCGCGAATCTTGACATCAAGTGCCTTGATGTTTCGCACGACAACTTGCTGCTCTTCGATTGAGGGAACGGGAACTTCGATTGTTTTCAGGTATGACGAGGGACGTGCGATTGATGGCACACCAACCTGGTTAGCGTTGGCAAGAAGTTTGTGCTGCCCTTCAGGACTTTTGAAATAATAGACAACAAACTCCGGAAGAATAATGCTGGTATCACAGCGTAAATAGAACTGCCGCTGCGAGATAACATATCTCTGATATTTTGAATGATTCGGAATAAACGCCACCTGCCCAATATTTCCAGCATGGGTAAAAATCACATCCCCCCTTTGAACATTGGCATTTTTAAGAGAGTCAGCGTGTTCTTCCGTAATGAAATTGAACTCACTATCTGTTAGTTCTGCATCACGCAGGTGCTGCCCACTTATTATGGGAATACCCGTATCTGTGAATGTTTCAACTTTAATTGATGAGCCAAACGGCCCCATTGCAACCTTCAGGGCAATTTCTTCAACTCGTTTGTAGGGCCACTTACCAGCCATAGCCCAACCCCGCCAAATTCTTCCTGATCTCCGTCTCCAGCCTCGCACTCTCCGCGAACTGTTCCGCCAGTTGCGCGGTCAGGCGCTGCATCTTGTCGGCAAAAGGTTCTCCGTCTTCTTCCTGCTCAGCCGTGCCCACATAGCGCCCCGGTGTTAGCACATGCTCATGCTTGCGCACTTCCTCCAGTGAGGCGGATTTGCAGAAGCCGGGGACATCCTCGTACCCATCGCCCTGCTGCCAGGCATGGAAGGTGTCGGCGATTTTCTGGATGTCGTCCACTGTGAAATCGCGCAGCACGCGATCCTTCATATAGCCCATCTGACGGGCGTCGATGAACAGAAATTCGCCGCGCCGGTCGCGCTTCTTCTTGTCCAGCGCAAAGCCGTTCTGCTTGTCGCGGGTCAGGAACCAGATGCAGGCCGGAATCTGGGTGTTGGTGAACAACTGGCCGGGCAGCGCGACCATGCACTCCACGTAGTCGTCCTCGGTCAGCCGCTTGCGGATTTCACCTTCGCTGTTGGTGTTGCTGCTCATGGAGCCGTTGGCCAGCAGCAGTGCCATGCTGCCGGTGGGCGCCAGGTGCCAGAGCATGTGCTGCAACCAGGCGAAGTTGGCGTTGCCTTGCGGTGGTGTACCGGCGATCCAGCGCGGGTCGTTGGCCAGCTTTTCGTTCCACCATTCCTTCATGTTGAAGGGCGGGTTGGCCATCACGAAGTCGGCGCGCAGGTCCGGGTGCAGGTCGTTGAGCAGGGTGTCGGCCGGGCCGCTGCCGAAGTTGAAGTCGATTCCACGGATAGCCATGTTCATCGCAGCCAGCCGCCAGGTGGTGGGGTTGCTTTCCTGCCCGTAAACGCTGATCTGCCCACTCTTGCCGTTGGCCGCTTTGCCGCCGTGCTGTCCGATGAACTCCTCGCTCTGCACGAAGAAACCGCCGGAGCCCATGGCCGGGTCATACACGCGGCCCTTGAAGGGCTGGAGCATTTCAACGATCAGGGTGACGATGCTCTTGGGCGTGTAGTACTGCCCGCCCTTCTTGCCTTCGGCCAGGGCGAACTGGCCGAGGAAGTATTCGTAGACGTGGCCGAGGATGTCCCTGGATTGCAGGCTGAGCGGCTGGCCCTTGTAGGTCTTGGCCGCGAAGTCGGTATCAGAGAACAGGGCGATGAGTTCGCCCAGCTTGCTGGAGTCGAGCTGCACGCGGGCGAAGTCCTTGTTTAGCACGTTCTTCAGCCGGATATTCTCCCGTTCGATAGCTTCCATGGCGTTGTCGATCAGCCAGCCGACCGAACGCATTTCCTCGGGTTCGTCCTTGCCGGGTTTGTTCCAGGGCAGCGCCGCCTTGGGTGGCAGTTGCGCGCAATCGCGCAGGGTTTGCCAGCGGGCTTCCACAGGGACCCAGAACACGTTCTTCTCAGTGTAGTAGTCGCGGACTTCGAGCTCGGCGGCGATGTTGTCCTCATACTCCGGCGTGCCCGCGCCGCCGTATTCTTCCGGATCCATGTAGTAGTCGTGCTGAGGGTTGGTGAACTGTTCGCGCAGTTCCCGCTGCCGCTCCTCGAAGGCATCGGATACATACTTGAGGAAGATCAGCCCGAGCACGACATGCTTGTACACGGCGGCGTCGAGGTTGGAGCGCAGCTTGTCGGCGGCGGTCCAGAGCTTCTTTTCCAGATCGTTGAAGAACTGTTGTTCTATGGGTTTCATATCAGGAGAATGATGAATTTATGCAGTTTGAATGAGGCGGTGGCTATCATTAACCTTATCACATGAGCCTGATTTCATATTTTTCTTTATGCCAGTAATTTTCCTGCTTCTTATCCGATTGATCCGGATTCGAGGCACTTCGATACCGCCAGGAAGGCTTGTTATTTTCCGATGCAGAAACTGGAAAAAATCTCGCCCAGCAGATCATCGCTGGTAAATTCACCGGTGATGGAGGATAGGGCTTGTTGCGCGAGGCGTAATTCTTCGGCCAGTATTTCCAGCTGATCTGCACGATGCAGCCAGGCGGCTGCTCTTTCCAGCAGTTCTTTTGCCTGTATCAATGCTTGCAGATGGCGCTGGCGAGCCATGTAGGCGCCTTCTCCGGCAATGTTGGCCTGCCAGCCGGCAGTTTTGAGCAGTGCAGCCCGTAGCAGTTCTATTCCTTCCCCATTTATGGCTGAAAGGTAAATGGTTGGCCCGGATGTGTTTTCTTCCAGGCGAGGAGGCTGAGCTGACAGATCGATTTTGTTGTGGACGGTCAGTACCGGCAACCGTTCCGGCAGGCGCGTCAGCACTGAGCGATCTTCTTCTGTTACACCGTGGCGGCTGTCCACCAGTAACAATACCAGATCAGCCTGTTCGATTGCGGCGTAGGTGCGGGCAATTCCGTGTTGCTCAACAATGTCGCTGGTTTCTCTCAGCCCTGCGGTATCAATCAGATGCAGTGGAATTCCTTCGATTTCGATCGATTGCCGGACAGTGTCTCTTGTCGTACCAGGAATATCAGTGACAATGGCAACCTCGTCTCCGGCAAGACGGTTGAGCAGGCTGGATTTGCCTACGTTGGGCTGACCAGCCAGTACGACTTTGATACCTTCCTGCAGCAGATTGCCCTGGCGAGATGCAACCAGTACCTGTTCCAGTTTGGCTCGGATCGTCGCCAGTTGTTCTGCGGCATGGGCTGACTGGAGAAAGTCGATTTCTTCTTCCGGAAAATCGAGTGTTGCTTCGACCAGTACACGCAGATCGATTAGTGCACTGACGAGCTGGTGAATCGTTGATGAGAATTCTCCGTGCAACGAGCGTACTGCACAGCGCGCGGCATTGGCAGTGCTGGCTGCGATCAGATCTGCGACGCCTTCGGCCTGTGCGAGATCGAGTTTATCGTTGAGGAAGGCCCGTAGTGTAAATTCACCCGGTTCCGCCAGGCGGGCACCCAGTTGAAGGCAGCGATCCAGTAGCAGATTCATGACGGCGGGGCCGCCATGCCCTTGCAGTTCCAGCACCTCTTCGCCGGTGTAGGAATGGGGAGAAGGAAAGTAAAGTGCGATTCCCTGATCGATGATCTGACTATTCTGATCAAGGAAGCTGAATAACCCGGCATGACGCGGATCAGGAAGCTTGCCCAGGATTCCCCGGGCAAGCGATTCCAGATTTGTTCCGGAAATCCGGACTATACCTATGCCGCCACGACCGGGGGGCGTGGCAATTGCTGCGATGGTGTCATTACTTGTCACCAGAGAGGGCAGGGCTTTTTGATCCAAAAGGACAAAGAGCGATTAAAGCGATAAATATCTATTTCTTTCTCGTTCTTTTGTACATTTTCCTTGGATTATTGGCAGGAGTTTGAGGCTGTTTAGGGCTATCAGCCGGACTGTTGGCAGTTGTTTCAGGATTTTCTGAACTATTTACCTGTTTACTGACGGGTGGTTCAGGCGTGTCCTTGCTGGGGGCAGTCCCGTACATTTTTGTAATCTTCCATTGCTGTGCAATCGACAGAATATTGTTGACCAGCGAATACAGAACCAGGCCGGCCGGGAAGAAGAAGAAAATGGCGCTGAAGGCAACAGGCATAATTTGCATTATTTTTGCCTGGAGCGGATCTGTCGGCGTCGGGTTAAGCTTGGTCTGCACAAACATGGAAATACCCATCAGCAGCGGCAGCATGTAGAAGGGATCTGGAGAGGATAAGTCATCGATCCAGAGCGCCAAAGGAGCATAACGCAGCTCTACTGCTGCAAGAATAGTCCAGTACAGAGCGATGAAAACCGGAATTTGCACCAATATAGGAAAACATCCTCCCATCGGGTTGATTTTTTCCTCTTTGTAGAATTCCATCATGGCCTGGTGCATACGCTGCCGATCACCTTTATATTGATCCTGAATACGCTTCAGTTTGGGTGTTACCAGGCGCAACTTGGCCATGGATCGATAGCCGGCTGCAGATAGCGGGAAGAACAGAAGTTTGACGGTCATTGTCAACAGGATGATTGCCACCCCCCAATTGTCCGTCCATGAATGATAGAACGATAGCAGGCGGAATAACGGTTTGGCGATCACTGTCAGCCAGCCGTAATCAACTGTGAGATCCAGACCGGGAGCCAGTCCTTCCAGATTATCCTGCTCTTCGGGGCCCGCGTAAAATGGCATGGTGGTGGCTGCAATTTCACCAGGCGCGATGACACCAGCGGGTACAATCACCCCGGCACTGTAGAGATTGTCACTCTGCCGTTTGGCAAAAAATTCACGTGGTGTCTGCTGTTGTGGCAGCCAGGCAGTCAGGAAATAATGTTCCAGCATGGCAATCCAGCCATTGTTCGCATTGGCCGGATAATCTGCCTTGTTCTTGTCCAGATCGGAAAAAGGAATTTTCTGGTATTTACCTTCCTCAGTGTAAACGGCTGCCCCCAGGAATGTGGGGATCATCATGGTCTTGGCGGGTGGCGGATTACCGTCACGCAGCATCTGGAAATAGGCAAACGGGCGAACTGTGGCGTCACCTTTGTTTTCCACTTCGAAACCGACATCGATCACATAGCTGTCACGGTGGAAAGTATAGGTTTTGATGACCTGAACACCTTGGGCCTCAGGTGCCAGCAGGCGGATGACGATTTTATCCTCGCCCGAGGAGAGCTCGTAGTTGCGTATATCCGACTCTGCCCGGAAAGTTGTTTTATGGTTGGGCAGGCCTTCTCCAACCAGGCCGGATTGTGCAATATAGGTACGCGCAGCCTCGCTGTACAGCAGAGCGTAAGGTGTGTCTTTGTCTTCTGATGAAGGTTGCTGCAGCAGCTCCAGACGCCGTAAATCGCCGCCGATCGTATCGATTTCTGCAATGACCTTGTCGGTGACGACACGTATCTGTTCTCCTGATGGCAGGAGGCGTGGAGTAACTGAGTCTCCATTACCACCGCTTGCAGGTATTCCATTTGTATCCGGGCTTGCTTGTGACGATGTCAGCTCACTGCCAGGAACAGGGAGGCTGTCGTCATTTCTGGATTGTGTCGATCCGGCTGAAGAATCAGCCTGGGTAATGGCGGGAGGATTGTTGAACTTTTCCTGCTCCTTTATCCATGCATCCCATAAAAACAGCAATGATGTCGAAAAAATGATAAGCAGTACGATTTTTTTATTGTCCATTTCTTTGGAGCTCGGAAAAGCAGAAAATTTTTAGTGCAAAATATTAAATGACTGGAATCTGATAATTGGTGGAAGTGCATTATCCACTTTTTCTATGGAACAGGGTCATATCCCCCCTGATTCCATGGGTGGCAGCGCAATATTCGTTTCATACCCAGCCATAGCCCCTTGATGAGACCATGTTTCACCAGTGCTTCATGCATATAGTTCGAACAGGTTGGATAAAATCTGCAGGAAGGCGGGATCAAGAGCCCAATACTATACCGGTAGAGTTTGATGAGATCGATGATCAGCTGTTTCATAATTGTCTGGCCGCTTTGTTGAAAAGCATTACAGCTTCCTGATAGATGCGGGTCGAATCTAACAGTTCAACGGGATGCCGAAGCTGCATGACACAATCCAGACCCATGAGCATTTGCCGGTGTCTGCGGAATGCTTCCCTGATCAGGCGTTTGATACGATTTCTCCTGACAGCTTTCCGTTCAACCCTTTTTGCCACGATCAGACCAATACGCGCATAGTCAACATCGATGGGCTTTACATACAATCGCAGCGAGAGACTTTCGAACACGATCCGATTCCGCAGCACAGCACGAAACTCATCAGCTTTTCGCAGCTTGCACTGCCTGGGTAGCGTACAAATTTGCCTGGTTGTCAAGAAATGCAGTTCGGGCAGTGGCCAGACTTATATTTATGATTACACGCTAAGCTTGGCTCGTCCTTTTGCTCGGCGTGCACGAATAACTGCTCTGCCGCCGCGCGTTTTCATGCGGACGCGAAATCCATGGGTACGTTTTCTGCTGATGACGGATGGTTGGTAGGTACGTTTCATTTTTAATGATGTCTGTTTGTACTTGCGTAAGGAAACTAAGTGAAGTCAGTAAAAGTCCTGGTATCTACTTGCCTGCAGAAAATTACTAACCTGTCCCTTTTTGGGCCGAACATTATAGCCCAATCTGAAAAGATTGCGCTATACGTGTTTTTAATTGGCCTGGTATGCAGTGTTGCGCTGCTGAACGGGTGGCTTTACACTTGGTTCTTGTATAAATGAGGTAAAGTACCGGGTCGATTTCCCGAGAAAACGGATCAGATCTTATACCCAGGGAGAGTGAATTGTGGCGAACCAATTGACGATAGATCAGCGATTACAGGAAAGACGGGCCGGAGCTTCTTTCGTTTGTCCTTACCAGTTGGGGATTAAACAGGGGAGGCGGGTTACTCGCAGACGTTCCGGTAAAGGTGCGGCTTATGTTGATAAGTATGGCTGGCCTTTGGTGATCTGCTGCCTTGCCATCGTATTATTCAGCGCAACAGATGCCTTTTTGACGATCAATATATTGTCCGATGGCGGTACGGAGCTCAATTATTTCATGGCAGTGCTGATTGAAGAAAGTACACAGAAATTCGTTCATTTCAAACTGGCGCTTACCTCTCTGGCAGCAATTATTCTGACCATCCACCATGAAGTGCAGATTCGTGGTGGATTCCGGTGCCGGCACCTGCTCTATATGATCTCAACCGGGTATGCTGGTCTGATTGGTTATGAGCTGGTGTTGTTACAGATCATTGATGTCTGATGATTTTCAGAGGTATCTCTGAGGTTTTTCGTTGATTGAATGGAACAGATTACACGTTGGTTGATGATAGCGGGTGCTGCGCTACTTGTTATTGGCGTAGTGCTGCACTTTGCGCCCTGGTTATTCAATTGGTTCGGAAAGCTGCCGGGCGATATTCGAATTGAAACCCGGCATAGCAAGATATTTATTCCCATCACGTCCATGCTTATTGTGAGCATCGTATTGAGTGTGATAATCAATCTGTTCAAAAAATGATCCCTGGCAGCTGCACTATCTGTCGGGTGTGTTCAGTCTTGCTGTTGCCATTTATTTATATAAGTCAGAGTCATTCATGAAAATTACTTTTATTGGTGGCGGAAACATGGCTGGAGCCATGATCGGCGGCCTGATACATCATGGAAGCACACCTTCACACATCTGTGCCGTGGAAACCGATGCGATGCGACGACAGCAACTTGCCGAGGCATGCGGTGTCACGGTTACGGCATCGATACCTGATGGAATTCATGGCAGTGAGATTGTTATTCTTGCCGTAAAGCCGCAGCAGTTACGTGCTGTGGCCAATCAAGCTGCACAATTTCTGCAGAATAAACTTGTAATTTCGATTGCAGCGGGAGTTCGTGCAAGTGATCTGAGCCAGTGGCTGAACCGGCATGAATTTGTCATTCGTGCCATGCCCAATACACCCGCTTTGATCGGAGAAGGTATCACCGGCTTATATGCGTTACCTTTGGTCGATAGCCGGCAGAAGGAACAGGCCACTACGATTCTGGAGGCAATCGGTACAGTAATCTGGGTGAATGAAGAAGCGCAGCTGGATGCGGTGACAGCTTTATCTGGCAGTGGCCCGGCGTATGTTTTCTATTTTCTGGAGGCCATGCAGGAGGCCGGAACACAGTTGGGACTGACAGCAGATACGGCGAAACAGCTTGCAATGCAGACATTTCTGGGCGCAACACATCTTGCCGCACAAAGTAATGACACGCTTGCAACGCTGAGGATGAAAGTGACTTCGCAAGGTGGAACGACTGAACAAGCTTTACTCAGTATGGAACAAGCCGATATCAGAGGGGCGTTTATTCGTGCCATGCATGCTGCCTGTGATCGTTCCCGGCAAATGGGTGAAATATTCGGACGTACATAATCCGGCCTATAACCGGGTCACGACTCGGCAACAACCCTAACTTTCAATGGAAAAGCCATGCCCAATCAAATAATGATATTTTTGCTGGATACCTTACTCAGCTTGTTTTCACTGGCCCTGTTATTGAGATTTTATGTGCAGTGGTCTCGTGTACCTTACTATCATCCGTTTACGAGATTTCTGGTAGCGGTAACGGATTTTATCGTCAGGCCAGCAGGCCGGGTGATACCCAGTTGGCGGGGTCTTGATCTATCTACTTTTGTACTGGCCTGGCTTGCCCAATTTATTATTCTGGTGGGCGTCAATCTGCTGGGAGGTTTCGGTGCGGGAAGCAGCATGTTCGCATTTGCTTTGCTGGCATTGGTGAAACTTGCCAGCATGACACTTAACATCCTGTTAATTTCAATTATTGTACAGGCTGTATTGTCGTGGATTAATCCACATACTCCACTTGCACCCGTGTTGGAAAGTTTTACCGGGCCTGTTTTGGGGCCGATACGCCGGTATATTCCTCCCATAGCCAACTTTGATCTTTCTCCGATATTTGCCTTTATTCTGTTGCAGGTACTTATGATGGTCGTGGAGAATTTGCAGCGCCAGATCATACAGATGTTTTAATGAGCTGGTATAGCTTTGGCAACGATCGCAGTCTCTTGATATTGAAACTTTACGTTCAGCCAGGTGCCAGACAAACTGAAGCAGTTGGCATTTGCGGAGAAGAGCTGAAAATAAAACTGGCAGCTCTTCCTGTGGACGGAAAAGCGAATCGTGCGCTGACGGAATTTCTGGCGAAACGCTTTAATGTTCCCCGGAAGAACATCACGCTGAAGCGCGGCGAACAATCCCGGCATAAAGTTGTTGAAGTCTGTCAGTCATCCAATGGACCCGAGGTGTTATTCAGTGAAATGAGAGCTGAATAACCGGCCGTTTGATGATACTGCCGGGTAAGATTTGATGTTTTCGAATTTGCGTCGATGGTACTCCGGGTTTACTGAATTTGTTTTTCAGAATGTAGAACAGGAGGTTGTTTATTCATGTCAGATAAAAATATACAGGACCGTGCCGCAGGGGCCATTATGGGAGCATTCATCGGGGATGCTTTAGGGTTGGGCCCGCATTGGTACTATGATCTTTCCGAGCTTCGTCGAGATTATGATGACTGGATTACCGGTTACACCGACCCCAAGCCAGATCGATATCATGCTGGATTGAAAGCAGGGCAGTTATCGCAGTCTGGTTTCATTTTGAAGTTGATGGTTCGTTCACTGGTTGGATGTGGCGGTTACGATACTGAAGATTTCTGCCATCGTATGGATGAAGAGCTGTTTCCGTTACTGGATGGTACGCCGGTCAATGGTCCTGGTGGCTATACCAGCCAGTCGATTCGTGAAACGTGGCGGCGGCGTGTGCAGCAGATGTTGCCTTGGGGGCAGACGGGTGGCCATGCGGATACGACCGAGGCAGTGGAGCGTACACTTGCAATTGCTGTTCGTTATGCATACCAGCCGGAGCAGCTTGCTGCGGCGGTTTCAGCTAATACAACGCTTACTCAGACAGATGAAACAATCGTTTCGATGACCGTTGCATATGGTGCGGTGCTGGGTTTGCTGATTCAGGGGCATGCGCTTGATACCGGTTTATCGGGAAAACTCATGGATCTTGTGAAAAGTGGTGCACTGCCATTCCATGCTGTGACTGGCGATGATCTGCAACCTCCGCGCCCTGGTGATCCGGATCCACCGCGTGCGGGCCGTTTTGCTTCCCCGGATGCGTTGCTCACACCTTCTTATATGGCTGCGGCAGCTGTAGATCCTGAAATTCGTATTGAGCCGGCATGGAAAGTATCCATTGTGTATGGTATGCCATGTGCGATTTATCATCAGTTGCCGGCTGCCTATTATCTGGCAGCAAGGTTTCGTGACGATTTCAAATCAGCCGTCCTCCATGCGGTCAATGGCGGGGGGCAGAACCAGGCGCGTGCCATGCTGACTGGGGCGCTCGCGGGCGCACAAACCGGCTTGTCCGGGATTCCGCAGTATTTGCTTGACGGACTCGACAACTCGGCGGTGCTGGGCAAGCTGGCTGTGGAACTTGCTGCCAGTGTGAATCCGATCTGAGGTTGCATCCGGAATGATCATCGGAATCCCTGATTGACCGGATGCTTCCTTCTGATCATCTCTGTTGAAGGGGGGAAGTATGGAATTCGGTATGGTGGGTTTAGGGCGCATGGGGGGCAATATGGCACGCCGTCTTGCCCGACAGAGCAGAAAAATTGCAGTGATGAACCGTAGTTTTGATGTAGCCGAGGCATTGGTGAAGGAAACGGGGCACATCGCGTGCAGGGATTACACCGAGCTGGTTGCTGTACTTGAGAAACCACGGATTATATGGCTGATGCTGCCAGCGGGTGACGTGACTGAAACGGCGCTTTCCACACTATTACCATTATTGTCCCCAGGTGATCTGATCGTGGATGGTGCAAATGCCCATTATCAGGATGATGCGCCACGTGCGGCACGCTGTGCAGAACGGGGTATCGAATTTGTCGATGCCGGGGTTTCCGGAGGGATATGGGGATTGGAAAATGGTTACTGCATCATGTTTGGTGGATCAGATACAGCAGCTGCGCGACTGAAGCCTTATCTGGAAGTATTGGCACCGACCCCAACGACTGGCTGGTTGCATACTGGGCCGGTTGGCTCAGGGCATTATGTGAAAATGATCCATAACGGGATCGAGTACGGCATGATGCAGGCCTTTGCCGAGGGATTTGCGCTGATGAAAGACAAATCCGGGTTCAATCTCGATCTTGCCGAGATTGCCGAGTTATGGCGGCATGGTAGTGTGGTGCGCTCGTGGTTACTCGATTTGTCTGCCGATTTTCTGGCTGAAGATCAGATGTTTGATGATATTGCTCCTTTTGTGGCGGATTCGGGTGAAGGTCGCTGGACGGCACTTGCTTCTATTGAGCAGGGTATTCCTGCCCCGGTAATCATGCTTTCACTGATGATGCGTTTTACCACACAGGGCAGAAATGATTATGCGGCTAAAATGCTTGCCAAGATGCGCCACGGTTTTGGTGGCCATGCCATCAAAAAAGGTGAGCAATGAATGATGCAAAAATGAGCCAGACTGAAAAGCTGCCCTGCCTGTTTGTCATTTTTGGTGCAACTGGAGATCTCGCCTCAAACAAGTTGCTGCCCGCGTTATTTGAGTTGGAAAATGCTGGCCGCCTGGCAGATAATTTTTCCATCGTTGCTTTCTCGCGCCGCGAGTGGACAACTGACGATTGGCTCGAACATCTGCGTGAAATACTGAAGAATAGGATTGATCAATCTTTTCCGGAAGGAGTGCTGGAGCGTTTTTTTGCACGTTTCCGTTATCAGCAGGGAGATCTCAACGATATCGAATCCTATCGTGTGTTAGCTGCCGGTCTGGCGCCCGGATCGGCTTGTTCTCGTACGGTATTTTATCTTGCGATCAGGCCTGCTGATTTCGTTGCGGTGATCAGGAATCTCAAAGCTGCTGGCCTCAATGAGCCGCGAGGAATGAACCGTGTAGTGATTGAAAAACCGTTTGGAGAGGATCTTGAATCGGCACAGGTACTGAATCGCTTATTGCATCAGCATTTTGATGAAGAGCAGATTTATCGTATCGATCATTTCCTTGGTAAGGAAACCGTACAGAATCTGCTTGTTTTCCGGTTTGCCAATACGTTGATCGAGCCACTGTGGAATCGTAATTTTATTGATCATGTACAAATTACGGTGGCGGAATCGGGTGGTATTGAAAAACGTGCAGGGTATTATGATCGTGCTGGTGCGTTGCGTGATATGTTGCAGAATCATTTGATGCAATTATTGACCGTAGTTGCCATGGAACCGCCACCTGCTCTTGAGGCAGATGCTTTACGTGACGAAAAGGTCAAAGTACTACGTTCGATTCGTCCCATTGCCAAGCGCGCGATACATGCCCATGCTGTGCGCGCTCAATATACTCACGGTAATATCGATGGGCAGGTGGTGGCAGGTTATCAGCAGGAAGATAATGTTGAACGGGATTCGATTACCGAAACTTTTGTGGCAGCCAAGTTCTACATTGATAATTGGCGCTGGCGGGGAGTGCCGTTTTATCTGCGTACAGGTAAGCGTATGCCGAAACAGAATTCGATGATCGCAATTCGTTTCAAGCATCCTCCCCAGCAACTTTTCCGTGAAACACCATTGGAATGGATTGCACCAAACTGGGTGTTGCTTTCGATTCAGCCTGAAGAATCGATGCACATGGAAATTCATGTTAAACAACCCGGTCTCGATATGAATACCCGGGTGATGCAGATGAACGCAAGTTTTCTCAAAACCGATGAACAGGCGCTGGATGCTTATGAAGCGCTACTGCTCGACGTCATTGAAGGCGATCGCTCACTTTTCATTCGTTTTGATGAAGTTGAATGGGCGTGGCAAGTGATTGATCCTATTCTGAAACATTGGGTGGTAGAGCGCGAATATATCCCGACTTACCCTGCTGGCAGTTGGGGGCCGGCAGAGGCTAATCGCTTGTTTGACAACGATGATCAGACCTGGCGCAACGAGCTTTAGCGGTTTTCGCGATGGTAGTGAAAGCAGCAATTATGTACCGAGTTAAAGGGCAGGATTTATTGGCATTGACTTGGTCTGGCTAAACGTTCATAATGCCCTGCTATTTTGGAGGGGTTCCCGAGCGGTCAAAGGGATCAGACTGTAAATCTGACGGCTCTGCCTTCGAAGGTTCGAATCCTTCCCCCTCCACCAGCTGCGATAATAAAAATCAGAGAGGCGCGTGGTGTCGGCGTGAACTGGTTACATCGATTATCACGGATGGTGTGGCTGTTTATCTTGGGCATAAGGTAGTAGGTGGCCGGGCAATAAGCGGGTGTAGCTCAATGGTAGAGCAGAAGCCTTCCAAGCTTACGACGAGGGTTCGATTCCCTTCACCCGCTCCACATCGCGGTGAAAGTGATGTTCTATTTGCCCATGTAGCTCAGTGGTAGAGCACTCCCTTGGTAAGGGAGAGGTCGCCAGTTCAATCCTGGCCATGGGCACCAGGTAAGCTGTGGCTGGATTTGGTGGATTGCTGATGCAAGTGTTAATAAAAGGGAACAGACGTAATGGCGAAGAGTAAATTTGAGCGGGTGAAGCCGCATGTGAATGTGGGAACGATTGGTCATGTGGATCATGGAAAGACGACGTTGACGGCGGCGATTACGACGATACTGACGAAGAAGTTTGGTGGAGAAGCCAAATCATACGATCAGATTGACTCGGCGCCGGAAGAGCGTGCACGCGGAATTACTATCAATACATCCCATGTTGAATACGAAACAGACAAGCGCCATTACGCACACGTAGATTGTCCTGGTCATGCTGACTATGTGAAGAACATGATTACCGGAGCGGCACAAATGGATGGTGCCATTCTGGTGGTATCAGCAGCTGATGGTCCGATGCCGCAAACGCGTGAGCATATTTTGCTGGCTCGGCAAGTGGGGGTGCCCTACATCATCGTTTTCATGAACAAAGCGGACATGGTAGACGATGCTGAATTGCTTGAACTTGTCGAAATGGAGATACGCGAACTATTGTCCAACTATGATTTTCCGGGTGACGACACACCTATTATCATTGGTTCGGCATTGAAAGCGCTGGAAGGAGATAAGAGTGATATTGGTGAAGCCGCCATTCTGAAATTGGCAGAGGCACTGGATTCGTATATACCGGAGCCAGAAAGGGCAATTGATGGGGCTTTCATCATGCCTGTGGAAGACGTCTTCTCAATCTCTGGGCGTGGGACCGTAGTCACGGGGCGTGTGGAGCGTGGGATAGTCAAAGTAGGTGATGAAATCGAAATCGTTGGATTGAAACCCACGATCAAGACAGTATGTACCGGTGTGGAGATGTTCCGTAAATTGCTGGATCAGGGGCAGGCTGGTGATAACGTGGGTATCCTGTTAAGAGGTACCAAGCGAGAAGAAGTGGAGCGTGGGCAGGTACTTGCCAAACCCGGCAGCATACTGCCACACACCAAGTTTACTGCAGAGATCTATGTGTTGAGCAAAGAAGAGGGTGGTCGTCATACACCATTTTTTGCGGGATATCGCCCACAGTTTTATTTCAGAACAACGGATGTGACAGGATCGATTGAGTTACCGGCAGGTGTTGAGATGGTGATGCCCGGGGATAATATCTCGGTCACAGTCAATCTGATTGCGCCGATTGCAATGGATGAAGGGCTGCGTTTTGCAATCCGTGAAGGTGGACGTACCGTAGGCGCAGGCGTGGTCGCTAAAGTGATCGA
>NZ_FUWK01000021.1 GCF_900167395.1 Nitrosomonas europaea
ATCGGTCAACCCAGACAGATGACAGTGGTTCGTTTCCGAAAGATGCTCCCCAGTCTGGCTCCGGTAAATTCTTGAGTTCATCCAGTGAAAGGCTTGTGCCAGATCGGGAAACAGGGCCGTTACCACGCACAAAGTAATCATAAAGAGTAGAAGAATAGCCAAGCGTCAATTTGTGGTCGACAGCAAAGGTTGAGAAGCGAGTATCCAGGTAAATATATCCTCCATAATTTTCATGCTTTTCCCAGGGTGAGTTTGATATTCTGACGGGAATAAAGGTCCTGTCCACCTGCTGATTTAAAGATATTTGATTGACTCTCATCCGGGTATCCTGATAGAAAAAAGCACTTCTGAGCGTAAAATACTTACTGGGATCCCAGCGCAGGCTGGTATAGGCTTTATGGCTTTCTATATCATTAGAAGTCCATTTGGGAGAGTAGCGTTTACTGGTATCGATAGAGATTCTTTCCGTCATATAATAAAATGGTTGTATCGCCTCTTTGCTGTAATCGTTATAGGTATATTTGATATCCACATAGAGGGTATCGGTAAGGTGGCCATCCAGCACAATGTTGGCCACTTTCTGGTTGACTGGTTCACCGATAGCGGTATCTCCGCCCTGATAGAGCAGATTGGCCCGGTAACCGAAGCGGCCTCGTTCATCAAATTTTCCGCTGATATCAGCATGGCCATAAAACTGGGTGCCGCCGTAATTACCGAATGTCAGCCTTCTGAGTGGAACATTGGTCGGGCTTTTGGTGACATAATTTATCGCCCCCCCTACTCTTCCACCGCCATAGAGAAAACCTGAAGTTCCGCTGAGAATTTCAACCCGATCGATTTCGATTACTGACACAGCAGAACCATTTACGCCAGCCATAGGTATACCATCATAAATAGGATTAAGTGTTGGAAAACCCCGTATGGTGACATGAGGTGTACCAGTAAAATTTTGGATCATTGGTTCCTGAGTCAGGGGATTCATTTTGAAGATCTGCCCCATATTCTGAGCGTTGACATTCTCGATCAGGTCTGAAGGAACGATACTCATCGAATAGGGCGTATCACGCAAACTACGTTCTCCCCAAAGACCAATACCGCTGATATTACTAACCCGATAACCTTCTTCTGCTGTGCCTTGTTTCAGTGAAGCTGTGCTGACTGTCAATGGTGGCAACGTTACCGGTCCACCCGCGGCTGCTATCCGGTGCAATGAATAACCACCATTACCTGCCTCCACCAGTTCATAACCACTGCCGGCCAGCAAGCGTGAAAATCCTGCACGGACGGTGTAGCGGCCTTGCAATCCTTTTCTGCTCAGTCCCGACAGCATTTGTGGATCGAAGGATAGCGGCACACCAGATGCAGCGGCGAATTGCGCCAGTGCATCGCCGAGCTGGCTGGCAGGAATGGCATAGTCCCGTTGAGCTGTGTTATCGAGGGCTTCAGCAGCCATGACAGAATTCGGTATGACTACTGCACCAGTGAGACTGGCCAGGATGCAAGTGATCATAAATGCAAGTGCATTGGTTTTGAGAATCGATAGGATGGTGCGGCAGAAATGAATGAGGGAAGAGAATGCAAACCCTGCAGTGCAGGCTGATTGCCCGAGGTGGAAACGCCTGAAGACCATAATTCGTGACCCTTTCGTTAGTGTTGATCAAGTAGTTGAAGCGCGTTCAAAACACGCTTTCACCTGATACACCGGATGAACACGAAAAAGGTATCAGCCGAATCGCAGATTTTTTGCGGTTGAAGTATATGCGGCCTGTATCCCCTTATTTGAGGTATGAGGTACTCCAGGGATTAACCAGATCGATCCCGCAATCGACAAAATCCTTGAGGTTACGTGTAGCCAGGCTGGCACCCTTGGATTTAGCCATAGCAGCAATCATGGCATCGAACTGACTGATCGGCTTACCGACGGCCTTACGGGATGCTGCAATTTTGGCGTAGGTATCGGCAGCCGTGCTATCGAAATTCAGAACATGTCCGGCCAGATCTTGATCGAAAATGCTCTGAATGGCATCCAGCAGAGCTGTCTGACGTTGGCCATCAGGTAGTAGACGCACACCGTAGAACAGTTCAGCTCGTGTAACCGTAGTAGTGAATAGCACTGACCGTGGCTGGGCCGCCAGCCATACCAGTACCTGTGTATCTGGTACAGGGCGCAAAATCTCGGAAAGTACATTGGTATCCAGAACGATCATGCTCCCGGCTCCAAAGGATCACGAATAGCTTCCCGTTCAGGCAGATTCAGCTCGATCCCGCCCAATGGCTCTATACGTGAACGAATTACTTCCACCAGCGAGACAGTCTGCACTGGTTCAGCAGATAACGCTGTACGCAAAATATCCTGTACTTCATCTTCCATGGAACGTCCATGCATAGCAGCACGCACACGCAGCCGGGCCTTGAGTTGCTCATCGATGTTGCGAATAGTCATAGTCGCCATATCAATCTCCTGTTAATCAATGGCTTGACGGTCATTAGCTGGTGTTAAAACAACCAACCATTGTACATGCATCGTACATCAGAAATCCTTGTCTGCTTTCCGGGAAATCAACGAACCCGCACCGTAATTCACCTGAAGATAATGCGATTACCGCACGCCACCAGTCAGGAGATCCGGAGCGAATGAATTCATCATCGGCACATTTGTAGTAACATAACTACATTAACTGTTTGTGGAGGTATGCCATGGCTATTACAACGCTTTCCAGCCGGGAACTCAATCAGGATATCGGACGGGCCAAGCGCGCTGCCCGCAACGGCCCGGTCATCATCACCGACCGGGGTAAGCCCGTGCATGTGCTGCTGTCTTACGACGAGTACCAGCGCATCATCGGCCAGCAGGAAAACATCGTCGATCAGCTCGGCCTGCCATCGGGCATCGAAGATGTGGAAGTGGAGTTCCCCCGCTCGCGCGAACTGGCACGGCCTGCGGACTTCACCTGATGCTCCTGCTCGATACCAACGTCATTTCTGAGCTGCTCAAAGTCCGTGCTGGAAAGGCCGATCCGCACGTGACAACATGGGGCCGGACAGTGCCCGGTGCGAGTCTCTACGTTTCGGTCATCACCGTGCAGGAATTGGAGATCGGTACCTTGTAGGTCGAACGCCGTGACCCGGCCCAAGGCATTTTGCTTCGCACCTGGCTGGAGGAACATGTACTGTCGAGCTTCGCTGATCGAATCTTGCCGGTCGATACAGTCGTAGCACGCCGCAGCGCCGCGCTCCACGTACCCAACCCGCGCCCATACCGGGACAGCCTGATCGCCGCCACCGCGCTGGTATATGGCATGACTCTGATTACTCGCAACGTAGCTGATTTCGAACCGATGGGTGTCACATTGCTCAACCCATGGACGCCATGCTGGCCGCGAATCAGCGGGCTTGTACCGTAATCCACCGGGAAATGGTACGACTGATGTGTATCGGCAAGGTCGTTTCCAGCAAACTCAGGCTGGCGGGTATGTCAGTCACCGGGAAAGCACCGGAGACGGCCAGACTGGCAACAGAAGGATCGCAACGCAGAACACCACGGTAATAGCGGTTCAGTTCGGCGATCAGCTCACCGAGATGCATATCACGAGCCAGCAGCATGCCATGCTCCCACAGCGTAGTGTCTTAGATTTAGTACGCTAATTGTTCCAGGGTGATACCCATCGCCGCCGCGGCTTTCTCAAGCGTTGCCTTGCGCGGACGCTTGGCAGCCTCAATCTGTGCATAGCCTGCTTGCGTGATCTCCATGCGTTTAGCCATTTCTTCCTGGGTCAGCATCAGGTATTCACGCCAGGCTTGCAGCATACTCATTCCATTGATAGCTTTACTGACGACAGCGTGTGGCGCACCATCTTTAGGCACGTATACTTGGGAATGCACAAAATCAGCGTAGGGAATAACGACAAAGGCAGGCCGTCCATCTACATCATTGATAGTTTGATAGTTAGTAAGTGGTCTCATCGCGCTTTTTAACTTCCTGAATATTAATGATATGGATTTCTCCATCGAAATCAAAGAAAACTCTATAGTCCCCCGCTCGCAAACGGTAGGGATACCGGTGATTTGTCAGTTTCTTGATACTGTTACAATCAGGAAATACTGACAATTTTTCTTCAACAGTATCCCGGATAACTTGCGCCGTTTGCCTTGGCAATTTCAGCACCTGCTTAATCGCTTTTGTTTTCCAGATGATTCTGTTCATCTGCTTATTATAAGAATAATATAAGCAATATCAATATAGATATAAGAATTGACCCGTTCCGAAAACTATGCCTTGGCGGTCTGCATTTGCCAGCTTTGCATGGCTAACCTCCAAACTATAAAAGTCAGACTAGATAAGTCTGAGTTCTATCCAAGAGCGATGTCCATGTCCATACGGGCATGAATGCCGACCCCCAACCAGCGGATCAACGAGCCTGCACCGTAATCCACCAGGAAGTGGTGCTGCTGATGCGTATCGGCAGAGTCGTTTCCAGCAGCGCCAGACTGGCGGGTATGTCAGTCACCGGGAAAGCACCGGAGATGGCCAGACTGGCAACAGAGGGATCGCAACGCAGAACACCACGGTGATAGCGGTTCAGTTCGGCGATCAGCTCACCGAGATGCATGTCACGAGCCAGCAGCATGCCATGCTCCCACAGCGTGGTACTGGCTTCCACGGGTCGTACGGGCTGCATGTCGAGTCCGGTAAAGGTCATCTGCTCACCTGCACGCAGAACAGTTGTTTGAATGGATACAGCCGGATGAACTTCGACAGCCCCCTCAAGCACAGCGACCTGAGTGCGGTCATCGAAATGGCGCACGGTGAAGCGCGTACCCAGTGCGCGCAAGCTGCCATGAGCGGTCTGCACGATGAAGGGGCGCGATACAGGAGACGGATCACGCCCGGTAGTCACAAGGATCTCTCCAGCCAGTAATATAAGACGCCGTTCAGCAGTGGTAAAAGCGACATTCGCTGCACTGGTAGTATTGAGCACCAGATGCGTGCCATCATTCAGATCGATGAGTTTCTGTTCACCGGTGGCGGTACGCAGATCAGCCACCCATTCCTGCCAGGGGCTGTGTCGCCAGGTGATCCAGGCAGCAGGCATGGCAAGTGCAAGTAAGCCCAGGCGCAACATCTGCCGACGGCCAGGATTGCCCAGATGCGAAAAGGTATCATGACCCAGTTTTGGTGGTACCTGATCAAAAGTGCTCAGCATATTTTCAGCACGTCGCCAGGCGGCTTCATGAGCAGGGTTGCGTTCACGCCAATGTGCCAGAGCCATCCGATCGCGCTCCGTCGCTTCGCCGGACTGGAGCAGTACCAGCCAATCGGCTGCTTCCAGCAGGATAGCTGGATCGATATCGGGCTCGGGGGAATGGAGCACTGTCATGAATGAATCAATCCAGCATCAGGCAAGCGACAAAGGCTGTGCGCATGTGTCGCTTGATCGTAATGAGTGAAAAACCGGTTTGATCAGCGATCTGCCGGTAAGTCAGCCCGTCGAGCTGGGCCAGCAGGAAAATATCCCGTGTACGTACCGGCAAACCGCGCAACATGGTTTCGATGCGGCACAGCGCTTCCAGGATCAGCAGTCGTGTTTCAGGCGAAGGGATTTCTGTCTCTGGCAGGTGGGCAAGTGCTTCCAGGTAAGCACGCTCTACATCCTGTCGCCGCCAGTGGTCGATGACCAGACCCTTGGCAATGTGCGTCAGCAACGCACGCGGTTCCTCACCCAAATGTACCGGCATCCTTTGTGAAGCCATGACACGCAGAAAAGTATCGTGCGCCAGATCGGCTGCATCACAGGCATTGCCGAGTTTGCAGCGCAGCCAGCCATACAACCAGCCGTGATGGTCGGTATACAGAACATGGATTCGGTGTGCTGCAAGGTCAGTGGCCGGCACAGCGCCCTCTTCGTCATCGGTCATGCACATGTGCGAACACAAAAATAAAATGAGAACGATTCTTATTTTATAAGGTAAGGTGCCCGACTTGCAAGACTGGTTTTATATATGACCAGACACCCAGTCAGGGCAGCAGACTCGCAAACTTTGCTGATCTGAGGGAACGAATACTGATAGCACAGACAATCGAGGAAATGTTTGATGCGTGAGTAGTTCGGGAAATGACAGGAGTTTCTGCCGGATTTTGCAGGAAGAAGTCCTCCGGGCTCTATTCTGAGCCCGGAATATCAAGCTAAAACGTTAAAACATCGTACTGACAGAAAACGCAACAGTCCTCGGTACGCCTAAATAATTAGCATCTTGCCAGTAGTTTTTACCAGTCAGATTGATGACATTCAGACGTACTATTAGTGACTTATCCAGTACACGAGTTGCATATCGTGCTCCGATATCATACAAGGTATAGCTGGGTATCTTGTCGGTATTGGCCGCATTGCCATATCTCTCGCTGGTATAGTAGATACCACCGGTCAAGCTCAATCCCGTAATCCAAGGCAGAGCATATTCCGCATAAATTTTGCCCATTCTGGAAGCAGCATTGACTGGTTTCTTTCCTTCCAGAGCAGGATCATTGGCTTTCTCTACGCTGATATCCATCAGGGTGCCGCCTCCCATGATAGTCAGATTGTCGGTTACTTTTCCGGTCAGGATCAATTCCACCCCGTTATGTACTTGCAAACCATCCTGAACGTAAGTGGGGATAGGCATAGCTTGATTTGAAAACTGATTGGCTTTCTCGATTCGGAACAGCGCAGTACTCAATAATAAATTAGGATTGACATCGTATTTCAGACCCACTTCATATTGTTTACTGACGAGTGGTGGGAATACTTCCCCAAAATTAGTATAGGTATTACCTACTCTCGTTCCTCTTTCAAGTGCTTCCATATAAGAGACATAGGTGGTGACATCTTTAATCGGTTTATACAGCACCGAGACGGAGGGGGTCAGCGCAGATTTTTCATATTTAATACCATCGCCATAAAAACCGGATGCTTTATTCATCGTAGTAGCATAGTTGAATCCGATCATCGCAGACCATTGATCATTGAAAGTAATATCATCTCCAATCAAAACATTATTATATTGATCAATCCAGGGAGATGATACGGTTCCCTTTCCGAAAGATTCTCCCCAATCCGGCTCAGATAAGTTTTTAACTTCATTTAACGAGAGGCTTGTACCAGACCGAAGAACAAAACCATTACCACGCAAAAAGTATTCATAATAAGTAGAGGAATAACCTAAGGTTAGTTTATGGTCGACAGCAAACGTTGAAAATCGCGTATCCAGGTAGATATAACCCCCATAATTTTCATGCTTTTCCCACGGGGCGTTTAACATTCTAGGAATAAAGGTCCTGTTCGCTTGCTCATTTAAATATATTTGGTTGGTTCTCATATTAGTATGTTGATAGAAGAAAGCACTTCTAAGGGTGAAATACTTACTGGGATCCCAGCGCAGGCTGGTGTAAGCTTTGTGACTTTCCAAGTCATTAGATGCCCATTTGGGAGAATAGCGTTTACTGGTATCGACCCCAGTTCTTTCTATCACACTATTAAATGTTGGTTGTGTTGCTTCTTTGCTGTAGTCGTTATAGGTATATTTGACATCCGCGTAGAGGGTATCGGTAAGATGACCATCCAGCACGATGTTGGCGACTTTCTGTTTTACGGGCTCACCTATAGCGGTATCTCCTCCTTGGTAGAGCAGATTGGCTCGATAACCGAAGCGGCCCCGATCATCGAATTTTCCACTGATATCAGCATGGCCATAAAACTGAGTACCACCGTAGTTACCAAACGTCAGCCTTCTGAGCGGGACACTGGTTGGGCTTTTGGTCACGTAATTTATTGCCCCGCCTACTCTGCCGCCACCATAGAGAAAGCCTGAGGTTCCACCGAGAATTTCGACTCGATCGATCTCGATGACGGATACGGCAGAGCCGTTCCCAAGAGCAAGAGGTATGCCATCATAGACCGGATTTGTTGATTGAAATCCGCGCATGACGACCATAGGTATACCGGTAAAATTCTGAATAGGTGGTTCCTGAGTCAAGGGATTCATTTTGAAGATCTGCCCCATATTCTGGGCATTGATGTTTTCAATCAAATCAGAAGGGACAATACTCATTGAATAGGGCGTATCTCGCAAGCTGCGTTCATCCCATAAGCCAATTCCGCTGACATTACTGACCAAATACCCCTCTTCTGCTGCGCCTTGTTTCAGGGAATCTGCTTTTACGGTCAGCGTGGGCAACACTGCTTTTCCATCAGTAGTCAGATTCCCGGTAGCCGGTACTTTATGCAAGGTATACCCTCCGCCCGGTTGCCTGATGACCTCTATACTGTTACCGGCCAGCAGCAACATGAGTCCTGCTGAAATATCATGGCGGCCATTCAACCCTCTGGTCACTTTGTTGCTGATCAGTGCAGGATCATAGGTCAGATTGACGCCTGCAGTACGGGCGAAGCGATCCAGTGCGCTATCCAGCGGGCCAGCAGGAATATCAAACATTCTGGTATTGGTTTCAACTGGCCCGGCTGCGTTGTTCTGTGCCTGTGCAGGCTGTATAAAACAGATCCCACTCAACACAAGAAAACCCGGTATCACGCTGCAGAGTACTGCAGTACGCAACAACCGGATCAAACTGGAGATGGAGATAAAACAATGAGTGACGATACAAGGATGAAAGATAGTCATATTATTTTCGGTCAGATAGGTTAATGATCAACAAACAAGGCTCCCACCTGATAGGTCGATCGAGAATCGAAATCCCCTCACCTTTTCCGAAAAATTTTTCTGACGCTTCTCCTGTTTTTATTCAACGAATAAATTTACGAACCATTTAGGAACCTCTGCAAAACTATCTGCATTGCCATTTCTGCGTTAAAAGTCGGCTCAGAATACTCATTTATTACGTATAAACTCCGCTTCTTCGCCGACTTTTGCCTTGAACTGACTGCCTCGCTAACGTTTTTCAGAGGTTCCCTTACTTATCGCCAGGACAGCGATGCAGTTCGTACCTCACCGTATCCTGTTGCACTATAAAACGGAAAAAATCGTATGCTAAGGCTGCACTGAGGCAGGAATCCAGCGATAAAGCGTAGGAATGGACACGCCAAAGTTCTTGGCCACGTCCCTGGGCGGAACGCCGTTGGCCAGCAGCTTCATTGTCGACTCGATCTTACTGTCGGTCATCTTGGGTTTGCGGCCTCCCCTGCGACGTGCCACTCACCTTGTCCTCGAAGATCTTTTTACATCCGGCCCTGGTCAAGGCTTCGCGTTGCAGCTCCAGGTTCTGATCTTGCGTCGAGATTCACGTATAAGCCAATCAACATGGCTTGTCTCTTGCTTCATTGTCGGCGTCCTGGCGCACGGCGGGCAATTGCTTGAGCAACTCCGGCAGTGCTGCCTGCACGGTGTCCCACACCACATCGAGGTTGATGTCGAAGTAGCCGTGGGCGATGCGGTTGCGCATGCCGCGCATATTGCGCCACGGCACTTGAGCATGTGCCTGGGCAAACTCGGCATAGCCATCCATCACCTTCGTGACGGCTTCGCCGATGATGATGAGGCTCATGATGACGGCCTGCTGAGTTTGCTTGTTCTCAAGGAAATCCTCTTTGGCCAGGCCCTCTACGAAGCTGCACGCGTCGGTTGCGGCCTGCTGTATGTGGTCGAGGTAATCGAGCAGGCGGCTTTCGCTCATATCGGTCGCGCCTCCGCGAGTACCTTGGCCCGGAACTTTGGCGGCAGGTCGCCGGGCGTCAGCAAATCAACGTGGAGGCCGAGCAGTGATTCCAGCTCGACTTGCAGACCACCCAGATCGAACAGTGTCGCACCAGGCAGCGCATCGACCAGCAGATCGAGGTCGCTGCCATCGTGGTCGGTGCCATGCAGCACCGAACCAAAGACACGCGGGTTCGTGGTGCGGAAGCGGCCTACCGCTTCACGCACTGCGCTTCGTTTCATGTCAAGCACAACAGACGGTCTCATGGGCATCCTTTTTTATCAAAACTCGTTGAGATGGTATGCAATCAAGAATAGAGCTTCAAGAACTATTTTCGAGAATCACAATACCTTAATATCCGTGAAATAAAAAATCGAGTGCACTGGTAATCTCGGGTTGCATATCTCGTAACGACAGCACGGGCATTGTAAGTAGTCGCCGGGGGATAGCCCCCATTTTTGGAGTTTCCAGCAGAAAATCCTGGCCTTTGATCGTTACAACCGGAGTCAGCCTGCCGGGTAATTTAACTTTGGGGAAGTGCTCAAGGCTGCGCAATGGAATGACCATGCAGCTATCCAGCACATCAAGCAGATCGCTCTGGACATCCAGCAGATAAGGTGTCGTAGCGGCGTGACTACCCGGGTTAACATAAACATCGAAACGTGCCACAAGGGAGCCTCCAGAAAACTACCTGCGTTGTCATTTCTGCGTCAAAAATCGGCTCAAAATGCTCATTTATTACGTATAAACTCCGCTTTCTTGCCGATTTTTGCCTTGAACTGATTGCCTCGCTAATATTTTTTAGAGGTTCCTTAGAAACTTCTCCACTCGTCCAGTGGCAGATTCTCAGCTTCGATAGTGGCATTGTAGGCAGTAATAAAATCCGCATGTTCCTCACGCCAGCGGCGCTCTTGCTCATGACGCACCACTTCACGCAGGTAAGTATCGCAGACCTGAGAAATATTGATATCCAGTTGCCTGGCAGCGTCCAGTACATCAGCACTCAAGCTCAGATTGATTGCACGTTTGCCAGGTCGGCCAGATTGGGTACGACGGACAGACTGTATCGTTGGCATTGATGTCTCCATGCGCATAATAATATGTGCATAGCCTAACCCGTATTATTCATTGTGTCCATGGTTTGCAACAAAACGATCAAGCCACTGGATTGCTTCAGCGTACCATTTCGCAAGGACAGCGATGCAGTTCGTACCTCACCGTATCCTAACGCACTCCTATCTCTGTTAACGATATAAGCTCTTCGGGCCCACTATCACCCAGAAACGTGTGCGATACATCACGCTGACCGGCTGCGTCTGTGCAAGAAATTGCAGTGCCTTATCCGTATCTTTCACATGAAAAATACCCGATATCGGCAGATCGGCCACACGTTCGTCACAAACGATGTAACCCGGACGATAGCGTGACAGCTCAGCTACCAGATCGGCCAGCCGGATATTTTTACCGGCAATGACACCACTGACCCAGCCATCTTCCTCGAAATACCGGTCTGCTTCAGGCAGGATGCTGCTTCCGGTCAGTCGGCGGCTCTCACCCGCCTGCACGATGGCTGACGAACCACCGGCAGATGGATGCAACTCCACCGCGCCTTCCTGCACACTGACGCGGGCATGCTGTTCGTCCAGCCGTACGACAAAACGGGTACCGAGTGCCTGCAGTTCACCGAATGGCGTACGTACCCGGAACGGACGCTTCCTGCCGATTCGGGCCGATACTTCGCTATCGGGGCCGGTAGTGATATGCATCTCACCTCGCTGCAAGACGATGAGCCGCTGTGCTTCCGTCAGATCAAAGCTGACCGCACTGTCGGTATTGAGCACGACAACCGTACCATCGGTCAGATGGAGTACACGCTGTTCACCCGTGACGGTACTGGCATCCGCCAGCAGACGCTGCCAGGGAGTATGCTCACGCACAGTCCAGCCGGTTGCGATGGTAATACCCGCCAGAGACAGCAGTTTCATCGCATTTCTGCGGCTCAGTTTGCGTGACTGGCGTCTGCTGTCCACTTCCTGCAGTGTATCGAATGCCAGTCTGGAAGGAAGACTCCTGCAGTCATTCCTGAGATTATTCAGAGAATCTACCCGTTGCCAGGCAAGCCTATGCAACGGATCGGCGTGCAGCCACTGGTCGAAGGATTGACGGGTTTCAGGTGTGGGATCGTTATAATCGAGTCTGATCGACCAGGTGATGGCAGCCTCGATGATGTTTTCAGGAAGAGAGGCAGTTTGTGGCAGATTTTCCTGATCGACGGACGGGTGTGTCATCCGGTCATGCTTCGAAATGCAATGCGTAACACTGGCGCAGTGCCTTGGCAATATAGCGCTCGACAGTCGCCACGGATACGTCCAGATGTTTTGCGATCTGCGAACAGGTCAGCCCATCGATCTGTGCCAGTAGAAAGGCGGTGCGTACTGCCGGTTTGAGTGAATCGAGCACCCGGTCTATCTCGACCAGCGTTTCCAGAAAGATCAGGCGGCTTTCAGGGGCAGGCGTTTCGGGCTCAGGCAGAACTGCCAGTATCTCCAGCCAGACCTGCTCCAGCTCGCGCCGACGCCAGTGATCGACGACCAGGCCACGGGCGATGGAAGACAGATATGCCCGTGGTTCGTGTATCTGGGAGGGTTGCCGGCGAGTAAGTACCCGCATGAATACATCCTGGGCAATATCTGCTGCATCGAAAGTATTACCCAGCCTGCGATACAGCCATTTCTGCAACCAGCCATGATGATTATTGTACAGATCATGCGCTTGCTGCCACGTTACCAGCTTGACAACCGGGATGGTCATTTTCCGTCTTCCGATCAGATAATATTAATGAGAATAGTTCGCATTCTATAAGATGTACGATTGGCCTGCAATGCAATCTCGAATAGATGGTCACTACTTTCCACGGTCACAAAACATTCGGACGAGCATCAGCAACAGTCTTCCACCCGCCTCCCAGCGCCCGGTAGAGCGATACTCTGGCCTGCAGAGTCAGCAGTTTGAATTGCATAGCATTGTCCAGCGCAGCATAGAGGGTGCGTTGCACGTCGAGCAACGTTATCAGAGTCTCCGCGCCCGCCTTGTAGCGTGATTCAGCCAGATCGAACGCCCGCCGGGCCTGGATGAGCTCCTGCGTTTGTGCGGTTGCCTGCAGGTCGTAACCCGTTACCGCATTGAGCGCCACTTCGACATTGCCGAATGCACTGATGATGATACTGCGATAACCTGCCAATAATTCCTCATGTTGAGCAACGGCCAGATCACGTCCGGCCGCCAGCCGGCCCGCATTGAAGATCGGCGCCATCAGACCAGCCGCAACACCGTAGAGAGGGCCATCGAGAGGTGTCACGACTCCCATGCTGGCAGTCAGCTGCAGACTTGGGAACATGGCCGCACGGGCAGCGATGATGCTGGCATTTGCTGCTGCCAGTTGTGCTTCAGCACTGGCGATATCCGGCCGGCGCACCAGCAGATCGGATGGCAATCCGGCACTGATGGAAGGTACCTGCAGCGCATCGAGCCGGCTGCTTTTCACGGTAAACGTGGAAGCCGGCAGACCCAGCAGCACCGCCAGAGCGGTTTGCGTATCGCTTGCCTGCTGGTGCAGAGCAGCCAGGAAACGCTGTTGTGCAGCCACCAGTCCGCGTTGTCGTGCCACATCCAGCAGCGTAGCGGCACCTGCCCGCCGGCGTGCTTCCACCAGTGTCAATAAACGGCTGGCATTATCCAGATTACGCTCGGCAATATCGATACGCTGACGCAATGCCGTTGTCTGCAGCCATAGCTGGGCCGTACCGGCAGTGACTGTCAGTGAAACCGTATCGTGATCAAATTCAGTTGCGCGCAGAATCGCCCGTGCAGCATCACGCCGTGCACGATTCTTGCCCCAGAAGTCGATTTCATAGCTGGCTGCCAGCCCACCGGAAAAAGTATTGTCGTGAAATGCATTGTCACCATATTGCCCTCTCCTGCTGAAATCGGCATTGGCAGACAACTCCGGCAGTAATGGTGCGCCGGCAATACGGGCGGCAGCTTCGGCCTGGTGCACACGCGCCACCGCGGCTACGACATTGAGACTCTGTTTTTGCGCCTGAACGATCAATAGCTCCAGCTCTGTGCTACCGAAACTGCGCCACCAGTCGCGCGTGACATCCGGCGCAGCAAGATCAGACGTTGCGCGCCACTGTGCCGGTACATTGATGGCTTCCGATGGCATATTCGATTCCGGCGCAGTCAGGCTGGTACAAGCAGCCGGCAACCATACCAAAAGAAATAATACGACTCTGTTCATCTGGCGATTCACTCCGAAGACAATGCCACGACCGGATCCAGCCGCGCTGCGGTCCGGGCCGGCATATAGCCGAATATCAGCCCGGTGATCACTGCACAGGCAAATGCGCCGATCATCACACCAAATGAAAAAACGACCGGTACCTCCCAGAAAACAAGCAATGCGCCTACTGTCAACCCAAGTATCACACCCACCGTCCCTCCTGTGATCGTCACCAGCATCGCTTCGATCAGGAACTGGCTGAGAATGTCGTATTCCCGCGCACCGGTCGCCATCCGGATGCCGATCTCGCGCGTGCGTTCCCGGACGGTCATCAGCATGACATTCATCACACCAATTCCCCCGACCAGGAGTGACACCGCTGCGACCAGACCCAGCATCCTGGTCATGGTATCGCGCGTTTCCAGTTGCGTCTTCAATCTGGCTGCTGCATTACCAATACGAAAATCCTCGCGTCCATGGCGCTCCAGCAGCAGCGCTCTGATTGCTTCTTCAGCTTCCTGTACCTGATCCATCGAAGCTGCTTCCATGACGATGTAGTCAGGCTGTTCCTGCGCCTGATAGACGCGTGCGCGGCCGGCCCGATAAGGAATGAATACCATATCGTCATAATTCTGGGAGCCGGATTCGGCACCGCGTTCAGCCATGACCCCGATCACTTCGAACGGGGAGGTACCAATCAGCAGATATTGACCCACCGGGTTCGACAGATGCGGAAAAAAGCTGCGATAGATTTTATGGCCGAGGACAACCACGGGAGCCAGTTCACGATCTTCCGTCTCGGTAAAAAAACGTCCTTGTGCCACACGCCAGTGATGAACCATCGGCATGATATAAGGGCTGGAAAATACATAGATCTGTTTATCTACATTCTGATGCCTTACCAGAATCGGATCACCAATCACTGGCATGACCCGGCTGATTTCTGGCAAACGTGCCACCTCATCCAGATCTTCTTCAGTGATCACCCCTACCGGCCCACCTGTGGACGGAACATCACTGCTCATATACATAATGGTCGTCCCCATTGATCCCATCTGATCAATCACCCGCTGTTTGGTCCCTTCACCGATAGCCAGCATGACGATGACAGAGGCCACCCCGATGACGATCCCCAGCAGTGTAAGACTGGTACGCACACGGTGAATCCACATGACGCGCCAGGCAGCCCGGATCGTTTCATGCAACCCCTGCCAGAATGGTGTGCCGGTATCCTCATGGGCTTGGGTCATCTCCAGCGATGACAGTCCGGCGTGATGCAGAAGCGGCTGTTCGCTCGGCTGCCGGTCAGTCACGCTATCTGCCACGATCCGGCCATCGCGGATTTCGACTACCCGCTGGGCCTGTGCGGCTACATCACGGTCATGGGTGATGAGAATGACAGTATGGCCAGCGCCGGCCAGTTCACGGAGCAGTTCCATCACTTCGGCGCCGCTTCTGGAATCGAGTGCGCCGGTCGGCTCATCGGCCAGAATGATATGCCCGCCGTTCATCAGGGCACGGGCAATCGAAACACGCTGTTGCTGACCTCCGGAAAGCTGGTTGGGGCGATTGTTAAGTTTATCGCTCAGGCCGAGCCGTCCGAGCAGATCGGCAGCACGCTGCATCCGTTCACCCGGCGGCAAACCAGCATAAATCGCCGGGATTTCCACATTCTCCCGGGCTGATTCAGTCGGGATCAGATGGTAACCCTGAAACACGAAGCCAAACGCCTTGCGCCGCAGCCAGGCCAACTCATCCGATCCGAAAGTGGAAACATCTTCTCCGGCAAACCGATAACTGCCGCTGCTGGGTCGATCCAGACAGCCCAGCAGATGCATGAGTGTGGATTTACCCGATCCTGATGACCCGACGATGGCGATAAACTCACCTGCCCGGATATCCAGATCGATACCGTGCAACACTTCGACTTCCGGCTTGTCTCCTCCGCCATAACGCTTGCGGATACCTCTCAGCTCGATGAGCGGCGGTAGGTCAGTACTTACCACCGGAATCTCCGAGGCTTGGTCGATTCAGTCTGTTCACTGACAATGATCTGCTCCCCCTCCTTCAGCCCGGCCACGACTTCACCCTGCAACCGGTTACGTATACCAAGCTGCAACTCGCGTACCTGCACCTGACCATCCTGACCCAGGATGCGTGCCTGGTACAGATCATTCTGATCTTTCCGCTCCACCGATGACAAGGCAGGTATCGGAACGGTCAGTACATTACTGGCACTGGCAATCATAAATATGACCTGTGCCGTCATTTGCGGCATCAGCTCACCATCGCTGTTGTCGACATCGAACAAAACGGTATATTGCACAGCTTTGGTACCCGCCGCCGGCGTTTTGTTGTTATCACCCCCTCCCTGTGCCGGAACTGCCTGGGGAGGCGCAGGCAATATCTGCCGCACGGTGCTGTGCCAGCGACGCCGATCTCCTCCCAGTGTGGTGAAATAAACCGGCATGCCAGCCTTGATCTGCCGGATATCTGCTTCGGAAACATCGGTCCATACGGTCATCCGGGTCAGATCAGCTACGCGCAGAACTGTCGGAATCTGATAGGTTGCGTTCAGTGTCTGCCCTTCTTTGGCGTCGACCCCGACCACCACCCCGGCAATAGGTGCATAAATGCGGGTAAATCCGAGCAGCGTTTCATTACCCTTGAGCGTGGAGCTGACCTGCTGGATCTGGGCACGCAGTTGGTCGATACGCGCAGCTGCAGATTTGAGGGCGGCAGCAGCCACCTGTACATCCTCCAACCGTGTGGCGTCATCCTTTTCCATCTGCTGCTGACGTGCATACTGCTGTTTGGCCAGCTCATGCTGTGCCCTCTGATCAGCCAGCTGGGCTCGCAGACCGGCCAATTGGGCCCGCCCGGCATCGACTGTCGCCTGATGGACACGAGCGTCGATCTCAGCCAGCAGCTGACCTTTTTCGACCGTATCGCCAACCTCCACATGTAATCGCATGATCTGTCCTGAAACCTGAGCGCCGATCTCGACCGATTTCAGTGGTTGCAGCGTACCGATTGCAGCGACACTGGCTTCGATATCACCACGGGCGACTGGTACCGTCTGATAGGCAGGATCAGCATCACCCTGCCACCACATGCCTGTGCCGGTCAGCAGAACAATCAGGAGAAGCAAAAACAGCCAGCGATTCTTGCGCCGGCCCGATGTGGAAACAGCCATTCAGTGAAGCCTCGGTAACGATAAAATAAATCCGGGATTATCGATGCCATCGAATGATTTCATCGATATCGTAAAGCGATTTCTGCTGCTGTCTTCGCACACCGCACAAGCAATACGAGCGGACAGCAATCCGATACTGCTGCAGCAAGCCAGCAGTTTTTATGTGACAAGCAATATCAGCACACCGGCAATCGTTGTCCCCGCGGCGGCCAGAGCAGCCAGACGTGGCAAATAGGGCAACATCAGAATGATCAGTAACCCGCCCGCTGTCAGAAATCCGAACCATACCACCACACCGACAGCCGTCCCCCATGCCTGTATACAGGGTACAACCGCCAGTATCAACAACAGCCAGCCCAGGATCCTGAAGAAATGACGCCGGCCGGAGGGCAGTACACGCTGCCCGGCCACCTGTTCATAATGGCGCGGCATGGCCAGGCTCAGGCCCGTCATTCCGGCATACGCCAGTGTAAACGCTGCAAGCGCAGCCAATGGAACGGACATTTCACATTCCTCCAAAAGTAGCATTGAACAAAATAGTCAGTGCACAACCGATAGCCAGAAAAAATACACCCTGCCATGCCCGTTTCGGTGCTCGCGCAGAAAAAACCCAGATGATCACTCCTGTGTAGGCAGCAAAACTGAGCAGCGTGGATGCCAATACCGCTTCTGCCCGGGCTATCGGCAACACCATGGGCAACAGGATCGCCAATCCGCTGGCAACTGCATATCCTCCCAATGTCGCAGCCAGTACGCGCATCAGAATGCTGTTACGGTATGGGACGGACGCAGTGATTGTTTTCTGCTGAGTAGCAACTACCGCAGATCGAGGCGGCAAAACAGGTGCCATGCTGCGAGCCTTTTGCGCCATCGTTGCCAGCAGCAGACCGAGGCCGATGACGGTCAATTCCACACCCACCCTTTCCCAGTCTCCCTGCAATCCGTAAGTCAGCACCTGCTGGCCGGTGGTCAGCCAGTTGAGCAGTGGCAATGCCAGACACAGCAGTGCCGCCAGTGATAATTGTTCCACCCAGGCACTGGCAACAGGGCGAATCGAGGCATGCAGCAATGCCATCAGCCAGACAGTGAAAAAGGTGGTGATTTCCCAGTGCGACCGATCTTCGATCCCGACCGGAATCAATCGGTTACTCCACAGATAAGCAATACAAGCAATGCACAGCCCGGCAATGACGGCGACATTGAGTGTTTCGATGAGACGATAGACTCTGCGCGTATGCGAACCAAATTCATTCAACGCCTTTTGCCGCCGCTTGACCATGAACAGAATGGAACCGGTCGCCATCATGATTGCGCCAGCCAGCCCACTGATAAAATAGAGCCATTTGATGGTGTCGCCGCCAAACCTTGCAAAATGTAAAGTCCCCATCACCCGCTGGACGGCCTGTGCCTCCCCTCCGCGATGATCGCCCGACATCTGTATATCCAGCGTTTCACCGGTGATCCCATCGAATATCACATTGCCACTACCTGGCGGAAGCAGATATTTTTCATTTTCCTCTTCATCGAAAAGGCCGAACACCGTAACAGAAGCACTGCTGTCACCTGGATGGTTGACAGAAACGAAGCTGGCTCGTCTGCCCAGCTCCGTTTCAGCAGTCAGCAGCAATTTATCCAGTGATGCCACCTGTGCATCGATATGGGTCTCTTCCCGGGGAGCCGGTCGGGACAGCAACTGCGAGAAATAAGTATCCTTGTTCGGATAGTGTGCGAATATGCCCGCCGGCATATAAAGTGAATAAAAAATGGCCAGCCCGGTATAGACAATCATGAACTGGAAAGGCAGTGTCAGTACCGATGCGACATTATGCGCATCCAGCCATGATCGCTGGCCTTTCTTCGGTCGAAAAGTGAAAAAATCCTTGAAGATACGTTTATGCGTAATGACACCACTGACCAGAGCAACCAGCATGATCATGGCAAAAAATCCTACCATCCAGATACCGGCTTCCCCGGCATGAAACTCGAAGTGCATATGCACGAAATGGTGACCACCTTCGGTTTCACGATCGACCGCCTTATCCAGTTCTGTACCAGTCACCGGATCGAGTCGTGTCTGCTGAAACTTGGCATCTTCATTTTCCCGCCAGAACAGACGGATAGCCGGATCGGATTCACCCGGTAATCCGATACTCCAGAATTCTCCCCGGGGCATCGCCTGCTGCAGGTAGGTCTGAGCCAGGCGGACGGCCTGTGCCCGCTGCTCGGCGCTGCCCGGCGCCACTTCCGCTACAAGCGGCCGTTCCGGTTTCATCCAGCGGGTAATGGCATCATCGAATACCCCCAGCGTTCCTGTCAGAAAAATGGCAAACAGTACCCAGCCGGCCCATAATCCTCCCCAGGTATGCAGCCAGGTCATCCGCTGGCGGAATCCCCGTACGGGAGGATCGGATTCAGTAGCAGTGTCTGTCAAACTATCAGCATTGGATTTCATATTCGTTTTCACCCGGAATAATGTTTCTCAATTTTTATGCAGGTAGAACCCCTATCTGCATGCGTCTGCGAAAAATAGAGTCTGTATACGCACTGTTGATCATGTATCCTCCTGCCGTGCTCCTACCCGAATCCAGTATCGGGTAAACAGCTGCACATCGATCGGCAGAGTCTTCTGCAATATGGCCAGTATCTTGCCGATATCTGCCAGTGGATAGGTCCCGGTTACTTTCAGCTGTGCAACAGCCGGGTCACAACTCAACCAGCCGGATCGATGGCGCCCCAGCTCAGCCAGAAAATCAATGAGCGGCATATCTCTCGCGACGATCATGCCCTGACGCCAGGCAGTATCAGCCTCACATGCCATTCCCACAGCGATCACGCCATCACGTGTGAAAGCTGCCTGCTGGCCGACTTCCAACTGTCGCAAACGACCGGTGATCGGTTGAATCTCGACTGCACCTTCGAATACTGCCACGCTACTTTTGCCTTGTTGTGACACATCGAACTGGCGCACGGTAAAACGTGTCCCGATCGCACGCAATATTCCCTGTGCAGTCTCAATCAGCAGAGGACGTGCAGCCCCGATTCCATTCGCCAGCCGGGGGTCAGGCGCAGTGGTCACCATGATCTCCCCATTCATCAAACGGATCAGACGCCGTGTATCGTCAAAATTGACCGTAATGGCGCTACCGGAATTGAGTTCTATACCTGTTCCATCGGAAAGCGTAACAGCCCGGTGCTCACCGATACCGGTACAGTAATCTTCCGGCCACCAGCACCAGAGCCGCCCTTCTCCGGCCACCCATGTTCCACCACCCAGGAAAATCAATACAGTCAGCGCCTTGATTGCTCTGCGCCGGCTCGAAGAATGAGGAGGAGTCAGAGCAGCATGTGCCAGTGGAGAAGGAAGTCCCCGCAATTTTCTGGAAAAAACCTCTACCTGCTGCCAGGCGTATTCATGATCAGGATGAGACATGCGCCATTTCTGCCACTGATCACGTGTTTCATCCGTCACGATATCAGACTGTAATTCCACCAGCCAGTTGACCGCCTGACGCCGCACATCTGGTGGTACGACCGAATCTCTGGCTATTTCTTCGGTATCAGGCATCAGATATCAAACAACAATTTTGCTATAGGGTACTGATCCACCCGTAAACACTTCCTGATCATCCGATAAAGCAGCATTGTTCCAGCGCTTTTGCTACATAACGCTTGACAGTGGGAACAGAAATACCGCAACGCTGAGCGATCTCGCTCTGACGCAGGCCATCGATCTGTGACAACAGAAAAACCTTGCGTACCAGAGGCGGCATACCATCCAGCAGCGCATCGATTTCCACCAGTGTTTCCAGCATGATGGCCTGAGCCTCGGGTGACGGCGCCAATGACTCCGGTATCTGTGCCAGTGCATCGAGATATGCCTGTTCGATGCGCTGATGACGATGGAAATTGGCTACGATACCCTGTGCGATCGTAGTGAGCAGCGCACGTGGCTCATGAATGACAGGGAGTGAATCCTTGCTCAGAATCCGCAAAAAAATATCATGCGCCAGATCCGGAGCCTGCAGAGCATTGCTCAGCCTGCGACGCAACCACCCCACCAGCCATTTGTGATGATGGCAATAGAGCGACTCGATACTGCAGGAAGCAAGGGAATTTTCCGGATTCTGGATCGTCACGATGGGGTTCGAACAATAAAGCTTAAGCCTGATTTGAGATAACAATAATAGGAATAATTATTATTTATTTGGAACGGATACCTGTCAAGTCATACCCCTATTTGCAACAACATTTCCAGCCATTACACTCACCTTGAGCGCCTCTGACCAAGCCCTCCATGAGCCACATTACAGGCAAAATCATGATGATCGCAAGAAGCGCGATGAAGGTCATAGCTATGTTGGGATTTGATCAGAGATTCCCTGGCTGCCGGCCGTTTACAACAGCCGGCAAGATGTTGCTTCAGAATCTTATATTGAGTGCAACACGAACATTACGCGGTGCGCCGTAGTAACTCGCCGGTACCGTTTGGTAATACTTCTCATCGAAGAGATTGTAGAGATTGGCGGATAAAGCGACCATTTTGGTAATCTCGAGGCGCGCCATCAGATCAACCACCGCATAACCGCCCTGGGAAATCTCGACTCTGGCAGGACCCTGGTCATTACGATAGATGCGATTCTGCCAGCGTACGCCACCACCGATCGTCAAACCTTCTGCAACAGTCGGAAAACGGTAAGTGGAAAACAGTTTGAACGTATTCCGGGGAACCTGGGTATTCAGCTTCACTTTATCCCGGTCTTCCGTTACGTTATGAGCAAACCCGACTGATGCCTGCCAGTTCCGGGTCAGCATACCGGCCAGTTCCATCTCGAAACCATCGGTTCTGGCCCCGGATACTGACCGGTAAGCGGTTGAACCATCCGGTGCCAGTACATTATTCGGCAGTGCAACGGCGAGGTTATCCTGCTGAATTCTGTAGACTGCACCATGCAGATTCAAACGATTATCAAAGAATGCCGCCTTGATACCTGCCTCATAACTGTTGCCCAGCAATGGATCGATAAATGCACCATTTTCGCTGCGTACCGTCTGTGGCTTGAAAATACTGGTATAGCTGGCATAAACCGTCCAGTTATCGAGAAAATCGTAGGTAATCCCTGCAAATGGAATAATTTCCGGATCCTGATTGGAATTGATCCGTGTTATGTTGCCAGTCTGATAGTTTTCGGAAAAACGCTTGAACTTCCAGTGCGTTACTCTGGCTCCCCCAATCAGGGACAATGAATCGAGTAATCTGAATCGGCCTGTCGCATAGCCGCTGATAACCTGCTCATCCTGACCCCACTCACCGATAGGCGTATCGTTGGTGGGTGGCATAGTGGGTGTATTGCCATCCCAGGTGAAAATATTACCGATCGAGTTGCTCCAGTTGTCGAAAAACCATAGCCGGTAAGTAGGTGTGTGATCTTTCGTGAACGAGAACAGGGTCCCGGCAATCAGATCATGCTTGCGTCCGAACAGAGAAAATGAACCCATGGTGTAAACATCGAGTGTATTTTGTGTAGGCGCGCCTTTCCAGCGACCGGCCCAGAGGTTGACTCCCGCACCGGTTGCTTTATCAGGATAACCACCCAGCGCATAACCCAGTACTTCATCGTATTTAGTGACTGTACGATTCCACGATATTCTCGCCAGCCAGTCCTCGTTGAAGCGGTGATCCAGTGTCACGAATACCATCTCACCATTCCTTTTGGAATAAGCCCAGTTTGCGGCCGCGGTATCGGATCGTCCCCAGGTAGTGCGTGTCCCGTCAGAGTAGAAAGCCGGTAAAGCGCCTCTTGCATTTGCGGTTTGATCCTGCTCCTGGAACATGAAACCGGCCGTTGCCAGTGTGGAAGGTGTCAGATCTGCCTCGACAATCCCATAAAGCAGCGATCTTTTCTGTTCCTCACGATCGATATAGGAATCGCTGGTATTCAGCACACCCACCAGCCTGCCGCGCACTTTTCCCGATGGAATCAGTGGCATGGAAATATCCCCTTCGGCTCGGCGATATCCCCAGTTTCCTCCTTCGAATCTCGTCGCGGCCCGGAATGTATCTGTCGGACGCTTGCGTATCAGATTGATACTGGCACCGGGTGTGCCGACACTATTCATCAAGCCATTAGCGCCCCGCACGATCTCGACACGATCGAAGATCGCCATATCATTGGTCTGAAAAATACGGTTGTAGTTATTGTAAATCTGCGGCACGCCATCGATCTGATAGTTATCGACAGCAAACCCGCGCGCATAAAAAGTGGCGGAATCGGACTGACTGCTCCCGCCTGACTGGAATACCATCCCGGTGGTCTGATTCACGACATCAGAAAGTTGTGTCAATCCTTGATCTTCCATACGCTGGCGTGTCATGACACTGACAGACTGGGGTGTTTCGCGCAGAGTCAATGGCAAACGGGTAGAAGTATTGGTCGAACCGGTCGTATAAGAGCCAGTGTCCTCAGTCGTCGGATCAACTATCCCGGATGTCATGACAGTCATTGCCGGCAATGTCAACGCCCCCTCTGAAGGTTGAGAAACAGTGGCAGACGATCCTCTCAGGGTATAGCTGCCGTCAGCCGTTCTTACTGCTTCCAGCCCGCTACCAGCCAGTAAAGCAGATAATCCGTCGTGAGCCGTATAGTTACCATTCAATCCTGCGCTTTGCAGACTGTTGGTCAGCTCTGTCGAGAATGACAGCAAAATGCCTGCTTCCCGACCGAAATCATTGAGTACAGTAGTCAGTGAACCGGCTGGAATGTGGTAATGCCTGACAACCCCGGATTGCTGCGCACTGACTGGCGATATCATGGTCAGGTACGATACAGCCAGCATCACGATCAGGAACAGGCGCGCGATCGCCCTGCCGTTCCACAAACGTTGAAATGATGGTAATAAAAAATAATGTTTGATGATGATCATATTGTTTTCTCGATATTGGAATGTAAATAGCCCTCCTATCTACATTGCCCCTCGAAAAACAAAATGGGATCACCTCTCACCAAAAAATCCAGAGCATGCTGTAAAGTTTGGCAAGTGAAAAGAAGATGCTGATTGATCAGATTTCCGGCATCAGGTTCTGCCTGTAATACCACCAGCATGGCCGGTGGCTTGTTTCCATAGGTTAAAACCTGAATTTCAAAGTACCCAGGACTGTTCGCTCCAGACCGGGGTAGGCTCGCCAGCCGGGATCATTGTAGGACAGGTATTTATTATTGAAGAGGTTGCTCGCATTGATGGTAAACATCCAGGGCCCGTTATCGTAGCGAAGCATGGCGTCAAACAAAGTATAAGAAGGTGTCGTACTGGTATTCTCCAGGTCATTGAAAATTCTTCCCACATAGCGTACGCCTCCGCCGATTCCAAAACCTCGCAGCCAATTTACCCCCAGATTTCCCAGGGAATAATCCAGCCAGGCAGAAGTCATGAGATGAGGCACCTGAATTGGCATTTTATCTTTGTCGATATCCGTACTTTTGGTTACGGTTACGTCATGATAGGTAAATGATCCAATAAAATTCAGCCCGCGTAACAATTCTGCTCTTGCTTCCACTTCGACTCCACGTGACCCGATTTCACCAGTCTGCCTGTTACGAAAAAAAGGATCATCGGGATCAGGCGTAGGCACGTTGGTTTTGGTCAGATCAAAGAATGCCACTGTATACAGGCTTCTTCCTCCTGCAGGTTGATATTTGACACCGACTTCATATTGCGTGCCACGAGTCGGCTCGAAAGGGCGATTGCTGGAATCGAGTCCTGGTAACGGAAGAAATGATTGTGAATAGCTCACATAAGGTGCAACCCCGCTGGAAAAAAGGTAAGTCAGCCCTGCTCGTCCGGTATAGGCATTGTCCCTGTTGCGAGTATTGGTAGTGCTTAAAAAATCAGCATCTTTAGTATCAACTCTGTCATAGCGGCCGCTCAATGTCAGAATCCAGTTCTCTCCGTACCTGATTTGATCCTGAAGATAGATACCGAGCTGATCGATCTCTTGCTTTGCATCGATATCCAGACTATCGGGTACAGGAACCGATATGCCATAGATCGGATTAAACACATCGATACCGGGAGCCTCTCCTGAAAAGAATCTCAGGGAAGCATTCGTCCTGTTCCAGTCAACACCCAGTAACGCCGTATGATTCAACGGGCCTGTATCGAGCCCGGCTTGAAGATGAGTATCGAGCACTGTTTGAGTCAGGCGCTCTTTCGTTGTCATGGCACTTCTTTGCATCAGCGTGGGAATATCGGCATCAAAACCAGCACGAAACATATCGTTGAAATTGCCATCTTGCTGCATATAACGAAAATTCTGCCGTGCAGTGAATGTCTCATTAAAGTTATGTTCGATCTGATAGCTGAATGAGGATTGATTCGTCGCGTATTTAACGAACTTTGAATCTGTCTGTACAACATCGGTATGTCTGCCATCAGGTGTCGTAAGAAAGAAGGGGGAGGCTTCCGCCCGGTTATTGAGAACCTCTCCCATGAGCGTGACAGTCGTATCAGCTGTCGGGTGCCAGGTCACCGAAGGAGCAACATAAAAACGCCTGAGCCCCGCACGATCTCCTCCTGTATTGGGATATCTGACCTGTGTGTCTGAATCGAGTCCAAGCGTTACCAGGCGAAACATCAAGCTACGATCATTATTTGCGAAGCCTAAATCGGCGGCAATCCGCTTACGATCGAAATTACCATATTGCAATTCGATCTCCCGAATGGGATCGGCACTCGGTCGTTTAGTAATCCGGTTGACGATACCTCCGGCATCCCCTCGCCCGAAAGTCACTGAAGTAGGTCCGCGCAGCACATCGACACGTTCCAGGCCGTAAGTATCGGTAATGAAAGAACCGAAATACAGCCCTTGAGCAGCCATGCTCAAACCATCGCGAAAAAGAGAAGTCGTGAGCCCCTGAAACCCGCGCAAAAGCAGATATTCATAGCCTCGCCCTTCAAATCCCCATTGATCGACCACCACACCGGGGGTGTAACGTAAAGCTTCGCTCATATCCTGTACGCTGCGCATATCGAGCTCACGGCGCGTAACCACAGAAATCGATTGCGGCACCTCGATCAACGGTGTATCTGTTTTCGTTCCCGAACTGCTGCGCTTTGCGACATAGCCAGTATCATCAGCATTTTCCGTACTGGTCGAGACAGTCACGACCGGTAATGCCGTTACACCTGCCTGAGCTGCTTTGATGGGTGCCCGGCGCAGTGTATAGCTGCTGTCAGCATTACGTATCAGTTCCAGATCACTGTTTGCCAGTAACCGGTTGAATCCTTCACTTACTGAAAAATTTCCTGTCAGCGCGGGGCTGGTAAGCCCCTCTGTGAGTGCCGGATCAAACGAGAGTGCGATACCGGCAATTGTTGCAAAATGTGAAAGTGTCCGTCCCAGTGGGCCTGCCGGAATGTCATAGTGCTTTCGGGCAGCTGCATCGGGTGTATCCAGTGTGTTTTCAGCCGCCTGGGCGGGAAATGTTGTGGCGGCGACAATCAGTAGCAGTAGCGACAATACGGCATACCTCACCCGGCCTGATAGGAGGCGGATGGAGTGAACAAGAGGGGCAAACAGCATGGACTTTTTCCTTCAATTTCCGGTTATAGAGAGTTTTCATCTCTATTGCCAGTCGAAGCAGGAAAAAGTCTCACACCCTGGTGAAAATAGTCGGCAGTTTACCGGCCATTAGAAAGCGATGTATCAATAATCGATGCTGGCACTGACTACGAAAGTACGCGGCATACCGGCTACCAGATAACCCTGTCCAGGGTAGCCGCCTACAGAAGCCCAATGTTTGCGATTGGTGACGTTATCGACGCGGCCTCGCAATGTGACCAGATGCCCCCTGAATTCGGTGAGATAACGCAAACCCAGATCCAGCCGTGTCCATCCTGCCACCTTCACCGTATTGACATCATTGGCGTAACTTGAACCGGTATGAACGACACGACTGTCAAAAGTCACGCCCTGTAAACCGGGAATATCCCAATCCGCTCCCATACTGGCCTGGAAACTCGGTACCCCGATCACACGCTGGCCATCAGTAGTGACGTCACCGGTAGATCGTTGTTTGGCATCCAGCCAAGTGGCACCGCCCAGCAGGCGAAGACCGCGTATTACTTCCCCATAGATACCGAGCTCTACCCCTCTGTGTCGATCTCGTCCGGATGAAGTGAATACATTGTCTGCATCGATGATTGAACGTGGCTTCGTTGTCGTGAAAAGTGCAATCGTAGCGCCAATGTGGCCACCATCGTACTTGGCCCCGATTTCCTTTTGCTTGGAAACATAGGGAGCGAGCACTTGACCGCTATTGATTGCTGTACCCGGGGCAGTGTCACCCTGGGTCAATCCCTCGATATAGTTGCCATAGATCGAGAATTGCTTATTGATCTTATAAACAGCACTTACGCTCGGGCTGATCCGATTACGATCGTATGCAGGTGACTTGGCTTCTGTGTCATAAGCATAACTTTCCGTTCGCAGATTCTGATGCCGGAATCCGGCTGTCAGGAGAATCCTGTCTTCCAGGATAGATACAGTATCTCCTATGGCAAAGCTCAGTAAGCGGGTACGTCCGGTCAAACCCGGGGAAGACAGATTATTACCCCGGAAAGCACTGCTGCTGAAATCGGGTTTTTCCCACGATACCGGGGAAAATATGTTGGTATTCAGTTGGTTGAAGAAATCCCAGGCGTAAGCATTTTTCCTTTCGTTTTCGAAGTATGAGCCTGCTATTACCACGCGATGATCTATTGGCCCGGTACTGAATTTACCTCTGATACCAATTTCTCCGGTATCGACATTATCCTTGCGAGTATTGTCAAACCGGGTAGCATAACCATCCCCTGTATCTCTGTCGGCCAGTGTGAAATTGGCCAAGGAATTTTTTTCGTCAGTACGACGCAGACCATAGGCTGCCCATGCAGTCAGATAGGCATTGATGTCATATTCGCCGCGCAATGTTCCAAAAATATCGCTCTCGTTCGAATATGACCAGGGCTGTGCAAAGTTGGTGGTTGGATCAGGCAACCTGGGTGAACCAGTAATCCCCGATCCGAGGGTAACGTTGGTACGGGTACGTTTCAAACGGTTATCCTGCCAGCCGATGTCCGCTGACAGACGAAGCTTGTCACCACGCCAGTCCAGCCCAACTGCAGCAAGTCCCGTTTGTACTCCTTCTTTATCAACTGCCGTACCGCCACCTCGATATGCGCCATTGAAACGGATACCTATTTTCTGATCTGGTCCAAATCGGCGGGCAACATCCACCCCCACATTATGATGCCAGCCGCTGCCGACATGCGTGGTCAAACGTGTCAGCGGTTCATTGGGTGCGCGTTTGGGCAGCAGATTGATCGCCCCGCCGATTCCACCCCCACCGGGATTGGCACCCGTCAGAAAGGCAGAGGCACCACGCATTACCTCGACCCGTTCAAACAATTCGGTAGCGATATATTGACGTGGCAGCAAACTGAAAAGACCATTGAACGCAACGTCGTCTGAACCCAGAATAAACCCGCGAATGAAATAGGATTCCTGGAAATTACCAAAACCACGGGCTACCCGAACACTGGGATCATTCTGCAGAACATCACCTACACTGCGTGCCTGCCGATCTTGAATCAGCTCATTGGTATAACTGGTAATCGAGAACGGTGTATCCATATTGTCGTTCGTACCAAGAATACCAGCTCTTCCCCCACGCGCCACCTGACCACCGGCATAAGGAGGTGATAATCCTTCAGCTGAAGCATCGGCACTGGTACTGACGGTAATTCCGGGCAGAAACGTTTTACCGCTGGCAGTATCATTATCCTCATTCGATGGTGATTGAGCATAGATAGTAGTAATACTGGAAACCAGTATTACCAGGACTCCCCCAAATTTATACATGATTTATTTTGTCTGAAAAAAAACCACATAATACAAAATAATAATGATAATGGTTATTATTTGTGAATAATGGCTCAGAAGACTTTTTAAATCCGTGATCGTAGTGATCTGAATTGCCTGCGCTCGATTGGCGCTGGTAATCGCCTGCCGCCGCAGATGCTCGATCAACACTTCGACCAGCACAAATCCCCTGTCTGCATCGTCGGCTCGGTCAGCAGCTGGAATACAGGATCGATCAAAGGCGTTAATCAGGCTTTTTATGACTGTTCATCCCAGGCTCCAGGAAAAGTTGAAAGGATTTGAAAACCCGCATCTTCTCTTATGTAGATGAACAACCTGTTGAGAAATGACAAAAAAATTAAGTCACGATGATTGTTGCGCCGCGTGTTTCACTCGTAAAATCTCCACGGTGCAGGCTTCGTCCAGCACACGATAGAACACTATGTAATTCCGATGGGCAACCAGCTCGCGCACAAAAGCAGACGAGCCCGGCCGGCCAGTGCGACCCATCTTCGGATTCTGTGTAAGCGGCAGGATCTTGTCGCGCAGTTCCTGGCCGAACTCCTCGGTCCTGGTTGGATTGTCCTGAGCAATGTAGTCAATGATGTTATCCAAATCGGCCTCGGCCATCGGACGTCAGACGATGCGGTAAGGGGTTTTCACCTTCACCATTGGCCAGCCACCGGCGGCTCAAAGTTCATGCACGCTTGGCTCCCGCTGCCTTGTGGCGAACAATGCGGGCATCCATTCGGGCCATGACTTCATCGTGCGGGATGCCTGGCCGGGGGTCGTCGATGGCTTCCTGAATCTCAGCAGCAAGCCACTCGTTATAGGCGGCCGCTTCATGAGCCTTGTGTAGTGCTTTGGCACGATTATCACTGGAACGTGCTACTGGCTCACGTTCGTCCGGGTTCCATTCGCTGGCATCAAACTGACCGATAGTAATACCCACCTCACGCAGCACATTTAAGGCAGCAGCCGGGTTGCCGAAGCGACGCGGTTCACTGTTGCGAGCCTTCGTCAGAATAGCTGCGACACCGCTGCGCGTGTTGATCTGAACAAGGAATGCACCGCCTTGCCCTTTCAGAGTTACACTCGAAACGCCACCGGTTTCACTGGCCGTCCGAAGCTGTTCAAGAGTCATGCTTCGCATATTTCTCTCCTTACCGTAGCGCAATACCTACGTAAATTGGTGCATTACTTATTAAAAATGTGCAAACCCTGATGGGGAACGATGAGTGGAATTCGAGATTTAGAGTTGCTGAGGAACTTCTGTCAAACCCTTCATGAGCCGCATTACAGGCAGAATTGTGATGATCGCAAGAAGCATAGCAGGATGCGGTGAGGTACGAACCGCATCTACATGCTAAGTAACGTTGATTGATGGTTCCTGCGCTCCGGCAGCCAGTATGCCCCGCTAGAGCTAGGCAGGTTGCATTCCCATGCAGAGCATGGGAACGATCAACCATATCTTACAGATGAACAAAAGTGTGTCATTGCGAACCCCGAAGGCCTCGCGATGACAGCGGTTAGGGTTCTCCGGGCTCTATTTTGAGCCCGGAATATCAAGCTAGAACGCTAAAACATCGTACTGACGGAAAATGCAACAGTTCTTGGTACGCCTAAATAAGTAGCCTCTTGCCAATAGTTCTTGCCGGTCAGATTGATGACGTTCAGACGTACGGTCAATGCTTTATCGAGTACACGGGTGGTATATCGCGTGCCTATATCGTACAAGGTATAGCTTGGGATCTTGTCAGTATTGGCCGCATCGGCATATTTTTCACCGGTATAGTAAATACCGCCGGTCAAACTCAACCCTGGAGCCCATGGCAGCGCGTATTCTGCATAAATCTTGCCCATCCGAGAAGCAGCATTGGTTGGTTTGTTGCCTTCAATAGCAGGATTATTGGATTTCTCCACACCGATATCCATCAAGGTACCGCCCCCGATGATAGTCAAATTATCTGTTACCTTCCCGGTCAGGATCAGTTCCACGCCGTTATGAACATGCAAACCATCCTGGACATAAGTCGGGATTGGCGCTGCATTATTTGAATATTGATTGGCTTTTTCGATTCGGAACAGTGCAGTACTCAACAATAAATTAGGATTGATATCGTATTTTAAACCTGCTTCATACTGCTTGCTGACCAGTGGCGGGAGTGCTTCTCCATAATTAGCATAAGTACTACCTACTATCGTACCTTGTTCAAGCGCTTCCATATAGGAGACATAGGTGGTTACTGTTTCAATTGGTTTATACATTAATGAAACGGTGGGGGTCAGTGCAGATTTTTCATAGTCAATATCACCAAAACTACGGAATGCTTTAGTTACTGTAGTACCATAGTTAAATCCGATCATTGCAGACCACTGGTCGTTGAAGGTAATATTATCCCCAATCAGAATATTGTTATACCGGTAAGTCCAAACAGGCAACTTTGGTTCGTTTCCAATAGCTCCTCCCCAGTTAGGTTCAGGTATGTTTTTCAGTTCATTCAATGAAAGGCTGCTCGTCCCGTTTTGACGAATGCAACAGTCATCACTCATAAGATAATCCCAAACAGTAGAAGAATAGCCCACGGTCAGCTTATGGTCGATCGTAAAAGTTGAAAATCGAGTGTCCAGGTAGATATATCCTCCGTAATTTTCATGCTTTTCATTTGCTGTATCCGTGAGTACTTGGGTAAAAGTCTTCTCCACCTGTTCATTTAATTGTATCCGACTGGCTCTCATATGGGTATTCTGATAGAAAAAAGCACTTCTGAGAGTGAAATATTTACTGGGATCCCAGCGCAGGCTGGTGTAGGTTTTGTGGCTTTCTACGTCGTTGGAGGCCCATTTTGGGGAGTAACGTTTACTGGTATCGATCCCAGTTCTATTCCTTACATTATTAAATGTAGGTTGTGTTGCTTCTTTTCTATAGTCGTTATAGGTATATTTGACATCGGCATAAAGGGTATCGGTAAGATGGCCGTCCAGCACGATATTGGCCACTTTCTGGGTAACCGGCTCACCGATGGCAGTATCCCCGCCCTGATAGAGCAGATTGGCCCGGTAACCGAAACGACCTCGGTCGTCGAATTTTCCACCAACATCGGCATGGCCGTAAAATTGTGTGCCGCCATAATTACCAAACGTTGACGCTGTAGGAAAACCTAAGCCTATTGGTTTTTCCGTGGAATAATCAGGATTGGTGAAGATTATCAGGAGATATAGGATGGCGCGATTCAAACCGGTTCAAAAGGGCCTGATGCTGTTACCTGTTGATTTCTCCCGGCAGATTATTCCAGGCAGTTTCGAACACGCCTTATGCTATCTCGTCGATCATGAATTGGATTTTAGCGGTCTACGTGAGCGTTACCGGAACAATACGCAAGGAGCTCCCGCTTATGATCCTGCTGTACTGCTCAAGATCATTTTGCTGGCTTACAGTCGCGGTCTGATTGGCAGCCGCCGAATCGAGGCGATGTGTCGACAGAATATATTGTTCATAGCGGTTGCCGGGGACAATCAACCTCATTTCACTACCTTGGCGGCATTTATTGCCGAACTAGGCGATGAAGTGGCAAAATTATTCGCCCAAGTGCTAGTGGTGTGCGACCGGCAAGGGTTGATTGGCCGGGAATTGTTTGCGATAGATGGTGTGAAGTTACCTTCCAACGCCAGTAAGGCCAAGAGTGGTACACGTGCAGACTACCAGCGCCAGGCTGAAAAGATGGAAAAGGCTGCGAAGCAGATGCTGGTACGTCACCGGGAGATAGATATGACCCCTGTGGATGAACGCCAAGCCCAACGAGAAGCCTGCATGCTGGAACGATTGCAAAAGGAAGCGAAACAACTCAAAGACTGGCTGGCGGCTAACCCGGAAGATCGCAAGGGGCCAAAGGGGGGTGTACGCCAATCCAACCTCACTGACAATGAATCGGCCAAAATGGCTACGGGCAAGGGCGTCATCCAGGGATACACAGGTGTAGCGGTAGTGGATGAGAAACACCAGATCATTCTGGATGCGCAGGCTCATGGCACCGGTTCAGAACAAGAATTGCTTGTTCCAGTGGTCCAGGCCATCAAGCCACAAATGAGCAATCAAACTGTTATTACCGCTGACGCTGGCTATCATTCTGAAAACAACCTCAAGATGCTGGCAGCAGAGGGCATCGACACCTACATTCCCGATAACGGCTACCGCAAGCGTGACGAACGCTACCATGGGCAAGAGGCACATAAGACCAAGCCCGATCCACTCTGGGATAAGCGTGGACAACCTTCGATCTCGAAACGGTTTGGTCCAGGTGACTTCCAGCTTGCCGAGGATGGCTCGCACTGTCTCTGCCCGGCTGGCAAACGACTCTATTCGAACGGTTCGAACTGCACCTTCAACGGCTATGCAGCGATGAAGTTTCGAGGTGCCGAGCGGGATTGCCTGCCTTGCACCCTCCGGACTCAGTGTTTACGTACACCGGAGAAAACCAAGACCCGGCAGGTTGCATTTTTCCGAGGCAAACGCGACGGCTATGAAACCCATACTGACCGGATGAAGCGGAAGATCGACTCTGATCAGGGCCGACAGATGATCACCCGCCGCTTTGCGACGGTCGAACCAGTATTCGGTAACCTCCGCAATAACAAACGCCTTGATCGATTTACCCTGCGGGGTCGGAGCAAAGTAGACGGACAATGGAAACTATACTGTCTGGTTCACAACATTGAGAAGCTTGCCCATTATGGGGTAGGCCAATGAAAATAGGGGATCAAAGACAAAATACGCTGTTCATGTACCTATGCGCATCAGGCCAGGTATAAACAATACGTTGGCACTATGAATATAGTTCTGAAAAACCCAATTTCCTGCTTGTCAAAGTATTTCAAAAATTTAAAGCTTGGATAACGCCTGAAAAACGAGTTTTTCTACATCCTCGTTAGTCTTCTTAGGGGGATATCGGTTGGGCTTTTGGTGACGTAATTTATTGCCCCACCTACTCTACCACCCCCATAAAGAAAGCCTGAGGTTCCGCTAAGAATTTCAACCCGATCGATCTCGATAACTGATACAGCAGAGCCATTTCCAGCAGCCATAGGTATGCCATCATAGATCGGATTAGCTGATTGAAATCCTCGTATAGTGACAAAGGGAACACCGGTAAAATTCTGGATATTTGGTTCTTGAGTCAGAGGGTTCATTTTGAAGATCTGCCCCATGTTTTGGGCGTTGATGTTTTCTATTAGATCTGAGGGAACGATACTCATCGAGTACGGCGTATCACGCAAACTACGTTCATCCCATAAACCAATCCCGCTGATGTTACTGACCCGATAACCTTCTTCTGTTGTGCCTTGTTTCAGGGAAGCGGTGCTGACTGTCATCAGGGGCAGTGTTTGCCCAGTGATGATGGGCGCTCGCTGCAGGACGTAGCCAGCATCGGTTTTACGGATTTGATAGCCGCTGCCCGCCAGAAGCGTGGCGAACCCTGTTTCGATACTATAGCTGCCTGTCAGGCCGGGTGTCTGTAACCCCTTGAGCTGGTCGGCTTTTATCGATATCGCCACACCGGATTGCCGGGCAAAGCGGCTGAGCGCATCGATCAGCGAGCCGGCTGGAATATCATAATGAATGGTCGTATTGCGAGTCTGAATCTGATCAGAATGATGATCGGCTGCGATGACTGTGGCAGCCGGCACAGAATGGATGACAATGCCGAGTACAATACAGCAGAGCGTAATGGAAACCCGAGGTTGCATGGTTAAAAAATCCCCTTATTAACGTTTCGTATAGGCAGTAGTGAACGAAAGCGGAAATAAGGATATGCCGGTACAACCTTCCCTATTGGCTATGCGCCGTTGATGCGGCCCGTATTTGCGCTTTCAATCACCTTGACGGATGAAGCGCAAAAACACGAACCAGTTTTAAAAATTTTTATTCAGATGCGGGCGCCAAATCCACCAGCACCAGATAGGGGGTAAGCGTGCGTATACGGATCATGGGCAGGCTATCGACCAGCAACTGCAGTGCGCGGTCGGTATCGTCCAGCGGCAGGACGACTGCCATGTCGATTCCCTGAAGCTGCGCACGGTCATAAAGAATATGACCACGGCGGTGGCGATTCAACTCGTCCAGCACTTCGGTCAGCGGCCGATTCTGGACGACGAGATGACGATACTGCCAGGCATCTGAAATAGTACGTGTATCGATCGTTTCAATGGCACTCACTCCCTGGGCAGTGATATGGATACGTTCACCTGCCTGGACGAGGGTGCTCTCGTGGCTGTGTTCTGCTCGCTGCTCAGCAGTCTGTACGGATACTTTCGATTCGAGCATGGTCAGTGTCGTCGTCTGTTCGTGTCGATCCACCACGAAACGTGTTCCGAGTGCCTGAATGCTGCCTTCCGCTGTTTCGATCAGGAAAGGCCGGTCAGTATCCTGTGCAACATCGACCAGTATTTCGCCTTTGATCAGCTCCAGTATGCGGCGCTCTATATCGAAGTGCAGATTCACTGCGCTGATGCTGTTGAGCGTGATGCGAGTTCCGTCAGGCAGGTCATGGGTTTGCCATTGCCCGGTCGTCGTGCGTAAATCGGCCATCAGATAAGCTGGCGGGTAAATCTGCAGAAGTTGCCAGGCCGGCAACAGCAATGCGCAGGCAACGACAAGCGTGGCAACCGTTTTTCTGAAACGGCGGCGGGAACGGTTTCCTTCAGCCAGTGCTGCTTTCAGTGCGGCATGGGCCGGTTCAGGATTGCCATGGGTCGTGGCACGAACCTCATTGACCCGGCCGATGACCTGCTGCAGGCTGGCGGCTGCTTCCGCATGGAGAGGGTGCTGCTTTTTCCAGACTTCGAAACCGGATTGCGCCTGCTCGCGCTCGGTGGCATCGCCAGCGGTAAGTCGTACGATCCAGTCCGCTGCCTGTTCGGCAATATCGTCAGGAATCGGTTGTTTCTCCGGCATGGGCAGGCTGCCGTTTAATCGGTGAGCGCCCGGTGGCAGCACAGCAGTGCCTGTGCCAGATATTTCTGCACCATGCGCACTGAAACACCGAGCCTGGCAGCAATGGCCGGCTGGGTTTCATCGAGGAGATAATGTTGCAGAAAAGCTTCACTGGCATTTGCCGGCAAGCTTTGCAGAGCATCACTGAGTTGTTTCAGTGCTTCCAGTGCCATCAGAATGGCTTCCGGTGAGGGTGCACCTTCCATCGTGGCCGTCATCAGCGCAAGTTCATCCAGATAGGACTGCTCGACCCGTCGATGACGGGCACGATCGATCAGCAATCGTTTTGCGGTAGTCGTCAGGTAGGCACGCGGTTTAGTCAGCCCTGTCAGCACCTCTCCGGAATTCAGGATACGCAGAAAAGTATCATGCACGAGATCAGCCGCCTGTTCACTGCAGCCCAGCTTTTTGCATAACCACCCGCGCAGCCATCGGTGATGGTCGCTGTAAAGGGTTTCTACCTGTTTGCAGTGGATATCGGGCGGAGGCATGGAAGCCAGTGTTGTAATAGCGTTGACTGGATACAGGAAATGCACGAATAAGAATTGTTCGCATTGTAAGGGTGAACGGGTATTTTCTGCAATGCAAATCAGGATGTGGAAAGATATGCCACGCTCTGTGGGATAACCAGCGAAAGCGAATCAGAGATTTTTATCCGGGGGGAGAAGCGTGCCGGCAATCCAACCAGACCAGCCATGCGCCCGCCCTCGGGAGCTACTAAAAACCGTGGTAGTTCACCATTTATAACGCAGCGTCGCGTAAACCGTCCGACGATTGCCATAGAAACAGGCCATATCCGCGCAGGTGGCAATGTATTTGTTATCGAACAGATTATTCACATTCACGCTCAGACTGGCACCCTGCAGCACACTGTGCAGATGCTTCATATCGTAGCGTACCGCCGCATCGAACAAGGTGTAGACAGGCGCCTTCAGGTTATTGACGAGATCACCGAAGTTCGAGCCGATATGTCGCACCCCGCCGGCAAGACCCAACCCGGCGAGTTGATTACCTCGAAAAGTGTAGTCCAGCCAGGCAGAAGTCTGATGCCTGGGAGTCAGTGATAACCGGTTGCCAAGCTCGTCCGGATTGTTACTCTCGGTCACCTTCGAATCAGCAAAAGAATACGCAACGATGAGATTGAGATCGTTCATGAGGCGCGCTTTACCTTCCACCTCTACTCCTCGTACACGCGCTTCACCGGTTTGCACGTTATAACCGAAATGCCCCGGCGTGAGATCAGGAGTGACGACATTCTTCTGTGTCAAATGATAAGCCGCGACAGTCAGCAAGGCATTATGGTTGACCGGCTGGTACTTGATACCCGCCTCATATTGCCGACCGGTAGTCGGTTTGAATGGTGAACCGAAAAAATCGGTTCCTGCAATCGGTTGAAAAGATTCGGCATAACTCGCGTATGGTGCGATGCCATTGTCGAACAGATAGTTTATTCCTGTCCGATAAGTGAAAGCGCGATCATTCTGCCGGGTGCTGCTTCTCTCATCAAAGAACAAATCATGATTTCGCGTATGTGCACTGGAAAAATCGTAACGGACACCCAGCGTGAGTATCCATCGATCATATTTGATCTGATCCTGGGCATAGAGACCGATCTGGTCACGCTGCTGTTTGCTGATGTAATCAATGACCGGCAAACCAAACGGCTCACCATAAACCGGATCGTAGATATCCAGAAGCAGCATGTCTTCGGAAAAACCACGGCGGTTACTGCCGGAAAGATAGCGGTAATCTATACCCAGCAGCAGGTTATGCCGGAGCATGGCAGTATCAAATATACCCTGTACCCGGGTATCCATCGTGAACGTACCCGCCTTGTCCTGATAAAGGGCCGCCAGCCGATCAATCGTCCGGAAATCCAGTGGTACCCCATCATCATCTCTCAGAAAATCGAGATAAAACGTAGTGGGGTAATTGCTGGATACATTGGCATAACGTAAATTCTGTTGCACTCCCCAGGATTCATTGAAACGATGATCAAACGCGTAACCGATCGTATATTGCTCTCTATTGTATTTATCGAAACCGGGTTCTCCGATAAAGCGGCTGGTTGGTATTTTGCCGTTCGGATTTTCCAGCAGTGAGCCTTCCGGGGGCAGAAACTGGAGTGTATTGCCAGCATCATCCTTTTGAAAATGACTCAATAGCGTAAAAGTGGTATCGCTAGTTGGCCGCCAGCTAATGCTCGGTGCGATGAAGTAACGATCTTCATGAGCGTGGTTGATCTGCGTATCACTATTGCGCACCAGTCCTGTGAGCCGATAAAGAAACTGACCGTTGCTGTCGATCGGCCCGCCGAGATCGAGTCCGCCCTGAATACGGCCAAAGCTTCCGCCGGTAATGAACGCTTCACGTACCGGTACGGCCGTTGGACGCTTACTTACCATAGCAACCAGCCCGCCGGGTGAACTCTGGCCATACAGGGTAGAAGAAGGCCCTTTCAGCACCTCGATGCTTTCCATTCCATACGGTTCGATACGGAGGTTGGCATAATTCACCCCCCATAAACCCAGCCCGTCGAGAAATTGCGGCGCATCGAATCCCCGGATATTGAAATAGTCATCCCGCATTACAGGTCCGTACATTTCTGTCAGCACACCGGGCGTATAGGAAACTGCCTGGCTGATATTCTGCACCAGCCGCGCATCGAGCTCACGGCGCGTAATCACTGAAATCGACTGTGGTACCTCGATCAACGGTGTATCTGTTTTCGTGCTCGAACTGCTGCGCTGCGTGACATAGCCAGTATCATCAGCATTTTCCGTACTGGTCGAGACAGTCACGACCGGTAATGCGGTTACCCCTGCCTGGGTCGCTTTGACGGGTGCCCGATGCAGTGTATAGCTGCCATCATCATTGCGTATCAGTTCCAGACCACTACCTGCCAGCAGCCGATTGAATCCTTCATCTACTGAAAAATTTCCTGTCAGCGCCGGGCTGGTACGTCCTTCTGTCAGTGCCGGATCAAACGAAAGTGCGATACCAGCAACCATTGCGAAATGTGAGAGTGCCCGTCCCAGCGGGCCTGCCGGAATGTCATAGTGCTTTCGGGCAGCAGCAGGCGTATCCAGTGCATTTTCAGCCGCCTGGGCAGGTAATGCTGTGACGACAATGATTGGTAGCAACAGCGACAATAGCCTTACCGGGTCCAATGGGAATCGGATGGGATGAACGAGGGAGGCAAACAGCATGATTTTTCCTTCAGTTTCTGGTTATAAGGGCCTTCACCTCTATTGCCAATCGAAACAGAAAAAAGTCTCACCTCCCTGATGAAAATAGCTTGATCAGCGTGGTACCAGCGTAACCCAGTAAGGAGTGCGATAAACGATACGCACTGGATAGGTGGCTTGCAGCATTGCCAGCGTACGATCAGTATCACGGATCGGAAAAGCGCCCGATATCCGCAAGTCAGCCAGGACGGGATCACACCGTACGATACCCTGCCGGTATCGGGACAGCTCATCGGTAAAATCAGTCAGGTGCATCTTGTCAGCCAGCAGCATACCTTGCGTCCAGGCAATGTCGGTATCGTCAGCCGGTCTGGATACTTCGATTGCTTCCGCAGTGAACACAGTTTTGTTGCCGGCATGCAATACTTGCGCCACGCCGCTATCGCCTGATTTGGGATGAATTGCCACTGCTCCATCGAATACTGCAACGTGACTGCGTTCCTCACCCTGACGAACTGTAAAGCGGGTTCCCAGCGCATATAGCCGCCCTTCTGCAGTAAGTACCTGAAAAGGACGAGGTGTGACTGCGTTGTCTGCTGCGGTCTGGATCAGAATCTCACCGGTATGCAAAACGATTAAACGTTGTACCGCATTAAACCGCACATCGATTGAAGTCGCTGTATTGAGCCTGACCTGGCTGCCATCGGCGAGCTCGATTTCGCGCTGCTCACTCACCATCGTACGGTATTCCGCCATCCATGCTTCCCATGGTGTTACACGCCAGGCTGCCCAGCTCGCAGGCAGTGCTGTCATCAGCAGGGCAAGTTTCTTGATCGCAGCACGCCGGTTATTACCACCGGGATGAGTCAATGCAGCCATTGACAGTGCTGGAGGGAGCCCCCCCATTTTATTCATCAGTTGCTCCGCCCGCTCCCAGGCCTGCCTGTGCTGCGGACTGCGCAAACGCCACTGTTCCCAGGCATTGCGTTCCATATCGGTAACCGTACTGGCGTGCAATTGCATCAACCAGGCAGCCGCTTCATCCAGTATCCGGGGATCGATTGGCGAGTGTCCTGAAGTATCCTTTAAGCGGGTATTCATGCTGTTTGCTTCATTACATCAGAAGCAGGCACTGGCGGAAAGCCTGCTGCATATAACGTTTGACTGAGCCGAGTGAAACCCCGAGCTGCTCTGCAATCACTTCGTATTTCAAACCTTCGATCTGTGAGAGCAGGAATGCCTGTCTGACTTTGGGAGCAAGCGAATCGAGCATCCGGTCTATTTCATGCAACGTTTCGAGAATGATCAGATGCTGTTCGGGTGCCGGTACTTCCGTTTCAGGTATATGTGCCAGGGCATCCAGATAGGCACGCTCAAGTGCCTGGCGACGATACCAGTTGACCATCAGACTTTTGGCGATCGTAGTCAGATAAGCACGTGGTTCGCATACAGTCGTGGCATCCCGTGAAGCCAGTATACGGGTGAAGGTATCCTGGGCCAGATCAGCGGCGTTATGAGCGCATCCCAAACGGGAGCGCAACCACCTTACCAGCCAGTCATGGTGATCACTGTAAAGCGTATCCACAGCGTTCAGGTGTGCGGGATCGTCGATCGACATCAATAGCCCTCCCAGGCTTCTCTTGTAAAGTTATGTAAATGCCGGCCAGGGAACCTCTGCAAAATTATCTGCGTTGCCATTTCTGCGTTAAAAGTCGACTCAGAATGCTCATTTATTACGTATAAACTCGGCTTCTTCGCCGACGTTTGCCTTGAATTGACTGCCTTGCTAACGTTTTTCAGAGGTTTCCTGACGTTGTGTGCCGAGTACCCCGGGTATCTGGAAACTACCTTTCAATTATTTTTATATTGTTCCGGATCTCGCTGACGCTTCTCAGAGATGTTTTTACGGCCTGAACAGAGTAAATTGCCAGCCAGCCTGTAAAAACAACCGGTATAAAAATGATAATTGTTCTTATTCCATAAGGTCAAGTTATGAAAATACTGCTTCACAGATCACCCCGTCACTGCGTGATCTTGATGACAACATTTATGAGTCTTGCAAGCGTGCAGCAAACCTGTTGACTGCCTGATCTTGCATGAACAGTTTCATATCCATTAGAATGAAAACGATTCTCATTAAATAATAATCAAACTTTTTCAGGGAGATATCGTGTCAGCCGATGAATTCATACTGCAGCAGAAAGTTCATGCCTTGTACAGCAACCACCGTAGCTGGTTACAGAGGTGGTTGTACCGCAAGCTGGGCAATGCCTGCGATGCTGCCGATCTGGTGCAAGACACATTCATCAGCGTGATCACTGGAGGCTACGCGGATGACATTCGCGAGCCGAAACCTTTCCTCGCCACGATCGCCGGCCGGCTGGTTGCCCACCGGTGGCGCCGCAATCAGCTCGAAACGGCCTACCTCGAAGCCCTGGCAGCACTGCCTGTAGAGTTGATGCCTTCGCCCGAAGCACATGTGCTGGCGCTGGAAGCCTTACTGGAAATCGATCGTGCGCTCGATGGCCTGCCGACCCGTGTCAAGGAAGCCTTTCTGCTCGCCCATCTGGAAGAACTCTCGTATGCACAGATCGCGGAACGGCTCAACGTATCGACCAGTTCGGTCAAGCAATACCTCACACGTGCCAACCGGCAGTGCCTGTTTGCTCTGTCAGTCTGAAACAGATTCAACCGGAGAAAAACAGTGTCCACTCCCGGTTCCACACCGCCTCCCTCGGTCGCTGACCAGCCACACCCGCTACCACTGGCCAATGGTCACCCGATCAGCGGTGCTACGGCGGATGCAGCCGCGCAATGGCTGACGTTACTGATGTCGGATGAAATGACCGATTCAGACTATCAGTGCTGGCAACAATGGCGTGCGGCACATCCTGATCATGAACGTGCCTGGCAGCACATCGAAGCAGTGACCGCACGATTCAGGGAACTGCCATCCACAGCAGCTTATAAAAGCCTGTCACCCCTTACCAACCCTGTAAGTGCCGGCAAACCCGGATCGCCGGGCCGGCGCAAGGCAATGGGTACGTTGTTATGGCTGGGAACAGCAGGTGTCGGCAGCATGCTGGTATCACGTACACAGATCTGGCAGCAAACCGTTGCCGATTACCGTACCGGTACTGGCGAACAACGTGCGATATACCTGGCCGACGGCACGCATATCATGCTCAACACGTACAGTGCAATCGACGTAGCCTTCGATGCACAACACCGTACGATACGGCTGATCACCGGCGATATCCTCATCACCACCCACCCTGTGCATACGCCGATATCCGATCCGCGTCCTTTCATCGTCGAAACTGCCGAAGGCCGCATTCGTGCACTCGGCACCCGCTTCACGGTCAGTCAGCGAAAGGGACGTACCCATGTCGCTGTACTCGAACATGCGGTAGAAGTCACCCCTGCTGCTGCTCCCGACCGGCAATACATACTGCCGGCTGGCCAGCAACTCTCCTTCACGCGCCACACCCTGAATAACGCTACTACGCTGGATAAGCAGACAACCGGCTGGACGCAGGGACAAATCATCGCTGATAACATCCGGCTGGGTGATTTCATTACTGATCTGGGACGCTACCGCACCGGCCTGCTGCGTTGTGATCCGGCCGTGGCTGAATTGCGTTTATCCGGAGTGTTCCCGCTGGATGATACGGATCGTATCCTGGAAACCCTGCCGAGTGTATTGCCGGTACGGGTACGTCTGCGCACCCGCTACTGGGTGATAGTGGAAGCGGCGTCATAGAATCATCCTCAAAACAGCTTCTTGGAAGCTATTATGCCTTTGTCGTGTTTAGGCGCAGCATTAAAGTCATTGGATGCTGGGGTGATTCCTTGAAACCGTAGTGCGCGTAGAACTGCTTGGCACGGTCATCGAGCGCATGGACGAGAAGCGCTCGGACACCAACATTGTGCGAAACGTTTACCACTCGATTGACGGCATCTTGCAGCAATGCTGCCCCGAGTTTGATACCTTGGGCACGCTGATCAACGGCCAGTCGTGCTAACACCATCACCGGAACAGGATCGGGCATGTTGCGCCGCACACCGCTCGTTGCCGCTTGATGCGAGACTGCACCCGCAGCCATGGCGTAGTAACCATAGACGCGACTATCGTGATCCGCGACAACGAATGTACGGCTGGCTCCGCTATGCTGGTTGGCTAATGCCCGGCGCTTGAGCCATTCATCGAGACTGTTTACTCCGCACTCGAAGTCGTCCAGAAGATGCGTTGCGACGAGCAGCTCTGGCGGATTGAGTTGCAAGCTCATACCACATCGGTATTCCAGGGAGCTTTCACGGCCATAAGGCGTTCAAGCCCTGGGTTGGGGCCGGGAGGTGCATCGAGTATGGTAGTAAACTGCTTAAACTTGTCGGTGTCCAGGCTAAAAAAGACCTGATCCAACACAACGGCCTGTGCTCGGTCGCACGCTGCTTCGAGCATGAAGTCCGAACGGTTTTTGCCGAGCAAACTGGCGGCCTGATCAATAAGGTCGCGTTGTTCGGGCAGGGCACGCAGGTTAATGGTAGCGTCACGCATGGCGTATTCCTTAAATACATAACTATGCGATAGCGTATAGCTATTGTCAATACACCAAACCGAGGCTCCAGGAAAAATTGAAATGAATAACTTCCGGATTTTCCGGAAATTTTTACGATTTCTTCTGCCCGATTCTGATTCTCGCGGCACCTGCTCTATAAGGAGCTTCTAAAGAACATCAGCGATGTTTTGCAGAGGCTCCGCAGAAGCTTTATCGATCCATTGACTTCTTGAGGAGTAAGGTATGCCATTCGACCGACGCCACGCCGCGCGCCGATTTATCCAGCCATGCTGTCAGGGGCAGCAGCAATCCCGACCTGTTTCACTTTTTCCGGTGCACCCCCTGGCACAGATAATCGCCTTCCTCTCAGGAGGGTTCATCCTGTCAGTCAGTTTGCCAGATCCGGCAATTGCTCAAATTGTGGCTCAAGCCCCCGCGGATAGCCAAACATCCACCGCACGCCAGTACTACAACATTCCAGCCGGCCCGCTGGCCCCTGCCCTGCGCAGCCTGGCCAGTTCGGCAGGACTGCTGCTTACCTTTACAGAGGATCAGATCAGCGGAAAAACTACCGGTGGTTTACGGGGGCAATACACCGTGCAGGAAGCACTTGCCCTGCTGCTTGGAAATAGTGGATTACAAGTCACACGACTGGCCAATGGCAGTTATGTCGTACAGAAAATGAGCACAACCGGATCCTCCCCGGCCAATGTCACTCTGCCCCTCATGACAGTGAGTGCACCAACTCTGAAACAAGGCACAGCAGAAGAGGGCTATCGGGTTAGTAATATCAGCGGGATTGGTCTTTGGGGAGAACGCAGTTTGCGTGATACCCCCTATTCGATAAGTGTCGTCCCTTCAGATCTGATCGAGAACGTCAATGCCCAGAATATGGGACAGATCTTCAAAATGAATCCCCTGACCCAAGAACCATTCATCCAGAATTTTACCGGTGTTCCCTTTGTCACCATACGAGGATTTCAAACAAGCAGCCCGGTTTATGATGGCATCCATCTCTATGCCAATGGTTCTGCTGTGTCAGTCATCGAAATCGACCGGGTTGAAATTCTCAGTGGAACCTCAGGTTTTCTCTATGGCGGCAACAGAGTAGGTGGAGCCGTAAACTATGTGACTAAGAACTCTACCAATGTCCCGCTCAGAAGGCTGACGTTTGGTAATTACGGTGGGATCCAATTTTACGGCCATGCAGATATCGGCGGGAAATTTGATGACCGGGGCCGATTCGGTTACCGGGCCAATCTGCTCTATCAGGGGGGAGATACCGCTATCGGCGAACCGATCAACCAGAAAGTGGCCAACATCGTGCTGGATGGCCACCTTACCGATACCCTCTATGCAGATGTCAAATATACCTATAACGACTACAGCAAAGAGGTGACACAACCTCTCTTTTATATGAGAGAAAGAACTGCTATTGATACCAGTAAACGTTATTCTCCCAAATGGGCATCCAACGACTTGGAAAGTCATAAAGCTTACACCAGTCTGCGCTGGAATCCCACTAAATATTTTACCCTCAGAAGTGCTTTTTTCTATCAGGATACGAGGATGAGAACGAATCAAATATCTTTAGATGAGCAGGCGAACAAGACCTTTATTCCCAGAATGACAAACTCCCCTTGGGAAAAGCATGAAAATTATGGAGGGTATATCTACCTGGACACCCGCTTTTCAACGTTTGCCGTCGACCATAAGCTCACGCTTGGCTATTCTTCTACTTTTCATGAAATGCTTTTACGGGGTAATGGTACTGTTTACCTGTCTGGTAGCACAAATTTCCTGCTGAGTGAACTTAAAAATATAGCTGAGCCGGATTGGGGGGCATCTTTCGGGAGCGGGTCGATGGCGACTGCCTATACTACCCGAAATGACAATATCCTGATTGGAGATGACATTAGCTTCAATGACCAATGGTCTGCAATGGTTGGGCTCAACTATGCTACGACAGCATATAAATTGGATGGTATCTACGGTGACAGCAACTATGAAAAATCTAAGCTGACTCCTACAGCTTCACTTCTGTATAAACCAATCGAAAAGGTAACCACCTATGTTTCTTATATGGAAGCACTTGAAGCTAGGGCCTGTTAACACTATTTGTATTAAAATTACCGAATGGAAATATCTGCATCGCAATTCAAGCTTATTGAAAATCTACTGCCGATACAACGGGGTAACGTCACACTTTCGAATTTGGAAGTGCTCAACGCGATTCTGTATGTTGCAGAGCACGGCTGTAAGTGGCGTGGTCTGCCTGTGAAATTCGGCAATTGGCACAGCATTTACACGCGCGCCAACCGTTGGGCCAGGAATGGCGTCCTGGATCGGGTTTTCCTCGCGCTTCAGCAAAACAAGCTGATACAGCTGGAAGTGGATCACATGTCGCTGGATAGTACGATAGTCAAA
>NZ_FUWK01000080.1 GCF_900167395.1 Nitrosomonas europaea
GGACTCACACCTTACGAATACATCATCAAATGCTGGCAAAACGAACCTGAACGTTTTATCATCAATCCATACCATCACAAAGTGGGACTAAACACTCGCATATGTCGTTGATCTGGAGGTTGTTCGCTTGGGTTCTTGTATGGTCGATTTTCGGTCCCCAGATAAAGTTGATAAGCATGATGTTTGGTTTTGCTGAAATATTCCGTGCCCCGGTCGGTCAGCATACGGAGCAAGGGGATCTCTTCTTCTGCGAAGAACGGCAAGGCTATACCGTTGAGGGTACGTAAAATAAGTGTCCACAAAGGTCTGCTGGTAAATCTGGCCCACTCCCTTGCTGTTGCCAACATAGTACGTATCCTATGATTCTAGATAGCCCGGATGTTCGATTTCGCCATGGGTCTCACGTTTGGATTTTTGCTTTTCAAGCGCTGCAATCTGCTCATCAGTGAAAATGATGTCTGCGCTTCTTTGCCACCTTTCTCGTATAACTCTTTGTACCGGTAGAACGTATCCCGGCTGTACCCCATCACCTTACAGGTCTGCGATACATTTCCAAGCTGCCGGGTCAATTCTAAAACACCCAACTTCGGTTTGATAATCTTCTCTTAATAACTGCTCATGCCTGATACTTCTTTTCCCTGTCCAATTTATGAAAAATGTTAGATTAAATATTAACTAGTCGTTCTGTAGTAGTTCAGATTTGATCTGGCAGCATGATACGGGTTTCCATTGACTTCGCATTTACCCCGATAAACCCCGGTCATATCCTTGCCTTTAGCCATGCAGTACACCTGCGGTTCGTGCAGTGAATAGATCTTGTTGCGGTCTTCAGGCTGTTGTCGCAGTATCTTCATATAGCAGAAAATCCCGCTGATAGTATTCGAACAGGCAGTATTGTGGTAATTCCCGGTGCAGTTCCCGTATCAGGGTGCCGGCAATGGTTCTCGGCCGTTTGAATCCCCCGTTTAGCCTGGATCGTTTGGAGGCATGACGAAAATGGCGAATGACCAGGCATAGTATTTTGGCTTCCCTGACACGGGTGCGCTGCTGTCAATGCCATGCACTTTTGCCACTGTGTTTAATCGGTTGATGATTCTGATGGCTAGTTTGCTGTTAGGGAGATAAGTGATGTGTTTCTCTTGCACTGCCGCATCATGTAAAACCTCATCCTGAAAATCCGGTCAATGCCTTCCATGCCAATACGCTTGCGAAAGTGCACCAGTTCAGCGCTGCGGTAGGGTAATTTGCGACAAAACTCCTTCATGCCACAGAATGCTTGGTAGTACGGATTACGCTTTCATTGCACAACCAGCGCTTCACCACTCAGATTCTCCAACTGTTTGAGAATCAGCAACTCAACTATCAATCGAATCGGTTTACTCGGCGCGCCTGTCCCCTTTGTGTAATGAATCGAGAATGCTTCATCAAACTCGTGCCAGGGAATGACAGTGGCAAGTTGTAACAGTGGATCACCAGGATCGAGCTGCCATAAAAGATCTGTTTCAAACAGGTTGGGTTGATGAAAAGTTCTACCTGGTGTGAGCATCGATAATCACCATCCCGACCAGGAAAATAACCATAGTTTTATCATTCCTGGTCGATTTGACTAGGGCCTGTTAACACTAATTAAATAATCTACGATCAGAGCGAAATGGATGAAGAATCGGAAAACTGAATCCAACTTGTCAAAGCGAGAGAAG
>NZ_FUWK01000002.1 GCF_900167395.1 Nitrosomonas europaea
TCTGGCACAAGCCGGTATTGAACCGTCTGTCGGCAGTCGCGGTGACAGTTACGATAATGCGCTGGCTGAAACGATCAATGGCCTGTACAAGGCTGAACTGATACACAGGAGAGCTCCCTGGAAAACCAGGGCTGCTGTGGAGCTGGCAACTTTGGAATGGGTTGCCTGGTATAACCATCAACGCCTGCTTGGATCTATCGGGTATATTCCTCCAGCTCAGGCTGAAGAAAACTACCGACAAACCCAGGATAATAAGACATTGATGGATATTTTACTTTAACCAAATAGCCTCCTCGATTGTCGGGACGGTTCAAAACTAAGTGACGCCCTACCCTGCAATGGCGCGGCGAGCTCTTGCGCTTGCTGTAGGCGTGTTGTTGCTGACCAGCGTCTGGTCTATCGTCGTTCGTCTGCTCTACGTTCTGCCCACAACTGCCATCGAACGATTGGATGACACGCGCTTTGAGCTCCAGCGTTTGCAGACACTCGCCGCCGAGAACAGTAATCTCACCACTGATGATTTCACTCGGATCGAACAATCGATTTCCACACTGGTATTTCCCTCATCGAATGACAATGCTGCCTTTGTTGATGCTGTTAACATGCTGATCCATGACTCGGATGTGCAATTGCTGGAACTGCGGACGGCAGATCCATTCAATGATGGGAATCTGACCCGCTTCGCGCTGGACGTACGCATAAACGCGCCCGAGGAGAAGTTAGTACATCTGTTGAAATCACTCGAACGCCACCGGCCACTCCTGATCATCGATCGTGCCGTTGTTCTGGCCACTGCTGCGGCGTCCGACGGTACTTCACCCCCCCTTTCCGTAGAACTCCGAATTTGGGCTTTTGCTGCAGAATACTGACAACTTCACCATGGCAAAGCCAATGTTCAATAGACAGACAACCATTCTGCTTGTCCTCAATACCTGTGTGATCTCGGCGTTTGTACTCATCCACTGGATAGTGTTGGATCATCCGGATGATTTATCAACAAAAAGCCGGAACGTACCGTCTGAGACCACCCCCCTGAGTATTCCAATGGAGACATTACCGAATGCGCTGGAACAGACATTATTATTTTCTTCTTCACGCACCCGTACGGTAATATCTTCTCCCGAATCCACGGTGCCTCTGGATACTGCCCCCCCGCGTCTGGTGGGTATCGTCGAAGAGGAAGGGCACAAACGATTTGCCCTGCTTGAAGATGAGACTGCCACTTCCAGAAAGCTCGTCGCGCAAGGGGATACATTCGAGACATGGATGGTGGTTTCAGTCACATCCGATGCCATTCATTTGCGAAGCCGCTCGGATATCAATGATGGAGTCCATCCATCTTCTGATATCGAGCTCCGATTAAGGCCGTCTGTCCCACCTTCCCAAAATTTCAACCCATGAATCGATTCCAGACATTCTTTATCGGAACTGCCATGCTGGCAGGGCTAAATGCGTGTTCTACGACACGACCACCTGAACCGGCTCCTATTTCGACATGGAAAATCATGCCGGCGGTACCGATGCAACCGAGCGATGCTGCGTCATCAACCTCCACTACTCCGGAGCATCCCACCGGCATCTCAACGGAGTATTTCGAAGCCGGTTGGAGAGGACCTTCATCTTCCAAGGTTGGAAAGTTTGCCTTTGCAGACACTGGCGAGCGTTTCGAACTCAACTTCAACGAAGCCGATATCCGCGGTGTAATCGATGTGGTGCTCGGGGAAATGCTCAAACTTGACTATGTCGTCTCACCTGCAGTACAGGGCCGCATTACGTTGCGGACAAGTCGCCCGGTATCGAAAGCTTCTCTACTTTCTGCCCTGGAAGCGGCGTTGGGTACGGTTTCAGCGGTAATACTGAAAGATGAGCAAACCATCAGCGTGTTGCCATGGAGTGAAGCACCTCAAAGAGTCAGACCCGCTCAGCGCTTTGCCTCTGCAATGCCTCCCACTCCCGGCTATGCTGTGGAAATCATTCCGCTCCGGTATATCAATGCAAATGACATGCAGGCGATTCTTGACTCATTCGTCCCGAAGGGAATAGTTCTGCAGGCTGATACACGTCATGGGCATCTGGTCGTTGCGGGCAGCAGTCAGGATCGCGGCGCTATTCTCCATACCATCGAAAATTTCGATGTGGATTGGCTCAATGGAATGACTTTTGCGCTCTACAAGCTTTCTCAGAGCAGGCTGGAAGCCATCGTTACGGAACTCAGAGAGATTTTCCAGGGCGAGATCGATCTTTTTACCACCCGTATCCATCTCGTACCCCTTGAGCGAATGCAAGCCGTACTCGGTGTGGCTCAGAATAAATCTGATCTCGAATTACTGCGTGAATGGATCGAGCGCCTCGATGTTTCGAAGTTAGGTGCACAACGCATTTTTGTCTATAACGTGCAGAACGGAAATGCCAAGGATCTGGTGGCGCCCCTTCGACAGGTGCTGACCGGCGAGATGCAGGCAACAACGGCTTCGGGTACAACGGTATCACCGACATCGACACCAATGTCGACACCACAGATGCCCGCAGCAGCCCCCTCTCTCTCAGCTGAACCGTCTATATCCGGTTCTCAAACGAATGTCGGTCGACTTGTTGCAATCGAAGAGAACAATTCATTGATGTTCTACGGCACTGAGGATGAGTTCCGTGTCATCCAGGAGGCGCTCAAGCAGATCGATGTGCTGCCGCGCCAGGTCATGATCGAGGCATTTCTGGCCGAAGTGACTCTGAACAACAACCTGCGCTATGGTGTTCAGTGGTTCTTCGATTCGGGTGAAAACACCGTTACACTGAGTGCAACCGATGTCGGCTCAGTGGCATCACAGTTCCCTGGCTTTTCCTATATTTACGCGGGCAAGGCAAATGCTCGCATTGTCTTGAATGCCCTTCAATCCAAAACAGAAGTAAAGATTTTATCCGCACCCAAGATTTCCGTATTGAACAACCAGAAGGCAAGCCTGCAGGTAGGCGATCAGGTTCCTATCGTGACCCAGACATCTCAAGGAACAGTAGTAAGTGGAGCGCCGGTCATCAATACGATTCAAATGCGTGATACAGGCGTCATCCTGGAGGTGATACCGCGTGTCAATGATAACGGGAATGTGATTCTCGATGTCACCCAGGAAGTAAGCGAAGTTGCACAAACCACTTCATCCGGTATTGATTCGCCAACCATCCAGCGACGGAAAATTCATAGTGTCATTGCAACCCGGGATGGCTTCACAGTCGCACTTGGCGGGCTGATCCGGGAAAATGGCAGCGCCGGCAACAGTGGTGTACCTTTGATCAAGGATGTGCCGGTCATCGGCAATCTGTTCAAGAGCAATACTTCTGATATCCGCCGTACTGAGCTGGTCGTCCTGCTTGTTCCTCATGTAATGCGTAACCAGATGGAGACACAATCGGTTGCCGACGCGTTAGTTGATGGCCTCGAGGCGGCTTCCCGTCTGGCCGAGCGTGCTCGTCTTCCTGCCCCATCACGTGCACAGTAGGGGCTTTGTCCTCCTGCATACGCTGTGGCTGCTCCTCGCAGCAGCCACCCTCATTGTGGGTTCGATGATGGCTGTTTTTTATTCAGCCGAGGAGCTTACGATCTCGGAGCGACGGCTTAGAGCCGATCTTGCACATGAATCGGCCGTGGAAATGGTTATCTATGATGTCCTGGTCAAAGGGAACAGAAGTATCTGGATAGGTGACGGTATTGTTACTCGAAATGTACAGATCAGCGAGCAAATGTTCAGTGTTTCAGTTCAGCAGGCGACAGGACTCATAGATGCCATGACATCTGATTCACGGATACTGAGTCGACTGTTGGCGTGGCTTGCCATCCCCCGGAACTCACGTGAGCCTGATTTCCTGTCAGCACGTTCGACAGGCACCCTTCGCCCTGCAACCTACACTGATTTGCAGGCAATGCTTGGTCTCAGCCATAGTGCATTTGCCTGTCTCTATCCTCACATTACATTTTACTCAGGCCGGGTGGAACCCGACTGGCGGTATGCATCGAATGATCTGGTCGAACTTGTTGGATTGAGATCCAGATCTGCCGGAACGCACTCTGTCCTGAATGACGATACGTCGTCCCATAATGTTACTGGCGCCACGCTTCGCGTGAATGTGCTTCCCGGGAATACCTCGGATGAGGCTGCAGGGCTTTCCGTCGAAGTGACGATTACCGGACAAATTGATCCCAGTCATCTCATAAGAAGCTGGAAGCGTATTACCAGGATGGATAATAGTAAGCAGTGCCGTAACCTCAACACCCAATAGCAGAAAAATAAACTACCCTGCCGCAAGCAACGGGGTAGTTTATTGATAAGGATAGTTTTCTTCCTGGAGAGCAGGAATCCGGAAGAGAGGCTGAAAGCTGCTTGTTCCTGCCTTCAGGAGTTTTGCAAAGAGGTAAATATTGTATATAGACTATTAAAGGACTATATTCAATCCTATATTTTTTGAGGATTTTTAAATGCGCTATTCAACACAGATCAGACCTATTAGTTATCTAAAAGCAAATGCCGCTGAGGTTTTAGCTTATTTAACCGAAAACAGGGAACCATTGATCATTACTCAGAATGGAGAAGCTAAAGCTGTTATCCAGGATATCGCCTCTTTTGAAGAGACACAGGAAACGTTAGCATTGCTAAAAATTCTTGCACTCGGCAATGCTGAGATCGAAGCGGGTGAAGTGCAGCCGGTACATGAGGTCATCGCAGGATTGCGTACCAGGCAGACAATAAAATAATGGCGATCCGCCAATATGAAGTACTGTTTACTCGGGGTGCTGAGCAGGATCTCGAACTGATCTACGATTATATTGTTGAATCTGATTGCAAAGCTAATGCTGACAGTGTTTTAGATCGTCTGCTGGAAGTGGTGGAAAATCTGGCTACTTTTCCCAGTCGGGGAACCTGGCCCAAGGAGCTTGTTGCGGTTGGCATCCGAGAATATCGACAGGCGATTTTTAAACCATACCGTGTAATTTACCGGGTAATTGAGCAGAAGGTGTATATCTACTTAATTGCTGATGGCCGGCGTGATATGCAATCTCTTTTAATGCACCGATTACTGGGGAAATGAGGATTGAGCCACTTAAATCGAGAAGGCGGGATAAACGAAGATTGTAAGACGGCTCATGGCAGTGATCCCAATGACAAACCGTATCAGGCGAGAAAAAGCTGGTAAGCCGGGTTGTCATTTTCATCCCAGAAGCTGTAGCCCAGTTTATCGAGGAACTCCCTGAATTCCTGTTTTTCTTCCGGCGGAACTTGTATACCGATCAGCACACGGCCGAAATCGGCACCATGATTACGATAGTGAAACAGGCTGATGTTCCAGTGGTCGCTCATGTGATTCAGAAAATTCATGAGTGCACCCGGGCGATCAGGGAATTCGAAGCGATACAAAATTTCATGCATGACTTCTCTGCTGCGCCCGCCCACCATGTGACGGATATGCAGTTTGGCCATTTCGTTATCGGTCATGTCTTCGGTTTTCAAACCGTTTTCCTGCAGAATCTCGATCAAATGTAACGATTCCTCCCGATTGCGCACTGATACACCGACAAAGACATGCGCCATCTCGGGGTCCGCATAGCGGTAATTGAATTCAGTGATATTACGAGCGCCCAGCAGATTGCAGAATTTTTTGAAGCTGCCCGGTTTTTCAGGGATCGTGACTGCGAGGATAGCTTCGCGCTGCTCACCAAGTTCTGCCCGTTCAGAAACATGACGCAAACGGTCAAAATTCATGTTCGCGCCGGAAGCAATCGCAACCAGGACTTCGTGCAGCAAGTTTTTTTGTTTGACGTATGCCTTCAACCCGGCAATTGAAAGTGCTCCCGAAGGTTCAACGATGGAGCGTGTATCCTCGAAAATATCCTTGATCGCTGCACAAATGGCATCCGAATCCACCAGGATGATGTCATCCACCAGCTCACGGCACAGCCGGAAGGTTTCCTCGCCTACCAGGCGGACAGCCACGCCATCCGCAAACAGCCCCACCTGGGAGAGTTCGACACGATAGCCTGCCTGCAGGGAGCGGTACATGGCATTTGAATCAACCGGCTCCACTCCGATCACCTTGATATCCGGTCGCAACCGTTTCACATACGCGGCAATGCCTGAAATCAGCCCTCCGCCACCGATCGGTACAAAAATTGCGTGAATCCTGCCCGGATGCTGGCGCAGAATTTCCATGGCAATCGTGCCCTGTCCGGCAATTACATCGGGATCGTCGTAAGGATGGACAAATTCAGCTTCTTTTTCTTCGGCGAGATTCCGTGCATATTCGTAGGCATCATTATAGGAATCTCCTTGCAGCAGCACGGCTGCACCCATTGCCATCACCGCATTGATTTTGATTTGCGGTGTGGTGGCCGGCATCACGATGGTGGCAGAACAGCCCAGCTTTTGTGCGGCCAGTGCCACCCCCTGTGCATGATTACCCGCTGAAGCGGCCACCACACCCTGTTGCAGTACATCCGGGGAGAGCCTGGCCATTTTGTTATAGGCGCCGCGCAGCTTGAAGGAAAAAACCCGCTGCATGTCCTCTCTTTTGAGCAATACGCGGTTATGGATACGAGCAGATAATGACGGAGCGAAATCAAGGGGCGTCTCGCTGGCAACGTCATAGACATGCGCAGTCAGTATCCTTTCGAGATAATCATTTACCATGGTAAAGTGGAAAAAACCGGGAGTATGACAGCACTGAGTGAGAAGCCGATTTCAGAGCTGGCATCAAATTCTGAAGAACCGTGAAATCTGTAGTAATCGCGCGTCACACGTTTATTGCAATCCGCGAGCAAGATCGGCCTTGAGGTCATCTGGTGATTCCAGACCTACCGCGATACGCAGCAAACCATCCCTGATTCCGGCAGCTTCACGTGCTTCCTGACTGATTCGTCCGTGAGTCGTGGTAGCAGGATGCGTCAGTGTACTTTTGGTATCACCAAGATTGGCTGTAATCGACATCAGCCGGGCGGCATCGACAACACGCCAGGCAGCCTCCCTGCCGCCTTTCACCTCGAACGAAACGATACCCCCTCCTGTTTTCTGCTGGCGCATTGCAAGCTCATGTTGCGGATGTGATGGCAGACCGGGATAAAACACACGCCCCACCCGGGGATGGGTTTCCAGCCAGCGTGCCACTTCCAGTGCATGATCCGAATGCGCCTTTACTCTAAGGCTCAATGTTTCCATCCCTTTCAGGATGATCCAGGCATTGAATGCACTCAGAGACGGGCCGGCAGTACGCAGAAAACTGAATATGCCGCTGTCCATGAGTAAATCACGTTTACCCAGGATGGCCCCCCCCAGTACTCTGCCCTGCCCGTCCAGATATTTCGTTGCTGAATGAATCACCAGATCCGCACCCAGCTTGAGTGGCTGCTGTATGATCGGCGTACAGAAACAGTTATCCACTGCCAGCCACACACCGGCTCGTTTGGCTATTTCTGCCAGTGCAGCAATATCGGAAATCTCAGTCAGCGGATTGGAAGGTGTTTCCAGGAAAAACAACCTGGTGTTGGGCCTGACTGCAGCCTGCCATTCAGCAGGATCCGTCGCTGAAACAAATGTCGTTTGAATACCGAAGCGACTGAGAATATTGTTGAACAGACTGACAGTAGATCCAAACAGGCTGCGAGAAGCAACGATATGATCCCCGGCAGACAACAGGCCCATGACACAGGTGAGAATGGCAGACATACCGGAAGCAGTCGCAATACAGGCTTCTGCACCCTCCAGAACAGCCAGCCGTTCCTGCATTGCAGTCACGGTCGGGTTAGTGAAACGCGAATAGATATTCCCGGGCTCTTGTCCGGAAAAACGCGCTGCAGCCTGGGCAGCACTGTCAAATACAAAACTCGAGGTCAGGTAAAGTGATTCCGAATGTTCATTGAATTGACTGCGGTGAACACCGGTATGAATGGCCAGTGTTTCCGGATCCAGATCGTTCGTCATGATTGTTCTTTTATGATTAATCCGTTGATAACAGAGCTAAATCAAGCTGAGTAGTACGCTCACCCTGAGACAGGCCGGGATTGTTGCGTTGTGACTCGATTCTGCAGAGATATTCCTGAGTGATATTGCCTGCGATGTATCGTCCATCGAAACAGGATGTTTCAAAATGCCTGATCTGTGGATCGATCTGAGTGATTGCCTGCCTGAGCGCATCCAGATTCTGATAAACCAGATAATCCGCACCGATTTCACGACATATTTCCTCATCGGTTCGATCTGTTGCAATCAGTTCCTGACGAGTTGGCATATCGATACCGTAAACATTAGGAAAACGTACCGGGGGTGCGGCCGAAGCAAAGTAAACTTTGTTGGCACCAGCCTCACGCGCCATCTGGACGATTTCCCGACTGGTGGTTCCACGCACGATGGAATCATCGACCAGCAGGATATTCTTGCCGCGAAATTCTATTTCGATCGCATTCAGCTTCTGCCTGACCGATTTCCGGCGTTGTTGCTGGCCTGGCATAATAAAGGTTCTGCCCACATAACGATTCTTGACGAACCCTTCCCTGAAACTGATCCCAAGACGGTTGGCAAGCTGCATGGCACTCGGACGGCTGGATTCCGGAATCGGAATGACGACATCGATATCGAGATGTTGCATGGAAGTACTGATCTTGTCCGCCAGATTGATACCCATGTTGAGGCGGGTTTCATAAACCGATATTCCATCCAGCATCGAATCAGGCCGGGCGAGATAAACGTACTCAAAAATACAGGGATTCAGGCTGGGTAGAGCAGCGCACTGATGACTGTAGAAATGCCCTTCCATATCGATAAAAATGGCTTCCCCGGGAGCAACATCGCGGATGAGACGAAAACCCAGCGTATCCAACGCAACACTCTCGGAAGCCACCATGTACTCGGTACCCGCATCTGTTTCTACTGAACCGAACACGAGCGGCCTGATTCCGTACGGATCGCGGAATGCGAGCAGACCATAGCCTGCAATCATGGCAATAACGGCATAGGCACCCTGACAGCGTTCGTGTACACCGGCTACTGCCGAGAAAATCTCAGCCAGGTCAAGCTGATAACCGACGGCACGTTCCTGCAACTCGTGCGCCAGTACATTCAGCAATACTTCTGAATCGGAATGCGTATTGACGTGACGCCGGTCTGCAAGAAACAGTTCCTGATTGAGGGTTTCCGCATTGGTCAGATTACCGTTATGGGCCAGCACGATACCAAACGGGGAATTTACGTAAAAAGGCTGTGCTTCAGCAGGAGAGGTTGAAGATCCCGCCGTGGGGTAGCGTACATGGCCGATTCCCATGTACCCCGGCAGCGCACGCATATCCCGGGTACGGAAAACATCCCGTACCAGACCGAGACCTTTATGCATGTGAAAGCTGTTACCTTGTGCAGTAACGATACCGGCAGCATCCTGACCACGGTGCTGCAGCATCAACAGACCATCATAGAGCAACTGATTGGCGGGTGACCGGGCTACCACGCCTAAAATTCCACACATAGCGAACTCGCTGAAAAAAGTGGATCATAAAACTTCCTGCAACTGACTGCCGTATCTGTATGAGCCACGAGATACGAATTTCTTATTCGGTCACGACATGAATGTTAGCTGTTTCTGTCGAAGCCAATGAGATTTCTGAAATCCTGAGGTAACCAGGGAATGATATCTGCTGTCATTACTTCCAGAGGTTCGCTCAGTACCGCCTGTTTCCAGAAGGGCTGTTGCGGCAGTGGCGTAAAACCGGCCGCTGTTATCAGAAACAATACGATCACCAGCCCGCGAATCATCCCGAATAGTGCCCCCAGCATCCTGTCTATCAGACCGAGCCCCACTCCCCTCACCAGTGCGGACAGCAGTTTGGACGCCAGCATCGTGATCAGGAGAACGATGAAAAATGTCGCGCTGAATGCGACCAGCATGCGTATGGATTCGTTCTCGACCATACCTGCCAGCAAAGGTGCCACATTGATTGAATAACGGCTGGCGGCAAAGAATGCAATGATCCAGGCAAGAAGCGACACTATTTCATGTACCAGACCGCGCGTAATACTCAGCAAGGCTGAGAAAGATATGATTCCAATAACGATGTAATCAAAAACGGTCATTTAGTCGTCACGACACCGCTCAAACCGGTCTTTTTCAAGCGTTCATGCTCTGCTTCGGCAGCGTCCCGTGTGGCAAACGGGCCGATACGCACGCGAGTCATTTCATTGTTGCCGACCTTGATCGTCTCGGTATATGCCCTGATTCCGTTTGCAACGAGATTCTGCTGTTGCTGCTTTGCTTTGGAAACATCGGAAAATGCACCCAATTGTATGACAAATGCACCTTCCTGTACTTTCACATTGTTACTGGCAGGCACCTTCTCCTGCACAACCGGCGCCGGAACCGAAGCCGGAGTGGATTTTACAAACGGTGGTTTTTTTGCAGGAACCGGTATTCCACTCGTGCTTCTACCACTTTCTATTTTCCCGGAGTACTCGGAGTCACTGAAAGGTAACGGTTTATCCGGATCAGATGCAATCTCTGCTTCATCAATGGCTGGAGCATTTTCCGGAGTCATCCACGGATAAGTTTCTGCTGTCAGTTCTTCGGAAGGAATCTGGATATCGATCTGCTGTTGTTCCTGCTGAGGTGCATCATCGAGAATCATGGGCAGGAAGACAACCGACAGAATCACGAATGTAACGGCACCGATAAAGCGTCTTCTGGCACGCTTCCTCAGAAGAATTTCTTCTTCACTGACATTTTTGATCATTTTTGATTATCCGCTCATCTTTAAGAATCTGATTCGCCTAAACCCGTCATCACTGGGCTAACGGTATGGAACGACCCGAATACGCATATTCTATCATCATCACTGGCATGTTCATGTGCGTAAACATAGGCACTCTGCACATCCGGGAACGCATGCAGAATATTCCGCCGTTCAACACCGGCCTCTTCGAGTGCCTGCAGGACTTCATTCGCCGATGCACCTCTCGCTACATCCAGACCCGAGATCAGCCAGCAATCCACATTGTTTTTCAGTGCCCGAAGCGTGCCGGCCATATCCTTGTCTTTCAGCATCCCTACCACTGCATAAGTACACCCTTTTACCGGCAGAGTTTCCAGATTGGCCGACAATCTGCGAGCTGCTGCCGGATTATGCGCCACGTCCAGAATGATCACAGGTCGTGCTGAAATCATTTGAAATCTGCCCGCCAGGGTGACTTCGACCAATCCACGACGGATGGCATCCATCGGGACAGGAAATACCTCTTCCAGGACGTCCAGTGCAGCCAACACTGCACTCGCGTTTTGCAATTGACAGTCTCCCTTGAGAGCCGGCAGCGGTAAGCTGCAATGACGCCCGGACACGCCTTGATAGCGCCATTGTAGATGATCTGCGGTATAGCTGAAAGCTTCATCGATACAGTAGAGTCTGACATTCATGGCTCGCATCTTTTCGCGAAGATTGCCGGGGATATCCGGTTCGGCACAGATCGCCGGTTTGTCTGCCCGGAAGATACCGATCTTCTCCTGACCGATGGCTTCCCGTGTCGATCCGAGGTAATCCGTATGATCCAGATCGATACTGGTCAGAATCGCACAGTCGGTATCGAACACATTGACTGCATCCAGGCGCCCCCCCAACCCGACTTCCAGGATGGCCACATCCACACGCGACCGCAGGAATATCAGCATGGCAGCCAGGGTACCGAATTCAAAATAGGTCAGCGTAGTCTGAACTGATTCACGTGCAGATTCAATTTCAGCGAATACCTCACACAGGACTTCATCGGTGATTTCATGTCGATCGATCCGTATCCGCTCGTTGTAACGCAACAAGTGCGGTGAGGTATAACACCCCACCCGGTAGGATGCGCAGCCGAGTATCGACTCAAGCATCGCGCAGACTGAGCCTTTGCCATTTGTGCCGGCAATGGTAATGACGGGAAACTCCGGCTTCAATTTCAAGGCATCTCTGACTTTCTTCACCCGTTCCAGACCCATATCGATCATTTTAGGGTGAAGTTTTTCGAGATAGCTTAACCAGCTCTCCAGGGTTGCTGGTCGGATATCAATCATCGATCTGAATGAGGAGGAGTAAAGGAAGTATTGCCGCCATGGCAAACAGCAGACTTACATGGTCGCTTTCATTTGACATGGCAGCCGTTCAAAGGGTAACAGCGGGTTTCAAGCAATCCGGATTTGATCCGCGACCGAATCAACAACCATCAGGGATCTGCAGGCACGGCAGTCGGTAATACAGGAACCGGGATACGCATTAGTAACGTGCAGAGATTTGCCAGCCGATCACGTATTTCGCGGCGATCGATGATCAGATCTATGGCACCATGCGCCAGTAAAAACTCTGCTCGCTGAAAACCTTCGGGTAATGTTTGGCGTACGGTTTGCTCGATGACACGCGGTCCGGCAAAACCGATCAGCGCTCCAGGCTCGGCAATCACGACATCACCGATGAATGCGAAACTGGCAGAGACTCCTCCCATCGTAGGATCTGTCAGCACAGAAATAAAAGGCAGCCGCTCTTTGCTCAACTGCTCCAGTGCTGCGGTCGTCTTCGCCATTTGCATCAGCGAAAACAAGCCTTCCTGCATACGGGCCCCCCCGCTTGCACTGAAACAGATGAAAGGCAGATGATGTGTAACACAGGCTTTTACAGCACGGACGAAACGCTCACCAACCACGGATCCCATGGATCCACCCATAAAACCAAATTCGAAAACAGCAGCAACAACCGGGACTGATTTGATATTGCCACGCATGGCCACCAGTGAATCTGTCTCGCCAGTAGCTTCATGTGCATCGCTCAGCCTGTCCGTATAGCGTTTGCTGTCACGAAATTTCAGGGGATCCTGCGGAATGATATCGGTACCGATTTCATGGCGATCCTGAGAATCCAGTAACAGTTCGAGACGCTTGCGGGCTGAAATGCGGTTGTGGTGACCACATTTGGGACAAACATTGAGATTTTTTGCCAGATCGGTACAGTAAAGTACAGCCTCGCAACTGGCACATTTGCTCCACAAGCCTTCGGGAACGGCCTTTTTCTCACCGTTCTCCTTACGTTTGATTTTGGGTGGAATGATGCTTTCAAACCAACTCATACATCACTTCTCCGTAATAGAAGAATGATCGGATTTTGCGTCGATTGCACGCCGCAAAGACTCTACCAGGGCTCCCACATTCGCCAGCAGATCCGCCGCTGGAGAGTGTTCGATTTCTTCCACGATGCGGCTGCCTATGACTACCGCATCAGCCTGTTCTGCAATACGCCGTGCCGTTTGTTCATCTCGTATACCGAAACCTACTCCAATCGGAATGTTGATGTACGAACGAAGCTGCGACAGTTTGTCGCCAACCTCATGCAAATCAAGATGTGAAGCGCCCGTAACTCCCTTCAGAGAAACATAATAGACGTACCCTCTGGCAAGCTCCGCAACCCGCCTGATGCGTGACTCAGGTGTCGTGGGAGATAACAGAAAAATCGGATCGATGTTCTGCTCTTTCAAATAGCGCACCCATTCAGTACATTCTTCCGGCGGATAATCGACGACCAGAACACCATCGACTCCGGCATGGCCGGCTGTTTGCACAAAATCTTTATAGCCCATGGCCTCGATCGGGTTGGCATATCCCATGAGGACCACCGGTGTACTCTGATTGGTTTTTCTGAACTCGGCCACCATGGAAAATACATCTTTCAGACTGATGTGATGTTTCAATGCACGCTCTGAAGAGCGCTGTATGGTTGGCCCGTCCGCCATGGGATCAGAAAACGGGACTCCCAGTTCGATCAGATCCACTCCGGCCTGCGTCAACCGGTGCATCAACGCCACTGTCGTAGTTGCGTCAGGATCACCCGCCGTGATGAAGGGAATGAGCGCAGCTCTATTCTGTGATTTGAGCTGGGAAAAGACAGATTGGATACGATTCATTTGACAGATGATCAGAAAAATTCAGGCAGGATGAGGTTCATGGGCTGCCCGGTTAGAGCGAAATGCCCGACTGCTGCGCTACCGTTGCCATATCCTTGTCTCCACGGCCGGACAGATTGACCAGAAGCAACTGGTCTTTATTGAGCGTTGGTGCGAGTTTGGCTGCATAAGCCAGGGCATGGCTGGATTCCAGAGCAGGAATGATGCCCTCGAACCGGCAAAGTGCATGAAATGCAGCCAGTGCTTCATCATCCGTCACAGCCACATACTCGGCACGGCCACAATCCTTGAGCCATGCATGCTCCGGTCCTACACCCGGATAATCCAGGCCGGCAGAAATTGAATGTGTCTCGATGATCTGACCGTTCTCATCTTGTATCAGATAAGTACGATTACCATGCAGCACACCCGGTCTGCCCGTCACCAGCGTGGCTGCGTGCTCGTGTGTATCGATCCCTTTGCCGGCAGCTTCCACACCGATCATCCGGACATTTTCTTCATCAATATAAGGATAGAACAGGCCAATGGCGTTGGATCCCCCTCCCACGCATGCGATCAGAGCATCCGGCTGTCTGCCATACTCTTCCCGCATCTGTTGCCTGGCCTCATTCCCGATAATTGCCTGAAAATCTCTGACCATCATTGGATAAGGATGTGGCCCTGCCACCGTTCCAATGATGTAGTAAGTGTTACTTACGTTGGTAACCCAGTCACGCATGGCTTCATTCAATGCGTCCTTGAGTGTGCACGAACCTGAATCGACCGGAATGACCGTGGCTCCGAGCAACTTCATACGATAAACGTTGGTGGCCTGTCGTTTGACATCCTCGGAACCCATGTATACGACACATTCCATTCCGTACCGGGCAGCAACGGTAGCACTGGCCACCCCATGCTGACCAGCACCCGTTTCAGCGATGATGCGACCTTTTCCCATTCGCCTTGCAAGCAAAGCCTGACCCACGGTATTGTTTACCTTGTGTGCGCCTGTGTGATTGAGGTCTTCACGTTTCAGCAGGATTTGTGCGCCCCCCAGATGTTCTGACCAGCGTTTGGCGTGGTAAATGGGACTGGGGCGACCTACATAGTGCTTGAGCTCATGAAAAAACTCTGCCTGAAATTCGGCATCATCACGATAGTATTCATACTGCTTACACAGCTCATCCAGGGCGGAAATCAGGGTTTCAGCCACGAATGTACCGCCATACGGGCCAAAATGGCCACGTTTATCAGGAAGATCGTACATCTTCACAGGACCTCACTCTTTGCATGAAAGCAGAAATTTTGTTCACATCCTTGATACCTTTGGCGACCTCGACACCACTCGAAACATCGATTGCTGACAGATGTGTCTGTCCGATGGCATCGGTAATATTGCCGGGATGAAGTCCGCCGGACAGTATCCATGGCAACGGCAACTCTGCGGGAATGAGTTTCCAATCGAACACATGGCCAGTCCCCCCTGGTATTCCTGCTGTATAAGCATCCAGCAATAATCCTCTGGCTCCCGCGTAATGTTGCGCGTATTGTAGCAAATCCAGCCCGTCCCGGACACGAACAGCTTTGATATACGGCAGATGAAACCGGCTGCAGAAATCGGCAGATTCATCCCCATGAAACTGCAGGAGATCAAGCCCGGCAGTGGCACTGGTCTCCTCCACCCACGATTTATCAGGATTTACATACACACCTACCGCCCGTACGAACGGGGGCAGGCATTTCACGATCCGGCCCGCTTCTTCAGGTGAAATATATCGTTCACTCTGCGGCCATAAAATAAAGCCGATGGCATCCGCACCATGTTGCACAGCAGCCATGGCATCTTCCAGGCGGGTAATACCGCATATTTTTACACGGATGCGCACTCAATCTCCTTTTGGCACTCTGCCGGATTCTCCGGATAGTTATGCTCTGAATCGTTCTATATGATATCCAGCGGCCGGGTAACGTTAAAAACAGGCAAATTCCATCTGGCATCATATCGGACACCAGACAAATACAATCCATCCGGCGAGAATGTCGGCGCGGCAAGTGTACGGTCACGTTTTTCCAGGAGTATCCGCATCCATTCAGGAGGATATTTTCCCCGGCCAATATAGACCAATCCGCCGAGAATGTTTCGAACCATATGATGCAGAAATGCATTGGCACAGAATTCAAAAACGAAAAGCTGCTGATGCTGGCTGATATTCAGCCTGGTAAGCTGCCGTATGGCAGTTCTCGACTGACACTCCGATGAACGAAATGCACTGAAATCATGTTTGCCAATCAGCAGCTTTGCTGCCATCTGCATTTTCTCAAGATCGAGCGGGTAATGGACCCACCCGATTTTTCCGTGATGAATACCGGGACGGGCAGGACGACTCAACAGATAATACAAATAGGTACGCTCGGTTGCACTAAAACGGGCATGGAAATCATCACTGACTTCCGAAGCTTCCAATATCGAAATATCACCTGGCAAAAGTGCGTTGGTTCCTCTGATCCAGGCATTCAAAGGCCGTCGTACACAGGTCTCAAGATGCACCACCTGACATAATGCATGCACGCCTGCATCAGTTCTCCCTGCTGCGACAACCTGTATCTGTCTGCCTGCAACCCCTGATAAAGCACTCTCCAGTCGGCTCTGTACAGAAAGGCAGCCGGGCTGTTTTTGCCAGCCACAATAGCCACGGCCGTCATATTCCAGCGCCAGAACGATTTTCACGAAAAAATGTTTATTCCTTTTAGGTGGTATCACTGTCATCCCGATTTGAAGACATAGAAAACCACCTGACCAGAATGGTCAATATAAGAATCTATTCAGATCAAAAGAGGTTTGTATTTCTTCTGGATCACCAGAAATGTTCCCGGCAGACCAGAGGCTCAACTTATTTGATCCAGCATGGAACGAGCCGTGGATTGTTGTTCATCATCACCTTCGCGCAGCACTTCTTCAAGAATTTCCCTGGCTCCGTCCCTATCATCCATTTCAAGATAGGCTTTGGCCAGATCGAGTTTAGTCGCGACTTCCTGCCACTGCATTTCCTCAGCTTCAGAATATTCACCCGATTGAAACTTCGTATCAGACTTATCTCCCAGATCAAGATCAATATTTGCCAGATTGGAACCCAAATCCGACAATTCATTCTTCACACGCGATTCCGATTCTTGAGCTTCCGTGTCAACCGGAAGATCCAGATCAAAATCGATCTGATGCTCGTCATGCAATGAAACAAATTCTTCAACAGTATCCTGCTGTTGCACTGAATCGGGCTTACGCTCCAGACCGGTATCAGTGGCCGTGAAAATCCACTGCTCACCTATATCATCTTTATCATTTTCTCCGGTTTCAACGATGGCCTCTTGCTTGTATTCAGTCTGATCAGGCTCTTCCGTATCAATTTTGATCTCATAACCCAATTCATCCAGTTCGTTGAATGTCGCATCCTCTTCTTCCTGAATCTGGCTGGCTGAATCATCGAGAAAAGAATCTTCTGTGATCCTCTCATCCTGCCTGCTTCCAAAAAACAACCCCGGATCGACATCAGTGTGATCGTCAGTCGAACTGGAATTTTCCATCATTATCGGGCCAGCAGCCTGTTGGGCTGATCCAATCGTACTCTCCGAACTTTCCAGATTTTCTAAACCAGATGGCATGGCTTCAGCCATTACTGATGTTCCCGAGCCATTATCCTTCTCATTAAAATCATATAGATCATCTTCAGCGTTCAGATCCTCTGTCTGTGCTCTTCTGCGGCGAACCACCGATGCTCCGAGAGCAATCGTCAGCAATGTCGCCAGACCACCAACAACCCATTCACTGTTCTCCATCGCAGACTCAACCAGTGTATCCATCAAAGCAGGCTCCTCTGATACAGGGTCGGCTGGCTGGAGAGATTTAGCCGACGACATCGGATTAACCGGCTGTACAGGAATGGTAACAGGCAATGCCGATTTTTCCGGAGTCTGAGCAGCTGATTCAGAAGTCTCAGCCACGGTTCCGGTCTGATCAGTTATTACAGGAACTGGTTGCAGGTCAGATACATGTTGAGCCTGATCTAATTCAGCTTGCCCCTTGTTCCCGGAAGCCTCCTCTTTCAACTCCAGCAGGCGCTGTAATTTGGCGACATTCTGCTCCAGAATGGCCACTCGCTCATTCGCTTCACGCAATGCCCGCTCTTTTGCAATCGCATCTTCTTCCATCATGTGCAAATAGTTCTGAGCAGTCTTGCTTTCAGCACTTTTGACAGATGAGTGGCTGTCATCCAGCAATTCACCTTTCGAAAGAATCAGCACCTCTTCCGGTTTGCCTGATCCTGCAACCGAAGTATCTTCAGAAACGGTTATGATTTTTCCCGATTGAGACTGTTTCAGCTCGTTCTTTCCTGGTGCATCGCCGGCCAGATCCGCAATTCTCTGACGATAACTGTTCCAGCTTTCTTTCTGCACCGCTACTTCACGAGCAGCTTCTTTAACCGTAATGGACGATATCTCTTCCTCGTCGGGAATGCGCAGAATGACGCCCACCTTGAGCAGATTCATATTCTTTTCGAGGAAAGCATCTCTGTTCGCACGATACAGCGCAACCAGCATGTGATTGAGACTGACGCTATCAGGGGATACCTGTCTTGCAATTCTGCTCAAGGTATCTCCCTGCATAACCGGACCATAGGTATTACCAGTCTGAACGGCTGATTTCTCCTGAGATACCGGCTGCCTTTCTGCTTTAACGAAAGGCTGCGTTTCCCCCGCAGCAGTTGCAGCAGAATCTTCTGCCTGGTTGCCGGCTGATTGTATAACCGGCGGCGCAGTGGCCGGTTTTCGGGTATCGGCAGGATCAAGCAGAACGTTGTACTCACGTAGCATACGCCCCGAGGATGAGTGAAGCTCGATCAGTAATTTAAGAAAAGGTTCACTGATTGCCTGTGATGAAACCACGCGAACATAAGGCTGCCCATCCGTTCGTTTTTCCACAGCCACGGACAAGGTCGCATGATAGGGGGCAAGATTGATACCTGCTTTCTGAAAAATTTTGGGTGAAGCAAGCCTGGCAGATAGTGTATTGATTTCTTTATCAGTTACAGATTCCAGAGCTATCTCTGCTTTGAGGGGCTGACCAAGATATGAGCTCACGGTCAATTTTCCCAGACCAGCCGCCTGGACGACCCAGACGGACATAAGCATACCTGTCAAAAATGCTTTGTATAAAACGCAAGGAGATATATCCCTGGCCCTGAAATTCATTATCTTCACACGAATACCCCTCGACGTTATCCGAGTACCATGGTTCGAGAACCGTAAAAACAGCAGATATCATAGAGAAATGTCATAACACTTCTGCTGTGCAGTGGTTCAAAACCAGGAACGATTGGAAAGATTTTATGCAGCCTTATCTTCGACCAAGATGCGCAGCATTCGGCGCAATGGTTCGGCCGCGCCCCATAATAACTGATCTCCCACCGTAAAAACAGAGAGATATTCACTTCCCATATTCAATTTGCGTATGCGGCCAACATGAATATCGAGCTTCCCGGTAACCGCAACCGGAGTAAGTTCCCTGGTGGTGGCTTCCCTTTCATTGGGAATCACATGAACCCATTTGTTGGATGCTGCGATGATTTCCTCGATCTTTTCCAGTGGAATATCCTTCTTCAACTTGATCGTCAATGCCTGACTGTGGCAACGCATGGCTCCCACTCGCACACAAATCCCGTCAACCGGTACGGGGTCATCGCCGTGCCCAAGAATTTTATTGGTCTCGGCCTGCCCTTTCCATTCTTCCCGGCTCTGTCCATGTGCAACCTCGCGATCGATCCATGGAATAAGGCTTCCAGCCAGTGGAACACCAAAATTCTGAGCGGGAAATTCTTTGTCACGCAATTTCTCAGCAACCTTGCGATCGATATCCAATATGTTGGAAGCAGGATCTTCCAGTAAATCTTTTGCGACATCGTGAGTTTCTCCCATCTGCTGCAACAGTTCACGCATGTTTTGCGCGCCTGCCCCTGATGCCGCCTGATAAGTCATGATACTTGCCCACTCAACCATGTCCTGGTCGAACAATCCGCCAACGGCCATCAGCATCAGGCTGACCGTACAATTACCCCCGATATAATTCTTGACACCCTTATTCAATGCATCATCGATCACCGAACGATTAACGGGATCAAGAATGATAATTGCATCATCACTCATCCTGAGTGTAGAAGCGGCATCAATCCAATATCCTTGCCAGCCGGACTCACGCAGCTTTTTAAAAACGTCGCCGGTGTAATCTCCGCCCTGGCAGGATATGATGATATCCATTTCCCGCAAGGCTGCGATATCGTAGGCATCCTTGAGTAATCCTGCTTCCCGGCCAATATCCGGCCCCTTTTCACCCACTTGCGAAGTTGAAAAGAACACGGACTCGATTAATGAGAAATCATTTTCTTCACGCATCCGCTGCATGAGAACAGAGCCCACCATACCGCGCCAGCCCACAAATCCGACTTGTTTCATGTAATTCACTCAACCTTTTACAAAATAGTTTTAATGTTACGCACCCCTGACAGCTTACTATCCGGCATACCATCAAAGAATCAGAAAAAAGCGGTAAAACCGGGCGATAAACAGAAATAGAAAAACAGCATGTAACGAAACAGTAGAATCACCGGGATTGCAAGTTTGCCAGGACACGATCCCCCATTTCCACAGTACCGACCTTTTTCATACCCGCTTCATAAATATCTTCGGTACGATAGCTTTGCTGCAATGTCTTCTGAACGGCATGCTCGATTCGTGATGCGGCCGTTTCCTGATTGAAAGAGTATCGCAACATCATTGCCGCAGATAAGATAGTTGCCAACGGGTTGGCAATCCCTTTACCGGCGATATCCGGGGCAGATCCGTGAATAGGCTCATACAAACCTTTATTTCGGTCATCCAGAGAAGCAGAAGGAAGCATTCCGATCGAGCCTGTCAGCATGGATGCTTCATCTGATAAAATATCACCGAACATATTTCCCGTAACCACCACATCGAATTGCCGGGGGTTGCGTACCAGCTGCATCGCTGCATTGTCCACCAGCATGTGTGAGAGCGTAACGTCCGGATACGACTGCGCAGTTTCCGTCACCACATCACGCCATAACTGCGTGCATTCCAGGACATTCATTTTGTCCACCGAGCAAAGCCTGCCGTTTCGCCTACCTGCTGCCTGAAACGCCACATGAGCGATACGCCTGATTTCTGATTCAGAATAAATCATCGTATTAAAGCCCACTTTCTGTCCGTCTCGGTATTCGATGCCTCGCGGTCTCCCGAAATAAATATCTCCAGTCAGCTCACGCACAATCAGAATATCCAGACCAGCGACAACCTCCGGCTTCAGTGTCGAAGCATTCGACAGCTCCGGATACAGCACTACCGGCCGCAAATTGGCAAACAGGTTGAGTTCCTTCCGAATGGCCAGCAACCCCTGCTCTGGCCGTTTTTCGCGAGGCAGACCATCGTACTGAGTTCCACCTACTGCCCCCAGCAGTATGGCATCTGCCTCGATCGCCAACTGGCGTGTTGCTTCCGGAAAAGGTTCACCGGTGGCATCCACCGCACAACCACCCAGCAAACCAGGTTCAAGCTCGATCTGCAAACCTTCCTGCTGGAAGTAGCGTAATACCCGCTCAGCCTGAGCCATGATTTCAGGCCCGATCCCGTCACCGGCAAGCAGCGCAATTTTCATGTTCTCAGTTTGTCTCCATTTTGCTGTAAAAATAGCCAGGGTTGTCGATCGCGACGATTCATTTCAAATGTTCTGATTTTATCGGCATGCTGCAACGTCAGCCCGATTTCATCCAGCCCATTAAGCAGACAGTGCTTACGGAATGAATCAACTTCAAATCGGTGGATCTCGCCGGAAGGGGTCGTCACGGTTTGCGCATCCAGATTCACTTCCAGTCGATAACCGTCTGTCTCGAGTGTATCCCTGATCAGCCTATCAACGATGGAAGCTTCCGACACAATTGGCAATAGACCGATCTTGAAGCAGTTGTTATAAAAAATATCGGCGAAACTTGGCGCAATGATTACAGCAAAACCATAATCCTGCAAAGCCCAGGGAGCATGCTCCCTGCTGGATCCACAACCAAAATTGTCGCGTGCGACCAGAATCCTGGCCCCTTGATAGCGCGGCTGGTTCAATATGAAATCGGGATTAAGCTGCCGTAATGAAATATCCTTCCCCGGCTCTCCATAATCGAGATAGCGCCACTCATCAAACAGGTTCTGGCCAAAACCTGAGCGTTTGATCGATTTCAGAAACTGCTTGGGAATAATCGCATCCGTATCCACGTTTGCGCGATCCAGTGGCGCAACTATTCCCTTGAACTGCTCAAATTTTTCCATTCTGTTTATTTTGCAGTTTTTTCAATGGCTTCACCGCCACGTTGAACATCCTTGCCAAATCCCTGTATGGTATTACAGGCAGTCAACTGTGCAACGATGGCCAACAATAGAAATAATGTGGACAGCGTTTTCATTATCGATCTCCTTTAAAAATAAAAAAACCTCACTTACCGAATAAAAGAACGCACATCAACGAAATGGCCAGCTATTGCAGCAGCGGCTGCCATGGCAGGGCTGACGAGATGTGTTCGCCCGCCGGGGCCTTGCCGGCCTTCAAAATTACGATTGGAAGTCGAGGCACAACGCTCTCCAGGTAACAATCTGTCATCATTCATGGCCAGGCACATCGAACATCCGGGTTCGCGCCATTCGAATCCCGCCGACAGAAAAATTTTATCCAGCCCCTCCTTCTCGGCCATCGATTTGACCAGACCGGAACCAGGGACCACCATAGCCAGCCTGATATTCGGGGCAATCCGTTTTCCTTTGACGATTTCTGCTGCTGCGCGCAGATCTTCGATACGTGAATTGGTACAGGAACCAATGAAAACTTTATCCAGCGTTATTTCCTGAATGGGCATCTTCGGCTTCAGTCCCATATACCCGAGTGCATGTTCGACATCATGGCGTTTGGTCGGATCGCTGATATCCGCAGGATCGGGCACATACCCATCCACAGTAGTCACCATTTCTGGTGAGGTGCCCCAGGTTACCTGCGGTTTGATGTTGACTGCCTTCAATTCCACCATCCGATCGAACACCGCATCTTCATCACTTTTCAATGTACGCCAGTAAGCCACCGCCTGATCCCACAGTGCTCCCTGCGGGGCAAAGGGTCTCCCCTTGATATAATCGATCGTAACCTCATCCGCTCCAACCATACCTGCACGGGCACCCGCCTCGATCGCCATATTGCAGAGCGTCATCCGGCCTTCCATGGAAAGCGATCGTATCGCACTGCCGGCAAATTCAATGGCATAACCCGTACCGCCGGCCGTACCTATTTCACCAATAACAGCCAGTGCAATATCTTTGGCCGTCACACCAGGTGGCAGATCCCCTTCGACCCTGACCAGCATAGTTTTGGATTTCCGGGCAACCAGACATTGTGTCGCCAGAACATGTTCAACCTCGGATGTCCCGATACCAAATGCCAGACAAGCAAATGCCCCATGTGTACTGGTATGGGAATCTCCACACACCACGGTCATACCAGGCAGTGTCGCACCTTGCTCAGGCCCGATCACATGAACGATTCCCTGACGTTCATCGTTCATTCTGAATTCGGTAATCGCGAATTCCTCACAATTCTGATCCAGCGTTTCGACTTGTAAACGGGATACAGGATCGCTGATACCACTGCTTCGATCCGTCGTTGGAACATTATGATCGGCTACCGCCAGAATCGAGCCAGTCCGCCAGGGTTTGCGTCCGGCCAGCTTCAGGCTCTCAAAAGCCTGAGGGCTGGTAACTTCATGTACCAGATGGCGATCGATATACAGAATAACCATGCCATTCGGATCATCCGATTCCGCATGCACTACATGGTCACTCCAGAGTTTGTCATATAACGTTTTCATTTTGATCCAGATATGAGTACCAGCCGTATGCGCGCAATTATCCCATAAAGCCCATTTCAGTAACAGAATCTCTGTGCCGGCAGTGCAATGGCATACCCGGTGAAGAAGCTAAAAACATCATCTCGTCCAATGCAAAAATGCCCTTTTTATTCCGGGGTCGATCAACGCTAACTCAATAAACCACAAGACAAAAATGGATTTTGACCTTCGATAATTAACTGTTGACAGCAACTTTTATCAAATGTAGATTCCGCGACTTGTTTAACAAACAAGGAGGGGGAAAGTTTAAAATGATCTCAACAGTTTATGCCATCACACTCGTGGGTATCGGTTTGGTCATCGCAGTCTTTTATTTTGTGATTGCCAATTCGAAGGAAGCTGATCCGGATTATCCGTCAATCACAAAAAAATGGTACGGTGTACGCAGCAAATGGTTTCTTTTTCTGCTTGTATTAGGAATTACCGTCTCTGTGCTTTCAACGAATCCATTTCCAACACCCGATCAGAAAAAAGAATACTCGGGTGGTGACTATCAAAATGTCACTGTGGATAGCCATCAATGGTATTGGATAATGACACCTTCTACCGTAAAGGCAGGCCAACCGGTTGAATTTCAAGTGTCTTCTGCTGATGTCAACCATGGTTTCGGTATCTACGATGAAAAACTGACATTAGTTGCCCAAACTCAGGCGATGCCGGGTTACACCAATAAGCTTATTCATACGTTCGACAAACCCGGAAAATATAAAATTCTTTGTCTGGAATATTGTGGTCTGGCACATCACGCCATGATTAGCGAATTGACCGTTGAATAATTAGTACAACATTTAATACAGCTAAAAACGTATTGGAGGACACAATGAGTGCAACTGAAGTAAATGGAAAGATTGAGTATTCCGACCCGGAAAATCGGAATGCATTGATCGCCGTCAAATCCCATTTAATTGCGGGATTTTTAGTATTTTTATTAATGATGATTGCAGGCTTTACCATGCGTGCAGCGCAAGGTACCTGGTTGGAAATTGGCGCTGATCTGTTTTATCAGATTATGACTGTGCACGGTGTAGGCGTTGTGGGTGCGGCAATGATCACATCAACCGGTGTACAGTGGTATTTCCTGCGTCAGTACGTTCGTCTGAGCAACGGGATTTTCTGGACGAACTTCTTTATTTTTCTGACAGGTGTCGTGCTGATCCTCGGCTCCATTTTCGTTGGTAAATATGGTGGTGCATGGACGTTCCTCTTCCCGCTACCCGCCATTTCAATGGGTGCCTGGTCGAATGGTGCAGCAGCACTGTTTCAAGCTGGTCTGCTTATCATCGGAGTCGGCTTCCTTATCCTCTATCTGGACTTTGGCCGTGCCATTCTGGCTCGCTACGGCAGTCTGGCTCGTGCACTGGGACTTACCCAGCTTTTCGGTAAAGAGCCGGTAGACTACAAACATCCAGCGGCAGTAGTTGCCAGCACAATGGTATTGATTGTCAATTTTATGGGTATCGCTGCAGGTGCCGTGGTACTGGTGATGGGACTGATCAATCTGTTCTATCCTGAATTCAAGCCAGATGCGCTGCTGATGAAAAACCTGATCTACTTCTTTGGTCACGTTGTCATCAATGCCACTATCTACGCATCAGTCATCGCTGTTTATGAACTCCTGCCACGCTACACTGGTCGTCCATGGAAAACCAATAAACCATTTTATGCAGCCTGGTTTGCGATTGTATTCATGGTAATGGGTGTCTATCCACACCACCTCATGATGGACTTCGCGATGCCGAATTGGGCACTCGTAGTAGGACAGGTGCTTTCTTTTGGCAGTGGTATTCCAGTGATGGTGGTTACCGGCTACGGTGCCCTGATGATCGTATACCGTTCAGGTATCAAATGGACCACTTCGGCCAAACTGCTGTTCTTATCCATGTTTGGCTGGTGGGCTGGTGTAATCCCTGCGATTCTGGATGCAATGGTTACGGTTAACCGTGCTTTCCACAACACACTGTGGGTACCTGGTCATTTCCATTTCTACCTGCTGCTGGGATTACTGCCGATGCTCATCGGCTTCGCCTACTTTCTGGCGGGTGAAGGTGACAGTAAAGAACAACCTAAAGCAACCGACAAACTTGGTTTCTATGCCTATCTGATCGGTGCATTCATGACATCCATGGTCTTCCTCGCCAGCGGTGCAAGCAGTATTCCTCGCCGCTGGGCAGCACACATGCCTGAATGGGTCAGTTTTGCTCAGGTAGGAACTGTTGCCGCTGCACTGGTTGTTCTGGGAATGTTGTTGTTCATCATTCGTGCACTGGTCAGTTTGCCAGGCGCCAGCAACCCTCGTTAAAACAGAAACACCGGCAATTTCTCCTGTATGAATGGAGAATTGCCGGAATCTGGCAGGGATAATCGATACCCCCTCACATAGGAGGAAAAAGGAATGAGGACTTTCCTGGCAACACTTTTCGTAGCCATCTCAGGAACACTCATTCTTTGGATAAGTACCGATGGAGGGCGTGCTTTTACAGCTGAAGAAGCACGCCGCCTTGAAATTCGTGAAAATCCCCGTTCTGTACCCGATTGGCAACTGCAGAATCAGGATGCAGAAACCTTCACTTTTCAAAACTGGCATGGGCATCTCATTGTTGTAGATTTCATCTATACAAGTTGTCCCAGCGTATGTTTGATACTTAGCGGCAACCTCAAGAATCTGCAAAAAGATTTCTCTGACGAGGGAAAATCAGACAAGCTGCGCTTTCTCAGTATCACCTTCGATCCGGAAAAAGATACGCCCCAAAGACTGAAAGAACATTTAAGTCATTTTTCTGCTGATTTCAAAAACTGGGTAGCTGCCCGGCCAACCAGCCCGTCCCAGAAAGAAGCTATCCTCGATTTCTTTAAAGTGATCGTCATTCCTGATGAGTACGGTGGTTATACACACTCTGCCGGTTACCATATCATCAACCCGGATGGAAAACTGGTCGCTATTTTTGGAATGGAACAGATGGATGAACTACGCGCCTACCTGAATCAGGCATTGGAGGGGAAGGATAATGCGTCTGAAAATTAAACCGGAATGGCTGCTTCTGGCAGCATTCATCATACTTACCCTTCCCCCGATGCAGCGCTTTCTGGAACAGAGCATGGTAACGCACATGCTCGTTCAGCTCCCGGCACTGACAGTCATCGGATGGATATTCGGCAGAACACTGCCTGAAAGCTGGAGCAACAAAATAGCTCCATGGAACCGGTGGGGAATAACAGGCATGGCTCTCGCCATTGTGATCATGACCTATTGGATGCTGCCACGCGCACTGGATGCTGCTGTATCCGAATGGTACGTGGAGCTGGGAAAATTCATCACCGTCCCGGCGATGGGTATCGCACTGGGAGTAAGCTGGCCCCAGCTCAATCCGATTGCACAAGGTGTCCTGAAACTGGAATTCTGGGCTACTTTCATGCGTCTGGGGTGGCTCTATCTCGATCTGCCCGATCGTCTCTGCGCAAATTATCTCTTGAGTGATCAGCGTGTTCTAGGGCAGTTACTGCTACTGATTGGAAGTGCCTGGGCAATCGCCTGGACGCTTCGAGTAATGTTTGGAACCAAAATCATCAATACCTGAAACTTGCAGTGATCCACCATCCGGCAGATCACTGCAGTCTTTACTTTATGCCCTGTGCGTGCGATACCACAAGGTTGAATTGAATATCACCGCTCCCAGCATATTGCCTATCGTGACGGGAATCTGATTCCACAACCACCACTGGGAAATCGTCACATCTGCACCCGACAGAATGCCAATCGGGAAGACAAACATATTAACCACCGCGTGCTCAAAACCAAGTGAGAAGAAGGTCGCAAGCGGTAACCACATTAACATGATCTTACCAGGCACACTGCGCGATCCTTTGGCAAAAACCGGAGCAAGACTCACCAGCCAGTTACACAGTATTCCCATACCAATGGCTGCAAACCAGCCGTTCACCCCATACCCTGCATAGGAAGCCTTTTTTTCTGCAAGATGCGCCAGTGTAGTGAGAACCCCTGGAGGTTCGACTGCTCCTCCTTTGGTCAGTGAGAACCAAAGCAGGTACGCAAAGAAAACACCACCAATCAGATTGGCGACAAACGTCCAGGACCAGTTGCGTATCACACTCCCCAATCCAAATCTGCCGGCAAAGAGTCCCATCGGCATCACTGAAAAACTACCTGTCGCCATCTCCAGACCCAATATCGACAACATCACGTAGCCTGCCGGGAAAAGCAGGCCGGCTGCTGCCGTTGGCCAGCCTTGTGAAACCAGCAACGCGCACAATGCCGTGGCATAGGCCAGAAAAGGAGTGCATAAGAACCCCCTTATCAGAATCTGGCCAACTTTGAATTTTTTCTTTTTCGTTGCGTCTTCGACAAGATCATGTCCCATCTGTATAGGTGAGACACTGTCAATGACTGCAGTTGGCTCATTGCTCACTTTGACCGGAGCACTGGCTACAGAACCACCCGTTGACATAGTCTCTGCAGCAATGCTGGATTGGATGACCCGTTCATTCAGAATGATCGATGGTTGTTCAGATTCTTTCATATTTTTGAGATGAGTTAATTGAGGGAATTGATGATGGTCAAGTCGTGCACAAAAACTGCACGGCGGGCGGAATTTTGCCATATCCCGGAAGGGCCGGCAAGAAAATAGTTCTGCTTATTTAGCAGGTTACGATCATTTACAACGATGCTCACCAGGGTATCGATTCATACATACCCTGCCGGATTGTTCTTCTGCCAGCGCCAGTGGTCCCTGCACATCACAGCAAGATCGCGTTGTGCTTTCCACCTCAGCAGCTTCTCAGCAAGTGCAGGGTTTGCGTAGCAGGCAGCTACATCACCGGATCGTCTGGATGCAAGCCGATAATCTATCTGCCGGCTGCTGGCCTCCTCAAAGGCCTTGATCACGTCCAGAACACTGTAGCCAATGCCTGTACCCAGATTGATTGCCATACATTGCGGCACGGTAAGGTAATCCAGTGCACCGAGATGCCCCAGCGCAAGATCCACGACGTGAATATAATCTCGCACACCGGTTCCATCATGCGTCGGGTAATCACTCCCCCATACATTCAGATATTCACGCCGCCCCACGGCAACCTGCGCAACGAAAGGCATCAGATTATTGGGGATACCCTGCGGATCTTCACCAATCAGGCCGCTATCATGCGCCCCGACAGGATTGAAATAACGCAGAATGGCGATACGAAATCGAGGATCAGCCCGATACACATCGCGCAACATTTCCTCGATGATAAGCTTGCTGCGGCCATACGGATTGGTAGCGGACAACGGATGATCTTCCGTCAGAGGCAGACGCTGCGGCTCACCGTAAACCGTCGCCGAGGAACTGAAAACCAGTGTATAGACACCACAATTTTGCATTGCTGCCAGCAGCCGGTGAGTACCGATGACGTTATTGTCATAGTATTCGAGCGGCTTTTCGACCGATTCTCCTACCGCCTTGAGCCCGGCAAAGTGAATCACAGCCTCACATCCGTAATCTTTCAACGCTTTTTCTATCGCAACCTGATTACGTATATCGCCTGTGACGATAGTGATTTTCTTACTGGTGATCTGTTCGATACGGCGCAATGCCTCTGGATGACTGTTACAGAAATTATCGAATATCACTACTTCATACCCGGCCGTCAATAATTCGACACAGGTATGAGAACCAATGTAACCGGCACCGCCGGTAACGAGAACGTTCATATCAATCTCTCACTTTCAGATCAGATTCGGCAGACAACTGCGCCTGCTGCACCGGAAAAATAAATCGCATCAGGCGAATACTTCCGCCTCGCTGAATGGCTTGCCCTGAGTATCTTTGGCTGAAAGAACAGGCGCAATCCCAAGTGGCCACTGGATATTGAGCACTGGATCATTCCAGAGCAGACAACGCTCATGGGCAGGCGCATAGTAATCCGTCGTCTTATAAAGAAACTCTGCGGTATCACTCAGTACGACAAAGCCATGGGCGAATCCTTCAGGTATCCAGAGCTGATGTTTGTTTTCTGCAGAAAGAACCTGGCCCACCCATCGGCCAAAGGTCGGGCTGCTTTTGCGCAAATCGACTGCCACGTCGAAAACTTCACCCTGCACCACCCGCACCAGTTTTCCCTGCGGTTGCTGTATCTGGTAGTGAAGACCGCGCAGGACATTCTTCACGCTGCGACTGTGATTATCCTGCACAAAATTGATTTCCCTGCCGACAGTTTCTTCAAACCGGGCCTGGTTGAAACTTTCAAAAAAGAAGCCGCGTTCATCACCAAATACTTTGGGTTCGATGAGTACGACTTCCGGAATAGCAAAAGGAGTTACTTTCATCAGAACACATTTTCCCTGAGTATTTTCAGCAGATACTGACCATAACCATTTTTAGCCAGTAATTGGGCCAGCATTTCCAGCCGGGCTGCATCTATCCATCCTTGCCGGTAGGCAATTTCTTCCGGACAGGCAACTTTCAGACCCTGCCGGTTTTCCAGGGTAGCGATGAACTGACTGGCATCGAGCAGGGTTGCATGCGTACCGGTATCCAGCCAGGCGTAGCCGCGCCCCATGATTTCCACGCTGAGGTTGCCCTGTTCGAGATAAAGACGGTTGAGATCGGTGATTTCCAGTTCGCCGCGTGCTGAAGGTTTGAGCGCTTTGGCATGATCGACGACCTGCGTATCATAAAAATACAGCCCGGTCACCGCATAACTGGATCTTGGTTGTATCGGTTTTTCTTCCAGTGACAATACCTTGCCCTGTGCATTGAACTCGACTACACCATAACGTTCCGGATCATGCACATGATAAGCGAATACGCTGGCTCCTTCGGTGCGCATCATGGCATGAGTCAGCAGACGCTGGAGATCATGGCCGTAGAAAATGTTATCTCCCAGCACCAGTGCAGAAGGATGGTTACCAATGAAATCCTCGCCAATCAGAAAAGCCTGTGCGAGGCCGTCGGGTGAAGGTTGCACGGCATATTGCAGATTCAGCCCCCATTGTTCTCCGTCACCCAGCAGTTGCTGAAAACGAGGGGTGTCCTGCGGCGTGCTGATAATGAGAATATCGCGTATGCCTGCCAGCATCAGGGTGCTGAGCGGATAATAAATCATGGGTTTGTCGAATACCGGCAACAACTGCTTGCTCAGTGCAAGCGTCGCCGGATGCAGCCGGGTACCGGACCCTCCCGCAAGGATGAGGCCTCTGCGTGTCATGTATTTATTCCTTGAATATTTTTCGGATACGTAATCCAGGATATTCCTGCTGATGAAATAACGGTACTCAGCCAGCAAAACCGGAAGAACCTGGAAATATACGGATTCTTGCAGATAGGATCAATTCACGAAAGGCTGGCTGCTATACTACGACTGCTTGCTGCCAGCACACGGATTCAGATAAATTGACAGATCCAAAGCCAGCCGAATCACCGGACAGTCTACCTGTTTTACCGGGATCGCTTAACGGCAGATAAAACCCATTTTCTCGGTAATACTGTTCACATGACAACGATCGGTTTCATCGGCCTGGGTATCATGGGAAAACCCATGGCCGGCCATCTCATCCGGGGAGGATACCCGGTTTATCTCAACTCACGCAGTGGCATACCTGCTGAGCTGACAGTGCCGGGTGGGCTGGCCTGCCCCACCCCCAGGGCTGTGGCTGAACAAGCGGATATCATCATCCTGATGTTGCCGGATACACCTGATGTTGAAAAGGTGCTGTTTGCCGAAAACGGAGTGGCACAAGGGCTGTCTGCGAACCCGCCTCGGTCGAAAATCATCATCGACATGAGCACGATTTCCCCGATCAGAACCCGGGATTTCGTTACACGAATCAGGCAGCTCGGCCACGAGTACGCGGATGCCCCGGTATCAGGTGGAGATATTGGTGCACAGAATGCCACCCTCACGATCATGGTCGGGGCAACCGAGGCAGTTTTTGCGGAAATCGAGCCGATACTGGCGTTGATGGGCAAAACTGTCACGCGAATCGGTGATCCGGGCACTGGCCAGGTCTGCAAGGCGGCCAACCAGATCATCGCGGCCCTGACACTTGAGGCTGTGGCTGAAGCCCTGGTATTAGCTTCCAGAGCCGGAGCTGATCCCAATAAAGTCAGACAGGCCCTGCTGGGAGGGTTTGCCGCCTCGCGCATCCTGGAAGTACATGGAGAACGCATGATCAAACATGCCTTCACTCCCGGTTTCCGGGTCGATCTGCACCGGAAGGATCTCGGCATCGCACTGGATTGCGCCACGGAACTGGGTGTCAGCCTGCCAGGCACTGCACTGGTTCAATCGCTCTATAATGCCAGCATTGCGCAAGGAGATGCGCAACAGGACAGTTCAGCCATCGTGCGCATCCTCGAACAACTGGCCGGACATACCCTCGATACCTCCACTGAATCTGCCCATGAACACTAACCAGCTGATCGAAGCCTTCCGCAAATTTCTGCCTGCGGAAGCCATATTGCACGAGGCAGAGGATTTGAGACCGTATGAATGCGACGCCCTGTCCGCCTATCGGCAGCTACCAATGATCGTCGTGCTGCCGCGAACCGAGGCTGAAATTGCCGCTATCCTGCAAACCTGCCAGGCCGAACGTATTCCGGTGGTAGCACGTGGGTCCGGCACCGGTTTGTCTGGGGGCGCACTCCCTCACGCAGAAGGTGTTTTACTGTCATTAGCCAGATTGAACCATATTCTGGAAATCGATCCTGCAGCCGGTACTGCGCGTGTGCAGCCCGGTGTCCGTAACCTGGCCATCAGCGAAGCGGCTGCATATTATGGAATGTATTACGCGCCTGACCCTTCTTCCCAGATCGCCTGCAGTATCGGCGGGAACGTGGCAGAAAATTCAGGAGGTGTGCACTGTCTCAAATACGGACTGACCGTCCACAATATCTTGCGGCTGCGTGTATTGACGATCGAAGGAGATCTGCTGGAAATCGGTGCAGATGCACTCGACAGTCCCGGTTTCGATCTGCTCGCACTGATGACAGGCAGTGAAGGCATGCTGGGGATCGTCACCGAGATTACGGTCAGACTGCTGCCCAAACCGGAAACGGTAAAACTGGTCATGGCAGTGTTCGACGATGTCAGAAAAGCTGGAGAAGCCGTCGCCAGCGTCATTCAGGCCGGTATCATTCCAGCCGGTATGGAGATGATGGACAAGATCACCATTCACGCCGTCGAAGATTTCGTGCATGCGGGTTACGACCTCGAAGGAGCGGCAATTCTGCTGTGTGAATCCGATGGTATGGCGGAAGAAGTCGCTGATGAAATCGAGCGGATACGCACCATTCTGCAGGCAAGCGGGGCTACCCGGATCAGCCTTGCGCAGGATGAAGCCGAACGGCAGCGCTTCTGGGCCGGACGAAAAGCAGCCTTCCCGGCAGCAGGCAGAGTTTCACCAGATTACTACTGCATGGATGGCACCATTCCACGCAAGCATCTGGCACACGTGCTGGAACAAATCGAACAGCTCTCGGCAGAATATGGCCTGCGCTGCATGAATGTATTTCATGCGGGAGATGGCAATTTGCATCCCCTGATTCTGTATGATGCCAACCAGCCGGGTGAACTGCAAAAGGCAGAAGCATTCGGGGCGCGAATACTGGAGATCTGCATCGAAGCAGGCGGATCGCTGACCGGCGAACACGGCGTGGGAATCGAGAAACTCAACCAGATGTGCCTGCAATTCAATGATGCCGAGCGCAACCGGTTCCATGCGATCAAAGCAGCATTCGATCCGCAATCACTGCTCAATCCAGGCAAAGCAATTCCCGAGCTGCACCGCTGTGCCGAATTCGGTGCCATGCACATACACCGGGGAGCTGAAAAATTCCCGGAAATACCCAGATTCTAATTTTTTGTCATGCAAACCCTTCCCGATCATTTCATCGACACTATCAACGCGGCAATCGAAAATAAACAGCCGCTGCGCATCCGCGGTGGCGGCAGCAAGGATTTTTACGGCAATCCGCAGGCTTTACAGCATTCTTCCATACTCGATACGTCCACCTGGCAGGGAGTCGTCGATTATGAACCGAGCGAACTGGTGATCACCGCTCGCTCCGGAACACCACTGGCCGAGCTGGAAAAGCTGTTGCACGATCACAGCCAGATGCTGGCTTTCGAGCCTCCTCATTTCAGCACGGCTGCCACACTGGGCGGGTGTGTCGCAGCCGGATTGTCCGGCCCCAGACGGGCCTATACCGGTGCGGTGCGTGACTATGTATTAGGTACCAAACTGCTGGATGGCCAGGGAAGTATCCTGTCTTTTGGCGGGCGGGTGATGAAGAATGTTGCCGGCTATGATGTGTCTCGTCTCATGACAGGTGCAATGGGTACATTGGGCGTATTGCTCGAAATATCGCTTAAAGTGCTTCCCAAACCGGCAGTAGAACGCACCCTTCGCTTCCAGGCCAGCACACCCGAAGCCCTGGCAATCATGCGTCGCTGCACAGCTGAACCACTGCCGATTTCCGCCACCTGTTTTCATAATGATCAGCTTTACGTCCGGCTTTCCGGCGCCGAATCTGCCGTGCAAACCGCGCATGCCAGACTGGGGGGGGATGAAATCAAAGACAAGGATGATTTCTGGGAATCGATCAGAGATCATACTCACCCGTTTTTCCAGGAAGGAAAATCCGCCGAAAAATCACTGTGGCGCCTGTCGATCAAGCCGACCACTCCCCCGCTTTCACTGCCGGGTAAACAGCTGATCGAATGGGGCGGTGCACTGCGCTGGTTCGTCACAGATGAAGATACTGATGCTGCCGTAATCCGCAAACACGCTGCGGATGCCGGTGGTCACGCCACCCTGTTTCACGGCAATAAAACAGCGATTCCTGTATTTCACCCGCTTTCCCCTGCTCTGCTGAAAATCCACCGACGTCTGAAACAGCAGTTCGATCCAGCAGGTATCCTCAATCCACAACGACTGTATACCGAGTTTTGAGCCATGCAAACCCGTTTGACTGATCTGATCAAAGACACGCCGGAAGGACAAGAAGCAGATGCCATTCTGCGCAGTTGTGTGCATTGCGGTTTCTGTCTCGCGACCTGCCCCACCTATCAGCTGCTGGGAAACGAGCTGGACAGCCCGCGCGGGCGAATTTATCTGATCAAGCAGATGCTGGAAGGCCAGGAAGTCACTGAAAAAACCCAGCTGCATCTCGATCGCTGCCTGACCTGCCGCGCCTGTGAAACCACCTGTCCATCCGGTGTACAGTACGGGCATCTGCTCGATATCGGCCGAGGCATGGTCGAACAGCAAATTCAACGCACCCCTTATGCCACCTTCAAGCGTTATGCCCTGCGCAAATTGCTGCCCAACCGCACCCTTTTCAGCACTCTCATGGGCGTTGCCCGTATGGGTCGGCCACTACTCCCTGCCCGCCTGAAAAAGACGATATTCCCGAAACCGGTAACCGCACGCAGCCCCTCCGGCAAAACCCACACGCGCTCCATGCTGATACTCGCCGGCTGCGTACAACCGGCGCTGACGCCCAACACCAACCATGCCACCACACGTGTGCTGGATCGGCTCGGTATTGCAGTGATGGCTGCAGAACAAGCTGGCTGCTGCGGCGCACTTGCCTACCATCTCAATGCACAGGAAGAAGGGTTGAACGCCATGCGCCGCAATATCGATGCATGGTGGCCTTTTGTCACGCGATCCGAGAATCCGGTTGAGGCCATTATCGTCACGGCCAGCGGCTGCGGTGTCACTGTCAAGGATTACGGACACCTGCTGCAACACGATCCGGATTATGCCGAAAAAGCTGCAAAGATCTCCAGCCTGACCCGGGATATCAGCGAAATCATCACGGCCGAAGCTTCCACACTGATCCCGCTACTGGAAGCAGAAAAAGCGACATCGAAATCCTCATCTCCACGCAATCTTGCCTTTCACGCCCCCTGCACCTTGCAGCACGGCATGAAGCTGAAAGGAAAAGTCGAACCGGTTCTGCAAGCGGCAGGCTTCAACCTGACCAAAGTTGCTGATCCCCACCTCTGTTGCGGTTCAGCAGGCACCTATTCCATCCTGCAACCCAAACTTTCCCGCCAGTTGCGCGACAATAAAATCGCTGCATTAACCATGGAGAACCCTGATCTGGTAGTTACCGCCAATATCGGCTGCCAGATGCACCTGCAAGGCGGCACTTCGCTGCCTGTGCGCCACTGGATTGAACTGCTGGATGAAACCCTGACCGGGTAACTGCTGAAATAAAAATCAGGCTGATCACCTATCCGCGCGGCCGTATCGCCGACAGGGGGATCTGGTTCAGTTCCGCTGTGGCCTCGCGCCAGGCCGGATAATGCTGATCCATTAACCCGACAAACCGTTTGTTATGCGATGGTTCGATCAGGTGAACCAACTCATGCACCACAACATATTCCAGCAAATCCTGCGGTTTTCTCACCAGATCGGTATTCAACCGGATATGGCGACGCCTCGTATTGCAGCTACCCCAGCGGGTTTTCATCTGCTGCAGAAAGTAAGCAGAGACACTCACACCCAGCCGATCCTGCCATTTTCCGATCAGATCAGGCACCACGGCATGCAGCAGGGATTTATGCCAGGCATGCATCACAGCAGCACGCTTGAACAGATCGCTACCGGGGCGCACCTGCAGGGTGATGGTCTGCTGATCCATCAGCACACACGGCCCGGCTGATTTCTCCACCACCTGCAGCACGTAATGACGCCCCCATACGGTATGACTTTCCCCACCGATAAATTGCCGAGGGACTTCCCTGACCTGCGCTTGCAGTTTTGCCTGCTGCTTGTGAATCCAGTCCAGTTTTGCAGTGACAAACGCACGCACCACTTCCAGCCGCATACCGGTTGGTGCCACCAGTGTCACCCGGCCATCCGGTGGATGCACCCGCAGGTAAACATGCTTCACTGCCCTGCGTTGCATGAAAATCGTAAGATTTTCCAGCCTGATCTGTTCGCTCATCAATCAGTCTGTTCTTCCGATCCGGAATGATCAGGCGGCCAGGGCAGATCATTTTCCTGTGCCAGTACCCTGCCCCACGCTTCCAGCTCATTCAGAATGTCCAGCTGCGCCTGCTGAGGGCAATCGGTTCGCAGTTGCAGAAGTTTCTGGTGATATTCATTCAATGTCAGGCTACCGTTGATGGCATTTTCACCAAGCTGTCTGCGGCAATGCATTTGCCAATGGTGTTCTTCCTGAACCGATAAGGTATCGGGAAAGTTGCGGGCACGATAACGGAACAACAGCTCGATATACCGTTCATCCTGAAATTTTCCGGCCAGGTCAGCCAGTTTCCCTGGTTCTGCATCACGCACCAGCGGGAACAGATTGCGATCGTGGTCACTGGCAAAACCATCGTACAACGCCAGATCGGCATCGTTTTCTGCAAATACTTTATTGCCGGAATACGCCTGTTTGATTCGCTGCATGAAATCCGGATGCTGCAGTAACAGTTGCCAGTGTTGCTGACATTGTTCGACATTCAGTCCGATTCGATTGGCGACTTCGTCATTCAGAACTTTTTGTGGTGCCAGTGCCGGACATTTGTTCAGCCTGACCGCTTTGACTGGCAGGCGCTGCAGTCCTTCTGCCAGCTCTTCTTTGGGTGTAAAAAGACGTTCCGCCAGTGCATCGATATCCAGCAGGACAAATTCAGCGGGATCATGCCGCAAGTCATAAACCAGAACACTGTTGGCATTACCGGTTTCAGGCAGCAGTGGCATGACCAGCGTAGTACAGCCATATTCGGAGGAGTACATACGGGAAGTATGCAAAACCGGGGCGTGGGTTTTCATATCCAGCAAATTGCCAGCAGCACGTTTATCGCGTAAACGAAACAGCCAGTCGTACAGGCGCGGTTGCTGTGCACGCAGCAGGCGGGCCAGCGCAATCGTAGCCCGGACATCGGATAACGCATCATGCGCACTGTCATGTACCAATCCATTGGCTGTGGTGATGTCCTCCAGCCGAAAACTGGGTTTCCCTTCCCCGTTGATCGGCCAGTTGATGCCTTCCGGACGCAGAGCAAAAGTCATACGGGCAAGATCGATCACATCCCAGCGCGAATTGCCAGATTGCCATTCGCGCGCGTAGGGGTCATAAAAATTGCGGTACAGCGTAAACCGAGTGACTTCATCATCGAATCGCAACGTGTTATAGCCCACTCCGCAAGTACCCGGTTGCGCCAACTGTGCATGAATCAGTGCGATGAATTCCGGCTCCGGCAGCCCCCGGGCTTCTGCCATTTGTGGCGTAATGCCGGTAAGCAGACAGGCTTCCGGGTGAGGCAACCGGTCGCGCGCCGGCTGGCAATAGATCACCAGCGGGTCACCAATTTCATTGAGCGCTTCGTCCGTCCTCAACCCGGCAAACTGAAATGGCCGATCCCAGCGTGGCGTTGCCCCGGAAGTTTCATAATCATGCCAGTAAAGCGTTGAGTTACCTGTCTGCATCGTAGTAGTCAGTTTCTCAAGGTTATGCAGCCAGGTGATCTTTCACTGTTATCGCTATATCGGGAAATACGGTGATCAGTTTTCTATCAGCCGTGATGAGTTTGGAGTTAAGCGATTTAGCAGTCGATATGAATTCGCAATCATATGCAGAGCAGCCTGCTTAAGGTGCTCATAAATATCCTCAGGTATGTTTTTAACAGTCAAAGAAGCCATCATTTCCACCAGAATAGTTTCTACCGGTTGCATTATGGTTTCGCTGAAAACAGCATGTCAATGCGATTCTCAGGGATCCTCTGAAAATCATTGACGAGGCAGTCAGCCAAGGCAAAAACAGATAAAAAGCGCAGTTTACAAGTACTAAACAACCACCGGCTAAAGCCTGTTCCTGTCCCATCCTCACACAACGTCGCGCCATCTCTTACACAGCGCACTACTCAATCAAATCAGGTGTAATACCACGTCTCGAAGGTTCGCAATCTGTATAGAAGCCGAAAGCTGCCACGAAACTGCTCCATGTACGATAGATCGGACTCAATCTGCAAACAGGGCTTTTATGTCAATGCAATCCCGATCCTCTCCCATGACAATGGTCCTGCCAGTCATCTTTTTCCTGGCTGCCTGCAGTGGTTCCCAACCGGAAGCGATGCCGGACAAGCCCGCCAAGGTAGAACCGATCGGCCACGAAACCAATCTCCTCAAGCTCACCCTGTCAACACAAGCCATCCAGCGTCTCGGTATCGAGACTGCACCCGCCAGCGACAGTAAAAATACAAATAACATAATGCTGCACGGCGAAGTCATCATTCCTCCGGCAGGTGGCGGGGTCCCGGTAACATCAGCGAGCGATCTTGCCACGCTCGCATCAAACCAGGCCCGCGCCGATGGTGACGTGATGCGGACCCGCGCGGAACTCGATATCGCGCTCAAGAATGCAGCGCGCGCCGAGGCGCTCGTGCGCGAGGAAGCGGGCAGCGTGCGGCTGCGTGACGAAGCACTGGCTACGGTTGCGGTAGCACGCGCAAACCTGCGCGTTGCCCAGACCCAGCGGGCGCAATATGGACCGCCGATCACCGCAATGAACCGGACAAGCCAGGTGTGGATCCGCGTGCCGGTTCCGGCCGGAGATGTGTCACGCATCATCCGCTCGGCACCCGCCCAGATCGCGGCACTCGGCGATGGGAGTACGCGTCGGTCGGCACGACCGGTCGACGGCCCGCCTTCCGCCAATGCAGCTGCGGCCACGGTCGACCTCTACTACGCGCTCGGCAATGCCGGTACCTCGTTCCGAATCGGGCAGCGCATTGCGGTGGAACTTCCCGCGCAGGGGCAGACCAGCGGCCTTACCATTCCGTCGTCATCTATCCTGCGCGACATCTACGGCGGTGAATGGGTCTATGTCTCGACCGGCAAACGCAGCTTCGAGCGCAGACGCGTCGAGATCGCTTCGGTGCAGAACGGCCAGGCTCTTCTCGCGCGGGGCCTCAAACCTGGAATGGAGGTCGTTACCGCCGGTGCCGCGGAATTGTTCGGTACCGAATTCGGCATAAAATAAGACACGCCCGATGCTGAACTGGCTTGTCACCAACGCCCTGCAGCAGCGCGTTCTCGTGCTGGCGCTTGCTATCATCATGGTCTTCGTCGGGATCAATACGACGCGCAGCGTCCCACTCGACGTCTTCCCCGAATTTGCCCCGCCGATGGTCGAAATCCAGACTGAGGCGCCCGGTTTGTCGACCGAAGAGGTCGAGAGCCTCGTCACTATCCCGATCGAGATGGTGGTCAATGGCGTGCCGGGACTCAAGACACTACGCTCGAAATCAGTACTGGGTCTATCCTCCGTCGTGATGATCTTCGCTGAAGGCACTGACGTGATCCGAGCCCGACAGCTTGTTCAGGAGCGCGTCGCGGTGGTCACGCCGCGCCTGCCGACCAATATCCGTCCACCCATCATGCTGCCGCCCTTGTCTGCGACGAGCCGGGCCATGAAGATCGGCCTGTCGTCGGATACGCTCGACCAGATAGCGCTGTCGGATGCGGTGCGCTGGACGATCAAGCCCAAGCTGATGGCCGTGCCCGGTGTCGCCAATGTTGCGGTCTGGGGCCAGCGCGATCGCCAGCTTCAGGTACTCGTCGACCCCGCCCGCCTTCGTGCCTCCGGAGTAACGCTGGCCGAAGTCCAGCGCGCGACCGGTGACGCTGCCGTATCCCTGGGTGGTGGTTTCGTGGATACACCGAACCAGCGCCTTGCGGTGCGCCACCTTTCTCCGCTCGAAACGCCGGAAGATCTCGCCCGTACCGTAGTCAAGCTTGCCAACGGGGCGCCGATCAGGCTGGGCGATGTCGCGACTGTGAGGGAAGGCCATGCCGCGCCGATCGGTAATGCGATCATCAATGACAAACCCGGCATTCTGCTGATCGTCGAAAAGCAGCAGGGTGGAAACACCCTGGACGTCACCCGCGGTGTCGAAAAGGCGCTCACGGAACTCAAGCCCGGCCTAACCGGCATCGCAGTCGACAGCACGATCTTCCGCCCGGCCACCTTCATCGAAAAATCGCTCGGCAACCTCACCGAAGCAATGGCGATCGGCTGCGCGCTGGTCACAATGGTGCTGATCCTTTTCACCAGGGACTGGCGCTCAGCGACGATCAGCCTCACGGCCATCCCGCTGTCACTACTGGGCGCCGCGCTGATGCTGAGCTGGTGGAATATCAGCATCAATACCATGGTCATCGCCGGGCTGGTGATCGCGCTCGGCGAAATCGTGGATGACGCGATCATCGACGTCGAGAATATCGGCCGACGATTGCGACTCAACGCCGCGCTCGATGAACCCAGACCGGCGTTCAACGTCGTTCTCGCAGCTTCGCTCGAAGTCCGCAGTGCGGTGGTATTCGCAAGCCTGATCGTCATGCTGGTATTCCTGCCGATCTTCTTTCTTGAGGGCGTATCCGGCACCTTCTTCCGCCCGCTCGCCACGGCCTATGTACTGGCGATCGGCAGTTCACTTCTCGTCGCGCTGACGGTAACGCCAGCACTCTGCCTTCTGTTGATGCCGCGTGATGGCATCCGGCACGCAGACACGAGCTTCGTGCGCTTTCTCAAGGCACGATACCGCCCTGTCCTGCCGCGCCTCATCGAACGGCCAAAACTCGCCGTGATGACGATTGTGGTCGGCCTGACGGTCACCGGCATCGGTTATCTGAGTTTCAAGGACCAGTTCCTGCCAGATTTCCGCGAAACTGACTTCCTGATGCACTTCGTCGAAAAGCCTGGCACCTCGATCGAAGCGATGGATCGGGTGACGATTCGCGCCAGCAAGGAACTGCGGGCCATTCCAGGAGTGCGCAATTTCGGGGCGCATATCGGTCGCGCCGAGGCAGGCGATGAAGTCTATGGCCCCAATTTCACCGAGCTCTGGATCAGTCTCGACGACAGCGCAGACTATGATGCGAGCGTCGCGAAGATTCAGGAGGTGATCGACGGTTATCCTGGCCTCCAGCGCGATGTACTCACCTATCTGCGCGAGCGGATCAAGGAAGTCCTGACGGGAGCCGGGGCCACAATTGTGGTGCGCGTTTACGGGCCAGAGATCGATCAGCTCCGCACGATGGCCGAGCAGGTGAAGACGGCGATCGCCAATGTGCCCGGCGTCACTGATCTCAAGGTCGAGATGCAAAGCCTCATCCCCCAGGTCCAGATCAAGCCCAAACCTGAAGCTCTTGCCGCTTATGGGCTGACCACAGGTGAAGTTCGCCGGGCCGCGGCAACCCTGATCCAGGGCGTAAAAGTCGGCGAGATTTATCGCGACCAGCGCAGCCTCGACGTCACGGTCTGGGGAACCGAGGAGGTACGCGGCGACCTCCATGCGCTGCGCAACCTGATGATCGAGGCACCGGCTGCGGGCGCAACAGTACAAGGAGCCGCTACCGGCGGTGCGCAGATCCGGCTCGGCGAGGTCACGGATATCCGCATCATGCCCGCAGCCAACGAGATCAAGCGCGAGAACGGCTCGCGGCGCATCGATATCACGATGAACATTTCCGGTTCCGATCTCGGCGCGGTGGCGACAGCTGTCGAAACCCGCGTACGTCAAATGAAGTTCGCCAGCGGCTATTACCCCGAATTTCTTGGTGAATATGCCGCACTCCAGCAATCGCAGCGCCAGCTTCTGACGCTCGGACTGCTGTGTCTTGCGGGTATCCTGCTGTTAGTCTGGCTCGAATTCCGCTCGCTGCGCCTCACAGGGCTGATCGCACTCAGCCTGCCTTTTGCGCTGGTCGGTGGTGTAATCGCGGTCGCGCTGTCGGGCGGCATCATGTCGCTCGGTGCGCTGGTCGGATTCGTGACCGTCCTCGGCATTACTGCCCGCAACGCCATCATGATGATCAGCCATTTCCGCCATCTGGAAGAAAAGGAAGGCGAAATGTTCGGACGCGCACTGATCTTGCGTGGCACCGAGGAACGGCTGATCCCGATCCTGATGACCGTATCCTGCGCCGCACTTGCACTGCTGCCGCTGGTCGTGCGCGGCAATGCGCCGGGCCACGAGATCGAACATCCGATGGCGCTGGTGATCCTGGGCGGCCTGATCAGCTCGACCGCCCTCAACCTGCTGCTGATGCCCACCCTTTATCTGCGCTTCGCCAGGGGATCTCAAATACCTCCGCAACCCGAAGCGCCAGCCGCCAGGGTGACCGCATGATCAGAATATCCTTATTCAGCCTGGTTGCCCTCACCTCGCTCGTGGCTTGCGGCACCACCAGCGAAGTGCGTACGCCATCCTCTCTTCCCGCGGCTCAGATGGAGTTTATCGAAGCGCGCACACCGGGTGTAGTAACCACGGCGCTGCCTGCCCAATGGTGGCATCTCTTTGATGACACTGAGCTCGACGCCCATGTCGAACGGGCGCTCACCGCCAACGCCGATCTGCATATTGCCATCGCCAATCTCGAAACAGCCCGCGCGATGGTCCGACAGGCCGACGCAATCCGACTGCCGGCAACTGTCATCGAGAGTGGTGCAGGCCCTGATCAGGCGGACAAGCAACCCAGTACCTCGTCGATTCCAAAGACGAGCTACGAACTGGGGGCAACGGTTGCCTATGAAATCGACCTGTTCGGGCGATTGAGCAGCGGTGTCCGTGCCGCTCGTGCCGATGCCGCAGCATCCGCTGCACTGGTGGATGCCGCACGGATCGCGGTCGTCGGCGACACCGTAGCGGCCTATATCGACTATTGCGGCGCGGTGCAAACCCGCACGCTGACCAAATCTCTGGTGCGCGCGCATGAACACAGCTTCCAGCTAATCGACCAGCAGTTTCAGGAAGGCGAAGTTTCGCCACTGGAAGTCGCCCAGGCTCAGACAGTGCTGCAGCGCGCCAGGGCAAATCTCGCCCCGTTGGAAGCAGATCGCCGACGAGCCCTGTTCAGGCTTGCAACTCTCGAAGGATTTCCACCGTCAGCGACGGATGGATGGCACCTCTCTTGCCACAGCATCCCGAAGATCGAAGTGCCTCTTCCGGTTGGAGATGGAACCGCCCTTCTCGCTCGCCGCCCGGACGTCCGCGAAGCAGAGCAGCGCGTCATCGCTGCGACTGCCCGGATCGATATTGCTCACGCGGATCTTTATCCGAAAATTTCGCTGGGTAGTTCCCTCGGCCTGATCGCCGGCAGGTTCGACGCCATTCTGACGCCACTCATCACCTGGCCCTTCCCCAACCGGAGTGCTGTACGTGCGAGAATCGCTGCGGCTAAAGGCCAGGAAGCAGCAGCGCTTGCAACTTGGGATGCAGTCATCCTGCGTGCACTGCGCGAGGTTGAAACTGCGCTCGCGGATTATCGGGCCGAACAGGTACGCCGCACTGACCTCATGTCTGCACTCATTGAGAGTGAGAAAGCCGTTCGCCGCGCACAAGCGCGCTTCCGTCTCGGTGCCGACAGCTATCTGCTGGTGCTCGACGCCGAGCGTACCCGAACTGACATCGCGACATTGACGGCCACTTCGGACCTTCGGATCGCTCAGATCCAGATCGCTCTATTCCGGGCACTGGGTGGCGGATGGAAACAGCCATCAGGACAGGTGAAATAACCCGATCATAGTATGATGAGCACCATGAGAGTTCTTGTTGCCGATGATCATGAAGAAACGCTGAACTTCATCCGGCGCGGACTGACGCAGGCGGGTCATATCGTCTCCACGGTCGACAATGGCCGTGAAGCGCTCTTCCGCGCTACCGAGGAAAGCTATGATGCAATTGTCCTCGATCGCATGTTACCCGGACTCGACGGTCTGTCGATCCTCAAAATGTTACGTGCTGGCGGCATCCGAACGCCAGTGCTGCTGCTCACTGCCATGACCAGGATAGCGGACCGGGTGGAAGGATTGGAGAACGGTGCGGACGATTATCTCGTCAAGCCCTTTGCATTTTCCGAACTGCACGCGCGTCTCAACGTGATTATCCGGAGACCTGCCGTTCTGGAACCGGAAACAAGCCTCCGCGTGCTGGACATCGAACTGGACCTCGGCAAGCGTATCGCCCGCCGAGGCGGAAGGCGCATCGATCTTCAGCCGCGTGAGCTGCTGATGCTTGAAGTACTTCTGCGTAATCCTCATCGGGTCATGACAAAGACGATGCTGCTTGAACGTGTCTGGGATTTTGACTTCGATCCTCAGACCAATATTGTCGAAACCCATATCAGTCGCCTGCGCGCGAAGCTCAATGCCGACTTCGATCAGGATGCGATCATCACAGTCCGCGGCGCAGGCTATATGATCCGCAGCGAATGAAACTGCATATTCCCCGGACGACGTTCGGCCTTGCTGTCATGGTAAGTGTGGTGCTTACCGCACTGGCTGTCCTCTCCGGTCTGGTAGGCCGATATTTTGCGCATGAGGAACTTGAGCAACAACTCGATCACCGCATCACCACTGAAAGCAGCTTACTGATAGAGGAATATGATCGCGGCGGACTTGCTGCCCTTGCTGCCATGGTCGATTCACACCACGATCGTCACGAAAACAGTGGTCTTGGTTATCTGCTGGTCGATCATCAGGGGCGCCGGCTGGCAGGCTCACTTCAGGCTGAAGCGCCCAGCAAGGCCGGCTGGCGAGAACACCTTTATGTCGGGAACAAAACCACAGGTGATCGCCGCGCACATCAGGCGCTGACTGTAATCCTGCCTGCAGGAGAACGACTGGTTGTCGCTGCAGATCGCATGCCTGTCGAAGAGATCGATGCAGTCATCGGCTGGATCACGGCAGGAATGACCTCAGTGATGCTCATGATGGGCATAGGCAGCGCATGGATCCTGGGCCTGATCACCCGGCAGCGTATCGACAATATCAGTAAGGTAGCCAATGCAATCGCTGCCGGCGACCTCTCTCGCCGTATCGACCGGAACAATCGTGCAGGTGAGTTCGATCGCCTTGCTGAAACGCTCAACCGCATGCTGGATCGGAACGCCGAACTGCTCACCAATCTGAAGCAGATCTCGACCGATATCGCCCATGATCTGCTCACGCCACTCGGCCGACTGCAACAACAGCTCGAGCTGGCGCTTACAGACTGTCGGAACACACAGGACTATCGCCACACGATAGAACGCGCGATTGCCACTGCGGTCGAAATTCAACAGCTCTTTTCCTCTCTGCTCAAAATTTCCGAGATCGAATCCCTCACGCTTCGCAAGACGTTTACCCCGGTATCACTGACGGAAGTCGCTAAACGTGTGACAGATGCATTTCGCCCTGACATCGAAGAAAATGGCCGTAAGCTGATCGTGCGGCTGGATCACGATCTTCATATCCTGGGTGAACGACATCTGCTATCGCAACTGCTGGTCAACCTGATCGAAAATGCCATGCGGCACACGCCTGTCGGGACCACGATCAGCGTCATCCTCAGCCGTGCGGCTGATCACACCATCCTCACAGTCGAAGATGACGGACCCGGTATTCCAGTCGCCGACAGAGCCCGTGTGATCGAGCGTTTCGTGCGCCTGGAAGCAAGCCGATCTACAAAGGGACACGGCCTTGGGCTCAGCCTTGTCAAGGCGATCGCGACGGCACATGAGGCGGAACTCATCATGGAAGATAATGCACCAGGGCTGTGTATTCGCCTGTCTTTCACCGCGCTTCCCATCCGTGATAGAAAGGAGGCAACAAAGGTTTGATCAGGGAAAACAATCCGCATTGAATATAGCCATCCTAACGATCCGGACTTTCGCTCCCTCATTCCGGAACTATACAAATTGCGAAGCTGCACTGCTCAGTTGCGGTTGATTAGCTGTAGAACCCGCTTCCTGAAAGTCCAAATCATTCATGGCGAGATATCTATCAGTCTCCTGTATATTCACGAATTCGCTAAATCCCCATTACATGAGTATTAGAAAACAGGAGCTTGCATGGTATCTCCACGATTAGTCACTAAAATTGAAGCAGAAGAACCGACTCTTCGGTTAGCTGTACTCATTGATGCTGACAATGCACAAGCGGCCGTCATTGAAGGACTACTTGCCGAGATTGCGCGATTCGGGGAAGCAACCGTGAAACGCATCTACGGTGACTTCACCGCTCCTGCAAGCGCTTCCTGGAAAAAAGTACTTCAAAAATATGCCATCAAACCTGTTCAGCAGTTTGCATATACAACAGGCAAAAATGCCACGGACAGCACACTCATCATCGATGCGATGGATTTACTCTATACCCGAAAGTTTGATGGATTCTGCCTGATTACAAGCGACAGTGATTTCACCGGCCTTGCAATGCGTTTACGTGAAGAGGGGCTTACTGTTCTCGGCTTCGGGGAGAAGAAAACACCCGAGGCTTTCCGCAATGCCTGCCATAAGTTTGTGTTTACCGAGGTTCTTCGCCCGGATACAGCAACTGAATCAGCTGCACAACGAACCAAAAAGACAGAAAATGATCAGAAATCATCCTCGCCACAGCCTGCTGCTCAGGCGCCGGAAACAAAACAGGCATTCCCCAGGAAATTTGTTCTGGCCGCACTCGAACAATCAAGCGATGATGCCGGGTGGGCAAATTTAGGCAATTTCGGCAACTACCTCAACAAGTTACAACCTGATTTCGACTCCCGACTTTACGGTTACAAAAAACTCTCTGATCTTGTCAAAGCCAGAACAGATCTCTTCGTAACCGAAGAACGGCAGGTACCGGGATCAACACAAAAAGCCTTGTATCTTCGTGCCAAATAATTTTTTGACATAGGCACTCAATCTCTTTTTAGTTACCAGACACTGCACCGTACAAGTATTGCAGCACCATCCAGCTCTATTGCGCATGGTCGGGATCAGATCACGAATCAAGAAAAAACAGGTATAACAAAAGTCATTGATCCTGGAGCTGATCTGCCCAGGAATTTCCTGCCAGTGAGAACTGGAGATTCTAGGCCTGTTTCGGACAACAGTAGCATCATCAGCGTGGTGCAGCTCTGTTCGGATGGATACATACGCGAGGTATGCAATACCGGAGTGCGCCCTGTCAGATCGAGTAGACGAGATACTTCACGCTTGTCCCGCAAACGGAACAGCCAGTCACAGGCGCGGTTGCTGTGCACGCAGCAGACGGGCCAGCGCAATCGTAGCCCGGACATCGGATAATGCATCATGTGCACTGTCATGTACTAACCTGAGTTCGGGATAAGCCCTCAAGCTTTGACCAAGGTATTGACCCTGGTCAGATTCAAGGTAGGTTTGTTATCGGACAAACAGTAAGCGACGATACCAGCCATTAGGTTAACGACAAAATTGAAGAAAGAGCGATGTCGGGTGTGTTTGATCTGGCAAAGATTCTTCAATTCATCAAAGACGGTTTCAATCAGGGAACGGCGACGTAGAATGGCTTTCTCGAACCCGGTACGAGGCGCAGGCTTCATGTTTTTCTTGAAGGGAGTAATGAGTTGAAGGTTTTGCCGGTCCAGTGTTTCAGTGAGCCACTGGGCAAGGTAGCCTTTATCGGCAAACAACTGGCCGAACAGTCCCTGACAGAGATCGGGCATGGGTTTACGATCGTCAACATTACCGGCAGTGAGCCGCAGACGGATCAGTTCACCCCTGGAATTGATGATGGCATGGAGTTTGAATCCATAGAACCAGCCCATCGAAGTCTTGCCGCGTCTGGCGCTGTCGGCAAAGACGCGATGGCGGGCGATACGCCGGTTATCGCAAACGGCGATTGCAGTAGCATCAGCGATGGAAATCCCGTCACACTGGCCTTTGAGCATCTCGAATAAGGCTGCCAAAGGAGCTACACAGCGGGCAGGAGTTCCACACATCGTTGATAGCTTGGCAGCTTTGGAAACTCAGCCTGCCAGTGACGACACACGTAAACCAAGTAAAAACTCTTGAACTGGCGAAAGCGCAATTGATGGAACAAAACAGTTAAGGTCATTAACTCCGATAAGCTAACTCGCTGCGGCGTTTGCGCTTTTTTACCCCTGCTTCCAGAAGATGGCGCTCTAAAGCAGGCTCGAACTGGTGGCAGAAATCATCTGTGAGGCAAAAAAGTTCGGTTAAACTGTCCATGAGCGTCTCCAGGATGCGATCGATTTGTTTGTGGAAACATAATCTTACGCAAAAAGGCTGGCGCTCAACTCCTCTTTTCTTATCCCGAACTCAGGTTAGGTAAGCCTATTCAGATCGTTAAATATATGAGTTCGTTTTTCCAGCTTATCCCGGAGTGATCAGATTCTGACAAAGATTCACTGGATCGATCCAAGTAGGGCACAGCCTTCGGGAATGCCATTCCCCAAGTGAAGAACGCAGAAGCACATCGTATCCCAATTAAAGCCTCGCACCAAACTCCCGTTAATAATCATTGACAGACTTATTTTACCTGCCAGCTCAGCTGGACAAGGTTCTTGAACAATCTGCCAACCAAGGAAATAAAATGATTCTGATACTAGAGGCTTTAGAAAAAGCCGGAATAAGGCAAGTTAAGCTACGATAAATAAAATTATTATCGACCCTCCAACTGCCAAAAATAAATTTTTCCTCCTCCTTTGTTATGACTTAAAGCGAGATAATGAAATGCTTCAATTTTTGCCCGCCATTGCCCCAGCTACTATCTTCTTAGTTAAAGCTGTATTTAAAAAGCAGATTGAAGACGGTATTGTTGACGGTATTATTACAGCTAAATATGAAGTAGAAAAAAATATATGGAGAGCACTTTTCTCCACATTTTTCAACATTTCCATTAATGTCACATTACTAACTTCTTCTGTATATCTTTTACCATTTATTACAAGTAAAGAAATAGTCATTTACATAATTTGTATGTGTATATCTTGGCTCTATATTTTATTCTTTATATAGCGCAATTAAGAATACGCCTTTAGTATTAAAATTTGTTTTTGATCATAAATTAAATCTAAAGGAATATATTCGTAGTGAAATTTATATAGAAGCGCATAGAAAAGCACACTATCAAATTAGCGAAAAAAATATTATTATTAGAATATTAAATAATTTTTTGGGGGAGTCTGCATCATCTATAGCATCTACAATTTCCCGCAAAACAACTAATATAGTTATAAAAAAAGTGATGTCTATTGCATTTATATTAATTGTTCTTTTACTGGTATATTCATTAATATTTAGAATGATGATAGCCCCCTTAATTATTGAGAATGCCACACAGTTTAATGTGTTTCAGGCCGCTATTTACCCGTTACTCTATGCGATTGATTATTTTTTCAACACAAATTCGGTCTCATGGCTTATGTACGTATAGCAAGGTGTTATAACCAGCGTACTTCGCAAGAAAGTCGCAATAACACTGCATCTAAATACTGTGACACCCGCCATTTTTCTATTGTAGGTAGCCACCCCTCAAATCAGATATATCCAAAAATTAACTACTTTATGTATTAACCCAACCGGAACCAGACGCGTATCAAAACTCAACTATTCAGTAATAATCTAAAGGAAGCAGATGCAGGTTTTTCAGTGATCTATAACCCCAGGCGTTGCCAGATTTTTGTGGGTAGTACGGCGGAGTTGAGTGTGTAGAAATGCAGGCCGGGTGCGCCGGCTTCCAGCAGACGAGCACATAACGCTGTGACGACATCCAGCCCGAATGCCTGGATAGACGGAATATCATCACCGAAGCTTTCCAGTTTTCTGCGAATCCAGCGTGGAATTTCTGCTCCACAGCCATCCGAAAATCTTGCCAGTTGAGAAAATTTGCTGATCGGCATGATGCCGGGAACGATCGGGATATTCAGATCCGCAGCTTCACACATCTCTACGAAATGCAGATAGGCATCCACGTTATAGAAAAACTGGGTAATCGCTGCATTGGAACCTGCTTCGACTTTTCGTCTGAAATTGGTGAAATCCTCCAGAGCGGAGCGGGCTTGTGGATGATATTCCGGATAAGCCGCCACTTCGATCCAGAAGGTATCACCGAACTCCTTGCGGATAAATGCTACCAGCTCGTTGGCGTAGCGGAATTCTCCCGCCTGCGCCATGCCGGAGGGTAAATCACCACGTAGCGCCACAATGCGGCTGATACCGTGACTGTGATATTTCTCAAGGATCGAACGGATATTGTCACGCGTGGAGCCGATACAGGAAAGATGGGGCGCTACCGGATAGCCTTCTGCCTGAATTTCCAGCACGGTTTCGAGCGTGCGTTCACGAGTGGATCCGCCGGCACCAAACGTCACCGAAAAAAACTTCGGATTGAACTGAGCAAGCTGTATGCGCGTTGCCCGCAGCTTTTCCATGCCTTCCGGTGTCTGCGGCGGGAAAAATTCAAAACTGAATGTGGGGGTAAATTTTTTCTGGGATTGCATCGGGATTCACTTCCATGAGTTGCGACCCTGTAAGAAGGGCAACGGTGAAAATCAATGAAGCAAAGCCGGGAAACTCTATCGCTGTTTCCCGGCTTTGACAGGTTGAGCATAGCAACTCCGGAAAAAGCCCCGGGAGTCATCAAACCCCGGCGCAGTTTTTCAGAGTGCTTTTAGTACCGGTACATTTCCGGTTTATAGGGCCCGTTCTTGTCGAGGTTAAGGTAATGCGCCTGTTCATCGGTCAGTTCAGTCAGCTTCACACCCAGTTTACCCAGATGCAGCCGTGCAACCATTTCATCGAGGCGTTTAGGCAGTACATATACCTTCTTCTGGTAGTCTTTACCATTTTGCCAGAGCTCTATCTGCGCCAGCACCTGATTGGTAAACGAACTGGACATGACAAAAGATGGATGGCCGGTAGCACACCCCAGGTTGACCAGACGCCCCTGTGCCAGCACGATAATACGGCGGCCAGTCGGGAAGATCACATGATCGACTTGTGGTTTGATGTTTTCCCACTGGTATTTCTGAACCGAAGCGATGTCGATCTCGGAATCGAAGTGGCCGATATTGCATATGATCGACTGATCTTTCATTTTCAGCATGTGATCGTGGGTAATCACACGAAGATTGCCGGTAGCGGTGACGAAAATATCTGCTTTATCGCAGGCATCGTCCATGGTCACCACACGGTATCCCTCCATCGCTGCCTGCAATGCACAGATCGGATCGATCTCGGTGATCCAGACCGTTGCTCCCAGGCCACGCAATGATTGTGCACATCCTTTGCCGACATCGCCATAACCGCACACCACGGCGATTTTTCCGGCAATCATCACATCGGTTGCACGCTTGATGCCATCCACCAGTGATTCGCGGCATCCATAGAGATTGTCGAATTTGGATTTGGTGACTGAATCATTGACATTGATTGCCGGAAACGGGAGTTCGCCTTTCTTTTCCATTTCGTACAGGCGATGGACACCAGTCGTCGTTTCTTCAGTCACACCGCGAATTGCGGCAAGATTACGCGAATACCAGCCCGGATGACTGGCAAGACGGCTGCGGATGGAAGCAAACAGGACTTGTTCTTCTTCATTGGTCGGATTGGCGATCACGGAAGGATCGCGCTCAGCCTTGCTGCCGAGAATGAGCAGCAGGGTCGCATCTCCGCCATCATCCAGAATCATATTGGCAGTATGCGAACCATCACTGGCCCATTCAAATATCTGGTGAGCGTAATCCCAGTATTCTTCCAGCGATTCTCCCTTGTAAGCGAATACCGGAATGTTACGGGCAGCAATCGCTGCGGCAGCATGATCCTGAGTAGAGAAAATGTTGCAGGAAGCCCAGCGGACTTCCGCGCCCAACGCTACCAGTGTCTCGATCAGTACGGCTGTCTGGATGGTCATGTGCAGGGAGCCTGCAATCCGCGCACCTGCCAGCGGTTTCTTGTCGGCATATTGCTCACGCAATGCCATCAGACCGGGCATTTCTGTCTCGGCAATGGCGATTTCCTTTCTGCCCCAGTCTGCCAGTGACAAATCGGCCACCTTGCAGTCGGTAAAAACAGAATTATCCACAACGGGGTTGATTGTTGCACTCATAACACATCTCCGCAAAAGTGAAAGAGCGCCGTTGTTGGGTTGTCCATTGGTACGAGCCTCACGGAATTGACCGCTGCAGCGCTCCTCGGTACCAGTGGAACTTCATTCAGCCTGAATGACCGTGAAAATGGTCAGATACCTGCATCTGCTTTGAGCTGCTCTGCCATGTCAGTTTTTTCCCAGGTAAAGCTGGGTTCTTCCCGGCCAAAATGACCATAAGCAGCTGTTTTGCCATAAATCGGACGCAGCAGATCCAGTTCGTGAATGATGGCCCGAGGCCGTAAATCAAAATGTCTGGCAATCAGTTCAGCAAGTTTCCCGTCCGGGATTTTCCCGGTACCGAAGGTTTGCACCATCAGCGAGACCGGCTTTGCCACTCCGATCGCATAGGCCACCTGGACTTCGCATTTACGCGCCAGGCCGGCCGCAACAATATTTTTGGCCACATAGCGTGCAGCATAAGCGGCTGAACGATCCACTTTGGAAGGATCCTTACCGGAAAAAGCGCCCCCTCCATGATGTGCCGTCCCACCGTAGGTATCCACGATGATCTTGCGCCCGGTCAACCCGCAATCCCCCATCGGCCCGCCCACCACGAAACGGCCAGTGGGGTTGATCAGATATTGAATATGATTGCTCAGCATCTCGGCCGGTAAAACCGGCTTGATGACTTCTTCGATAACGCCTTCAACCAGTTCATCACGAGGAACATCGGGAGAATGCTGGGTTGAGATGACGATCGTTTCGATGTTTTTCGGGAATCCATCTTCATAACGAACGGAAACCTGGGATTTGGCATCCGGACGCAGCCATGACAATCTGCCGCTTTTCCTCAGTTTTGCCTGTTGCTCGACCAGACGATGCGCATAGTAAATCGGCAACGGCATCAGTTGCGGTGTTTCATCGCAGGCATAACCGAACATCAGTCCCTGGTCTCCAGCCCCCTGATCCATTTCCTCGTCTTTACTGCGATTTACCCCCTGAGCAATATCGGGAGATTGTTTGTTGAAAGCAGTCAATACAGCGCAAGTGCTTGCATCAAAGCCGATCTCGGAACTGGTATAACCGATTTCGCGCACGATACCCCGGGGAATGGCGTTGTAATCGATCGTGGCATCAGTCGTGATTTCACCGGACAAGACGATCAACCCCGTGCTGCACATAGTCTCGCAGGCTACACGTGCATGAGGGTCCTGTTGCAGGATGGCATCGAGAATGGCATCCGATATCTGATCGGCAACCTTGTCGGGATGGCCTTCAGATACTGATTCAGAAGTAAAAAGATAGTTACTCATATTAGTTTTATTGATTGGATTTGGGTTATGAATGAGATAATACTTACTCGTGCAAGAGTAAAGCCAGTTTCGAATTCGAGGCCGAAGATAATAGCGGGTTATAACGACATGTTGCAGGAATTGCCTTAATGTGCTGTTGCATGAGCATTCGGATTATTCCAGAAATTCATATAAAAATCATTGCTCCTTTTACTGGATATACTCCGGTTCAGGAAATGCAGATGCAATAATCCGTTATTTTTTCGATTTGATTCTTTGAAAAAAGGACATGATTCCGATTATTGACGGAGGTTTCCAATGAATACTGTTTTGATTACGGGTGCCAATCGAGGGATAGGTCTGGAGTTTGCCAGACAATATGCTGCCGATGGCTGGCAAGTGGTGGCCTGCTGCCGGCAACCGCAGCAGGCTGAAGCGCTGAACCGGTTGGCTGATCAGTATAAAGATCGATTTTCCATTCACCGGCTCGATGTCAGAGAACTCGCAGAAATCGATCAGTTGTCACACAAGCTGCAAGATCTGTCCATTGATATTCTGATCAACAATGCCGGTGTTTACCCGCATGCACAAAACGGGGAATTCGGTCGTATCAGCTATGATGACTGGATGGAAGCTTTCAGGGTAAATACATTCGCTCCCCTCAAAATGGTCGAAGCACTGATTGAACAGATTGCCTGCAGCCAATTGAAAATCGTTGCCACCATCACCAGCAAGATGGGCAGTATCGCCGATAACCAGCGCGGTGGCAGTTATATTTACAGATCCAGCAAAGCTGCCGTTAACACGGTAGTCAAAAGCCTTGCCATCGATCTGCAGCCACGCGGCATTATCGCGGTGCTGCTGCATCCGGGTTGGGTGCAAACCGATATGGGTGGACGGGGTGCACTGATCTCGACAAAACAGAGTGTTACCGGGATGAAAAGTATTCTGGATAGAGTGACTCACTCCGATACGGGTAAATTCATTGCCTATGATGGGCAACATATACCCTGGTAATTTCTGCCAGCCAATCGAGCGAAATTTTTTTATCAAACCCTGGATGCACTCATCTCACGTGGTAAAGCTGGATAGTGAAGCAGCGACCCTGGCACTTGGAGAACAGCTTGCAACCCTGTTTCATCCGGGCCTGACCGTATTCCTGTATGGCGACCTGGGGGCGGGCAAAACCACGCTTGCACGCGGCATCCTGAAAGGGCTGGGTCATCACGGTAAAGTCAGAAGCCCCACCTATAACCTGGTTGAAATCTATAAACTTTCTAGGTTATACTTGTATCACTTTGATTTTTATAGATTCAATGACTCATTAGAGTGGGAAGAAGCAGGTTTTCGGGAGTATTTCAATCAGGATTCGATCTGCCTGGTGGAATGGCCTGAAAAAGCAGGGGAATTTCTGCACGCGGCTGATCTGGAAATACGGATCAGCTATTCTGGAACAAGAAGAATCGCTGAATTTAGCGCGGCAACAGAGGCGGGAGAACAATGCTTATCACACTGGCAAAAACGGGTATCCGATTGAATCGATTCAGCACCAGATTACTCACCTGCTTTTCACTTCTTGTTGCAACTCTCTTCCTGCCGCCGCTTTCATACGGCAACGGAGCGGTTGCCGGAACGCAAATCACTGCTGCCCGCTATTGGGCCGACTCTGCGTATACCCGCCTGGCGATGGACGTGAGCAAGCCGGTCAAATACAAGATCAGCACACTCGATGCCCCCAAAAGAATTGTCATGGACATCGAAAATGTTTCATTCCCCGGTGCACTGGGTGATTTACCGGCCAAACTCAAATCACACGATCCGCTGATCAAAACACTGAAAGTCAGCCGATTCACCCCACAAACCACCAGACTGGTCGTCGAACTGAAAACCGATGCGGTACCCAAAGCTTTTGCACTGGCTCCTGCCGAGCAATACGGACACCGTCTGGTACTGGATATTCACGCCAAGCCGGCTGATAAAGCCCGGAAAACTGAATATACCGATCCGCTGATGGCGCTATTACAGAAAGATACCCAGCCGGCAGTCACTCCTCCCACCCGGCCCGTTGCTCAGAAAGCGACTCCGAACCTCGTCATGGCTGCGATCAACCGCCAGCCTGCAGGCAAACGAACCTTTGTCGTTGCAATCGATGCCGGACATGGTGGCAAGGATCCGGGAGCGGTCGGCCCGCAAGGTACCATGGAGAAAAATATAACCCTGTCGATCGCCAAAAAGCTCAAGGCCAGAATCGACCGGGAACCCGGTATGCGTGCCGTACTGGTTCGTGACGGAGATCATTTCATTTCACTGGCAGGACGCCGCATCAAGGCAAGACAGGCCAATGCGGATCTGTTCGTATCCATCCACGCCGATGCTGCACCACGCAGGGAAGCGCATGGTGCTTCCGTTTATGCCTTATCGGAAAACGGCGCAACCTCTACTACGGCAAGCTGGCTGGCAAAAAAAGAGAATGAAGTCGATCTGCTCGGTGGAGTCAAGCTGGATGACAAGGATCGTTATCTGAAGCAAACACTCATCGATCTGTCCATGAATGCTACGATTGACGACAGCGTCCGGCTGGCAAGCCATGTGCTGAATGAAATCGGATCGGTCAACCATCTGCACAAAAGAAATGTCGAGCAGGCAGGGTTTGCGGTACTCAAATCACCTGATATTCCGTCCATTCTGGTTGAAACTGCTTTCATCAGCAATCACACCGAAGAAGCGAGACTCAATTCCGAGGCTTATCAGAACAAGCTGGTCGATGCAATATCTGCCGGGCTCAAGCGTTATTACGGTGGCAAAGGCTGGAAAACACGCGTAGATGTGGCAGATACCCGGTGACGAAACAGCCTTGCCGGGCTCCATTATAATTGTGTGAAACGACCTGTTACGGGTAGATCAGCTCCAGCTTGTACCCCACAGCATCGAGGCTGCTCGTATTCAAAAAACACTGGACCTGTATTTCACTATCTCCGCCCAATACTGACTGATCTGTTACAGAATCAAGATAATCTTCGGCAGTAAAAATCCGGCTGGCAAGCGGCTTTTCATCAGAATCAGTCAGTGTCAGCAGCAATGCCGGCAATGCTTGTGGAAAGGGTGCGTGGTTGCGGATGATTGCAGATAACGCCACGACATCAGGCTCTGCGGGAGAGCTTACACGCAAATCTGAAGATTCCAGACTCAACAGATGGAGATGGCGCGGTAAGTCGATCTCACATTGCATCAAATCACAATAGCTATCCAGTGCCGGCTGGAATGCAGGAAAAGCAATAAAGATTTCAGTACGATAGGCATGCACAAACTGGCCCAGCAGCAATAACAGCAGTAATGCATTGGGTATCAGCCACCAGCGGGAAGTTTTCCGTGTGGACAGTTGAACACCGAAATGATCTGCAGGAAAAGATGATTCTGCAACTGGTACTACAGCAACATTACCGGATTCGAGGTAGTCCGGAGCTGATTCAGCAGATCGTGCAGCAGGCTGAATACATGTCTCCGGGACCACGATCAGTGCCACGAACCCGTTGAATACCTGCCTGCACTGCCCACAGCGAACATCGCCATTGCACGAATGCAACTGTATTCCTGTGAGGCGGAAAACCGCATGGCAGACCGGACACCGTGTGACCAGCGTCATGCAAAACCACCACCTGATTTTTGACCTGCAAGCAGCACCCACCCCTGCTCTTTTGCTGCAATATGCATATCGAACCATTCGCTGTAAACCTGCAACACCTCATCAGCCTGGGTTTCCAGTATTCCTGAAAGCACGATACGCCCGCCGGGCTGCAAAGCTTTCATCAGAACAGGTGCCAGCATAATCAGAGGGTTGGCCAGTATATTGGCTACCACTATGGTAACCGGAGCCCATTCAGCACTGGCACGATCATCCTCCACGAGTGGAGGCAATACGGTAGTAAATAACAATCTGTCCGGGTCACAGAAATTATTCCGGGCATTATCCAGACTGGCAGTGATGGCATTGGGATCAATATCCATCCCCGTGACCCGATCTGCACCGAATTTCAGTGCAGCTATCGCCAGGATACCCGAGCCACAGCCATAATCGAGCACACTGTCACCGGGTTGAAGGAATTGATCCAGCCAGGTAAGGCATAACCGGGTAGTCGGATGGCTGCCCGTACCAAAAGCCAGGCCAGGATCCAACCTTAGACTGATTGCTGCAGGATCTGGCGGTTCATGCCAAGATGGAACCACCCACAGCCGCGAGGAAATTCTGATCGGTTCGAATTGTGCCTGCGTCAGCCTGACCCAGTCTTGCTCCATAACCTGTGCCAGCTGGTACTCCGGCAATGCAGGCAACCCGATTACCTCAGCAACCCCCTGTATGATCTCATCGATATTGGCATTTTCTTCCAGCAGCACCGTTACTTCCGCCTGCTGCCAGAATTGATCCAGAGGTGCGCCGGGCTCACCGAACAGAGGTTGTTCCTGGCTGGTTCCCTCCCCCGCATCATGCACATCGACCGACAATGCACCTCGTTCCAGCAGCCGGTCACCTACCAGATCGACGTAATCGGATCCAATTCTAAAAGTCAGGGATAGCCAGGACATCGCCAAAGCGGGTAACAGAATTTCTCACTATCGCATCAGGTCGATTTTTTGTTATACAACGCGAGTTTACCTTCAAGATGATGAATGGAAACGGGGCCGGACAGGAAATTGCAATCTGTCAGAAGGTCGAGATGCAACGGTATATTGGTTTTGATGCCTTCAACGATCATTTCCGTCAATGCTATACGCATACGGGCAATAGCCAGGTCGCGATCATCGCCATAGGCAATTACCTTGGCAATCATGGAATCGTAGTAAGGTGGTACACGATAGTTGTGATAGATATGTGAATCAACCCTGATTCCCGGGCCGCCCGGAGCATGGTATTGAGTGATGCGCCCGGCCGATGGGGTCAGTTTATAGGGATCTTCCGCATTGATACGGCATTCTATGGCATGGCCCTTGAACACGATATCCTTCTGCTGCAAAGACAGCTTTTCTCCGGCTGCCACACGAATTTGCGCCTGAACCAGATCGATCCCGGTGATCGCCTCCGTTACCGGATGTTCGACCTGCAACCGGGTATTCATCTCAATGAAATAAAATTCATTGTTCTCGTAAAGAAATTCAAAAGTCCCGACACCGCGATAATTGATACGCTTGCAAGCCTCGACACACAGCTCCCCGATTTTGTCACGCAACTGTACAGAAATACCGCGGGCAGGTGCTTCTTCAATGATCTTCTGATGGCGACGTTGCATAGAGCAATCCCGCTCCCCCAGATGAACGACATTGCCGTACTCGTCGGCCAGTACCTGAAATTCGATATGACGAGGGTTTTCCAGGTATTTTTCTGCATAAACAACCGGATTGCCGAATGCAGTCTGCGCCTCGTTACGTGTCGTAATCACCGCGTTTGAAAGCGCTGCTTCGGTATGCACCACACGCATACCGCGCCCTCCACCGCCTCCGGCCGCTTTAATGATGACCGGATAGCCTATTTCTTTAACGATCTTCTTTACCTCATCGAGAGATTCCGGTAATGCACCACCGGAACCCGGTACACAAGGTACCCCCGCCTGTCGCATGGCATTTTTGGCACTGACTTTATCCCCCATCAACCGGATCGTATCCGGCCGGGGTCCAATAAAGAAAAAGCCGCTTTTTTCCACTCTCTCGGCAAAATCCGCATTCTCGGATAGAAAACCGTAACCCGGGTGAATGGCTTCAGCATCGGTGACTTCAGCCGCACTGATAATGGCAGGAATGTTCAGATAACTCTGTGCAGAGGCTGCCGGGCCGATACACACCGACTCATCGGCCAGTTTGACGTACTTGGCCTCAGCATCTGCTTCAGAATGAACGGCTACTGTTTTAATACCCATGGTGCGACATGCCCGCTGGATGCGCAGCGCGATCTCACCACGATTTGCGATCAATATTTTTTCAAACATAAAAATTAGGTGCTGGGAACCTGGTCTGGATGGATGCTTGAGAATTCAGGAAATCACCCCGGGAAATCATCATTCGATGACAAACAATGGCTCTCCATATTCAACCGGCTGGCCATTCTCCGGCAAAATGGTCTTGATTTTGCCGTCACGGTCAGCCTCGATTTCGTTGAGCAGCTTCATGGCTTCGATGATACACAGCGTTTCTCCGGATTTCACATATTGCCCGATTTCGACAAATGGCTTCGCTCCGGGAGCTGAGGCACGGTAGAAAGTCCCTACCATGGGGGATTTAACGATATGTCCCTCCGGCAGACCAGGTTTATCCGGTGCATCAGTCTCGCTCACCGTAGCTGTTACCGGCCCTGCCGGAGCAGGTGCATGATATTGCGGTACTATTGTGGCAGTCGATTGTGTCAGGGTTATGGATTTGCTGATACGTACTTTTTCTTCACCTTCAGTCACTTCCAGCTCGGTAATACTGTATTCTTCAACTAATTCAATCAATTTTTTGAGTTTTCTCAAATCCATATTTTCCTCCGGGGCGGATCCCGTCCATAAACACTCTGATTTGTCTTCAGGTTCGAAATTTTTTTGTTTCCTGATAACGATCGTTGACCGATCTGGAACCGAATCAGTTCATCTGATTTGTATTGCTATTCATTTCAATTATCGGAATCTGCCTGATTGTGGATAAAATCTTTTCAGCGACGCCACCCTGTCCATACTATTTATCTGGTCAAAGCAAATTGAAGCGCCAGTTCATATCCCGCAGCACCCAAACCACTGATGACCCCAACTGCGATATCCGAGAAATAAGAGGTACGACGAAATGATTCACGAGCATAAACATTGGAAAGATGGATTTCCACAAATGGCAGGCTGGTAGCAGCCAAAGCGTCACGCAGGGCAATACTGGTATGTGTCAGTGCGGCCGGGTTGATGATAATGAAATCGGTACCATCACTCATGGCCCCCTGCACCCGGTCGATCAACTCATGCTCAGCATTGCTCTGAAAGATACTCAATGCTACAGGTGCTGCCTGCGCTTTGACCGTCAGATTCCTGTTAATATCTTCCAGTGTTGTTTGCCCGTAGACGGCGGGTTCTCTTCTGCCCAGAAGATTCAGATTGGGGCCATGGATCACCAGGATATTTGCAGCCATATCGACCATTCATTTACGATGGCCAATTATGTCCTTTTCTCCTGATATTGTACAGTTTTTTATGTATTTTCCCCGAAGTTACAGCAAAATACCTGATTCTGGCAAATTACAGAGTTGCTGATTCAGAGGCTGCCTCATTTATCTCTTGCAAACAAATACTGTCGAACGGAAATGGCAAGTGATTTTATAGTGATTGGCGCAGGAATCATCGGCCTTTCCACTGCGCTTCGATTACTTGAAGAAGGTGCATCAGTCACCCTGCTCGATCGCCGGGAAGCAGGGTGTGAAGCCTCATGGGCGGGTGGAGGTATTTTGTCTCCTTTATATCCATGGAATTATTCGGATTCCGTAACCCGCCTGGCTGCGTACAGTATGTCACGCTATCCGGAGTGGACGGCAGCACTGAATACAGCCACTGGTATCGATCCCGAATATCAGATCTGCGGGCTTGTCATTCTTCCACCTTGCGATCCAGAGGCAGCCGTCAACTGGTGCTCCGCCCATGCGGTACGGCTGACATACCTCTCATCCTCACACCATGGCGGATTATCCTGGGCTCACATCAACGACGAACAGGGAAACGCTCAGGCGCTGTTTCTCCCTGAAGTTGCTCAGGTTCGCAATCCACGTCTGCTACAGGCGTTATACAAACGTATCAGACAACTGGGCGGAAAGATCATCGAGCATTGCGAAGTCCAGGAACTGGAGATATCCGGTCAGAAAGTTCATGCCATCCGGACACCATCTGAAAAACACTCTGCTGATCAGTACATTCTTTCAGCTGGTGCCTGGAGCAGAAAAATTCTCGGAGAACATGCACTGAATCTCGCAATAAAACCCATTCGCGGGCAAATGCTTTTATACAGGCTGCCGGGAAATCCGCTTTGCTCCATTGTGTTGCAACGAGATCTCTATCTCATTCCGAGACGTGATGGACACTTGCTGGTGGGTAGCACGATCGAGGACACAGGATTTGATAAGCAGATCACCCTCGATGCAAAAAACAGGCTGTCCAGCTGGGCGGAAGAAATCCTGCCACAACTGAAAAATACGCCACTCCTGAAACATTGGTCGGGCCTGCGCCCCGCCACACCCGACAATATCCCGATAATCGGCCCACACCCGTTTCTTGAAAACCTTTATATCAACAGTGGACACTTTCGCTATGGTGTAACGATGGCGCCCGGCAGTGCGGAAATACTGGTGAACGAAATCCTGAAACGTACTCAACCTTTTGATGTCACCCCGTATCAGAGGGGGTGGCATCCATCCGAATAATGTCAGATATATTTATTGAAACTCACAGGTTCAGCTTTCGGTAGCGGAAAAGTTACCGATTCAAGAACCCCGGACAATTCTTCGATTATTACACCCTGGTTTGACTGTTTTGCTGCAATCTGTTCAAGACGTTCGAGCACCTGCTGAACCAGTATTTCCGGAGCAGACGCACCAGCAGTAATTCCGATACACCGTTTATTGGTCAACCAGCTCTCTTGCAACTGCTCTGCCTGATCAACCATGTAAGCTTCTACATTCTCATTTCTTGCCACCTCACAGAGGCGATTGGAATTCGAACTGTTCGGTGACCCTACCACGACGACCAGATCACAAAGCTTGACCAGCTTCTTGACCGCATCCTGACGGTTTTGTGTGGCATAGCAGATATCATCTTTCTTGGGACCGATAATTTTTGGAAAACGCTGCTTCAGCGCTTCGATCACACGTGCTGCATCATCGACCGACAAAGTCGTCTGGGTAACGTATGCCAGATTACTTTCGTTCTTGACTTGAAGCCTGGCCACATCTTCCGCCGTTTCCACGAGATACATCGTGCCCTTGCTTTTTGCAATCTGCCCCATGGTTCCCTCGACCTCAGGATGACCCTGATGGCCGATCATGACGATTTCCTTACCTTCCTTATCCATTTTTGCCACTTCGACATGTACCTTGGTCACGAGCGGGCAGGTCGCATCGAATATCTGCAGTTTACGAGCGGCTGCTTCCCTTCTCACCTCATGAGAAACACCATGCGCACTGAAAATGAGCATACTCCCTTCCGGTACTTCCTCGAGATTCTCCACGAACACCGCTCCTTTTTTCTCCAGGTCTTCAACTACGAAGCGGTTATGGACAACTTCATGCCTTACGTAGATAGGTGCGCCATACATCGCCAGCGCACGCTCGACGATTTCAATGGCCCGGTCAACCCCCGCGCAGAATCCTCTCGGGTTCGCAAGCAATACTCTGATCATCAGCCTGTTTCTCCATAGTTTGTGTACAAGTCCGATTATAAAATAATCCTGAAAAGGTTTTGAGTTTTCATCTCAGAAGCGATATCTTGTTTCATCTGTAACTAAAGCAGTATTACAGCGACTCGTGTATCTGGTTCGATTATGTTCAAACTCGCAATAAAACGATTTTTATTGTTTCACCATACATAATCCTCTTAAAATTTCGCTGTATACTCTCGCGATATTTACGTTACGCTGCAAAAACAACTTAACTGGCTTCGGAACTTGACAGTTTTATTGGGAATTTCCTGATGGGTGCGCTGGCTTTTTATACTTTCATCTACTTTGTCGGGCATTTTGCTGCACTCGGCCTGAATATCATTACAAACAAAAAACTACTCAGACATCGCTGGGCTGGTCTGGCTGGTGTAATTATCGTAGCAATCATGCATGGGTATAAAATCATTAGCACCACTCCCCCGTCAGGTCACGATGACGATACGCTGTATGCGCTCAGTTATTTCGTCATCTTTCCAGTAGTGGTCATCAGTGCAGTTCTCTTTTATCTGAGCGAAAAAGATAAAAAAGACGGCGGTTCAAAATAATCACTGCCTTACTCAATATATTCCGCCTCTCTCTGATACATGACTTCACCGTCACCTGACCAGGTCATTCGCCAGGAAATCCTTGCACTGTCAGCCTATCATGTCCCCCCTGCCAAGGATATGGTCAAGCTGGATGCAATGGAAAACCCCTACCGGTTGCCCCCTTTTTTATGTGAAGAAATCTCCCGGATAGCGGCAGACACATCCATCAATCGTTACCCTGATCCACACGCCGCCGCGCTCAAGGAAGTGCTCAGTACCACATTATCCGTTCCGGCCGGAATGGAAATCATGCTGGGCAATGGTTCAGACGAAATCATTCAGATCATCATGCTGGCGGCAGCAAAGCCGGAAGCAAAGCTGCTGACGATCGAACCGGGATTTGCCATGTTCAAAATGATTGCTACATTCGCGAACATGCAGTATATCGGAATTCCCCTGAAACCTGATTTTTCGCTAGATATCGACAGGATGCTCGCAGCAATCGAGCGCCATCAGCCTTCCGTCATATTCCTGGCCTACCCGAATAATCCGAGCGGCAATCTGTTCGATACCAGCGCTCTGGAAAAGATCATCGAAATATCCCCGGGACTAGTCGTAATCGATGAAGCCTATCATCCTTTTGCCGGAAAAAGTTTCATTGGCAGGCTTGCCGATTATCCCAATCTGCTGGTCATGCGGACACTTTCGAAACTGGGACTGGCCGGACTCCGCCTGGGGCTCCTGGCCGGCAGACCGGAGTGGCTATCTCATCTGGAGAAACTGCGCCTGCCCTATAATGTCAATGTGATTACCCAGCTTGTTGCGACAAAAATCATGCAGCACTATGATGTGTTGCAGCAACAGGCAGATGCAATCAGACAAACACGTACCAGATTACGCACTTTCCTGGAAAATCTGAATGGAATCGAGGTGTTCCCTTCGAATGCCAACTTCATTCTGTTCCGTCTCGATGGGGCCAGCCAGATTTTCAGATTGCTTCAGCAGCATGGCATTCTGGTGAAGAATCTTGACAACAGCCACCCCTTATTAAAAAATTGCCTCCGTGTAACGGTAGGCACACCTGAAGAGAATGATCGTTTCTGCAACACACTGCAAGACCTGATCGCAGGAAATTAACCGGAAAACCGAACACGACATCCGTTCGAATTTAAATGCTCATGCGTACAGCACAAGTCACCCGCAATACTCAGGAAACACAAATCACGGTAACGATCAACCTGGACGGCCAGGGAAAAGCGGAATTGGACAGCGGAGTTCCTTTCCTTGATCACATGCTCGATCAGATTGCCCGTCACGGCATGTTCGATCTGAGTGTTGCCGCAAAAGGTGATCTCCATGTCGATGCACACCATACAGTGGAAGATATCGGCATCACACTGGGCCAGGCGCTGAATCGTGCAGTCGCTGACAAGAAAGGACTCGTGCGCTACGGACATGCTTATGTACCTCTCGATGAAGCCTTGTCCAGAGTCGTCATCGATTTATCGGGCAGGCCCGGTTTGCAGTTCAACACCACATTCACACGCGCAGTCATTGGTAATTTCGATGTCGATCTGATCCAGGAATTCTTTCAAGGCTTTGTCAATCATGCCATGGTAACGCTACACATAGACAATCTGACCGGTAAAAATGCGCATCATCAGGCTGAAACCATTTTCAAAGCATTTGGCCGGGCGCTGCGTATGGCGGTAACAACCGACCCGCGCTGTGATAACCTTATCCCATCCACCAAAGGCGTGCTGTAGACAAAACACCCTGAACATTCTGATACAAACATGAACTCGATTGCCGTCGTTGATTACGGAATGGGCAACCTGCGATCAGTATCCAAAGCACTGGAATATGTCGATTCATCTGCTGTCGTCACTGTAACCAGTGATCCCGAAACCATCCGATCTGCCGCACGCGTCGTTGTTCCCGGTCAGGGTGCGATGCCTCATTGCATGCAGGCGCTGGATGACCAGGGTTTACGCGAATCAGTTATCGAGGCTGCTAAAAACAAGCCTTTCCTCGGTATCTGCCTTGGGTTGCAAATGCTGTTCGAGGAAAGTGAAGAAGGCAATATTCGTGCACTGGGCATTCTGCCTGGCAGAGTCAAAAAACTGGAATCTACGGATACAGCCGATAGCGACATTCCGAAAATCAAGATCCCTCATATGGGCTGGAACCAGGTTCACCAGACTCTGGAGCACCCGTTATGGCACGGGATCGATACCGACACACGTTTTTACTTCGTTCACAGTTATTACGTGGCAACAGATGAACCGCAAATAGTGGCAGGCAGCACCGAATATCCGGTTCCATTCACCTGCGCAGTGGCCAGGGATAATATTTTTGCCATTCAGTTTCACCCTGAGAAAAGTCATTCTGCAGGACTGGCGTTATTGAGTAATTTCCTGAAATGGACGCCCTGATAACATTCAGCTCTTTCCTTGTTTTTATCTTATTTTTCAACCCTGATCATCAACCCAGATAAACCTGTATGCTGATTATTCCTGCTATCGATCTGAAAGATGGACATTGTGTCCGACTGAAGCAAGGCATCATGGAAAATGCCACAGTATTCTCGGAAAATCCTGAAACAGTAGCACTGCACTGGCTGGATAACGGAGCACGTCAACTGCACCTGGTCGATCTCAATGGTGCATTTGCCGGAAAACCCAAAAATGGCGAAGCAATCCGTGCGATCGTCGAGGCTGTCGATGGCAGAATTCCAATCCAGCTGGGCGGAGGAATACGCGATCTGGAGACCATAGAATACTATCTGGATAATGGCATCACCTACGTGATCATCGGAACGGCAGCAGTCAAAGTACCTGGTTTCCTGCACGATGCCTGCTATGCGTTTCCAGGCCAGATTATGGTCGGGCTGGATGCCAAGAGTGGAAAAGTGGCCGTCGACGGCTGGTCCAAGGTAACCGGCCATGATGTCATCGATCTCGCTAAAAAATTCCAGGATTACGGCGTGGAAGCAATCATCCATACCGATATCGGCCGCGATGGTATGCTCAGCGGGCTCAATATCGAAGCCACCGTGGAACTTGCTCAGGCACTGACGATTCCTGTCATCGCCAGTGGGGGTGTAACCAATCTGGATGACATCAGAAAATTGTGTGAAGTCCAGTCTGAAGGAATTACTGGCGTCATCACCGGCCGTGCGATTTATCAGGGCTCACTTGATTTCAAAGAGGCTCAAGCCCTGGCAGATCAACTGGATGCAGCAACTATTTGATCGGTTCAGTTATGTCCCATCCGAATATCATTTGCACTCACAGCACATTTTTTACCCTGTCTCTCTTCTATTCAGCCTGCTTCTGACAATTTCTGATCAATGGGATTAGCCAAACGTATCATCCCCTGTCTTGATATCAAAGATGGGCGCGTCGTCAAAGGAGTCAATTTTGTCTCGTTGCGGGATGCGGGAGACCCGGTCGAAATTGCCCGCAGCTATAATGAACAGGGCGCTGACGAGCTCGTTTTCCTCGATATTACCGCCAGCTCGGAAAATCGCGACTTAATTCTGCATATCGTCGAAAAAGTCGCCGCACAGGTGTTCATCCCACTGACAGTAGGCGGAGGCGTCCGTAAGGCCGAAGATGTACGCAGGCTTTTGAACGCAGGTGCAGACAAAGTCAGCATCAACACCTCAGCGGTATTGAATCCGATGCTGATCAAGGAATCAGCAGATCACTACGGCTCCCAGTGTATCGTGATCGCAATCGATGCCAGACAAATACCTGATGCAAATCCTGAATCTCCACGCTGGGAAGTATTTACCCATGGCGGACGCAAACCCACTGGAATCGATGCAATTGAATGGGCTCAAAAAATACAAGCCCTGGGCGCCGGAGAAATTCTGCTAACCAGCATGGATCGTGATGGTACGCGTTCCGGATTCGATCTCACACTGACACGTGCAATCTCCGATTCAGTCGATTTACCGGTCATTGCAAGTGGTGGTGTCGGTCATCTGGATCATCTGGTGGAAGGTATTCTGGCAGGCCATGCCGATGCCGTACTGGCAGCAAGCATTTTCCATTATGGCGAGTACAGTATCCTACAAGCCAAACAATATCTGTCATCGCACGGGATAGAAGTTCGCCTGTAACAAAATAGGATTATCTTTCCTTGATTCCTATATAACCCTAGCTTCAGCTCGATCAGGAGTGCCCTTTTACCTGGCATTATTGCCCTTGCATTTTAAAAATACCCTTGAAACTGTTAAGATCGCCCGAAGAAACAAAAGAACACGTGGAGCACGTCAATGACAGACAAGTGGCTTGACACAATCAACTGGTCGGCAGACGGCCTCATTCCAGCTATCGCACAAGATAAAAACAACGGTAAAATTCTGATGGTCGCCTGGATGAACCGCGAAGCACTCAAACGTACTGTCGAAAGCGGTGAAGCGGTTTACTGGTCACGCTCCAGAAAAAAACTGTGGCATAAAGGCGAGGAATCCGGGCATACCCAGAAAATCAGTGCGATCCATCTCGATTGCGATGAAGATATCCTTCTCCTCAGTGTGGAACAGAAAGGAGGAATTGCTTGCCATACAGGCAGACAAAGTTGCTTCTTCCGTCAATTGAAAAATGGAGAATGGGTCGTCACAGAACCTGTTATCAAAGACCCGTCACAAATTTATACCAAATGACAGCATCGACCATACTGCAGCGGCTGGCACGGACAATCGAAGCACGAAAGAACGCTGATCCTTCCATCTCTTATACGGCAAAATTGCTGAACAGCAGCCAGGATAAGGTGCTGAAAAAAATTGCTGAGGAAGCCGCTGAAACCATCATGGCTTGCAAAGACAATGACAGAGAACAGATCATTTATGAAACGGCAGATTTATGGTTTCATTGTCTGATCATGCTCACCCGGCATGACATTTCGCCGGAAGATATATTGCGGGAACTGGAACGCCGGGAAGGAATATCCGGCATCGAAGAAAAGTTATCGCGATCCCAACCCAACAAAACTGAGTAATATGGAAGACTGTCTATTCTGCAAAATCGTCCGTGGAGAAATCCCGGCCACCAAAATCCATGAGGATGAGGATACACTGGTATTTCTCGATATCCATCCGGCAGCACCCGTACATCTGCTGGTGGTACCCAAACAGCATATCGGATCACTGAGTGAAGTCGATGCGAGCCATCAGCAGTTACTCGGTAAAATGTTGTGGCTGGCTCCCCGGCTGGCAGCCAGTCAGGGATGTACAGATGGATTCCGAACCATTATCAACACCGGCCGAGTAGGCGGACAGGAAGTGTTTCATCTTCACCTTCACGTTATCGGAGGGAAGGATCGTCTGCCCGCCATGGTTCACCACGACTAACCGTTCAAGGAGCAAATGATGGGAAGTTTCAGTATTTGGCACTGGCTGGTTGTTCTGGCAATTGTCGTCCTGGTATTCGGGACCAAAAAACTGCGCAATCTTGGCAGTGATCTGGGCGGAGCAGTCCGTGGATTCAAAGAGGGAATGAAAGGGGCTGAAGAAGAAAGCACTCCGCCCCCCCCGGCTCAGCAGGTCACCGGCCATTCGATCAAAAGTGAAATAGAAGAAAAAGATCAGACGAAAGTGTGATCTGACACATGGCTCTCCGCAATTACCGGGACAGGATGCTCGGGATAATCTCCAAGTGCAGTTCAACAATGTTCGAATCTGAAAATGTTTGATATCAGTTTCGCTGAACTCGTGGTCGTTGGAATTGTAGCGCTGATCGTCATCGGGCCGGAACGGTTGCCGGCCGTTGCCCGCACAGCAGGTTATTTTCTGGGGCGTGCCCGTCGCTATGTCGATCAGGTCAAGCATGACCTGCATGAAGAAATGGAACTGGACAGCCTGAGAAAACTAAGAGATTCCATGCACGAAACCGTCAATTCATTTGAGAATTCGGTACGCAGCGAAATAAACAAAATTCAGGAAACTACAGAAACCCAGTCTGCAGTCATACCGGATAAACAACCTCCATTTGAAAAAGCTGCGGAAAATATCGAACCGGTCAATACCAGTGAAACCAAAACTTCATCAGCACCTGCCGAACCCCGGCAGCCGAACAGTTAGCTTCTGTAAGGATTCAATCACTGCAAGCCGGTGATCGTCCTCATTTCCATCAAATCAGACAGCCCAATCTAACAACAGGACGAACCGCAGTAACAGATGGATGACGATATTACTTTTATTTCACATCTGGTGGAATTACGCTCCCGGCTGATCCGGGCACTTCTGGTACTGTTTCTGGGTTTTCTCCCCTGCGCTTTCTTTGCGCGAGAGTTATACAGTTTTCTGGCTTTCCCCCTGCTGGAAAAATTACCACAAGGCGGGCAGATGATCGCCACCGAGGTCGTCACCCCTTTCTTCATCCCAATGAAAGTAGCGCTGATGGTGGCATTTCTCATCACACTGCCGCATACGCTCTATCAGCTTTGGGCATTCGTCGCACCCGGTCTGTACAGCCACGAGAAACGCCTGTTTCTGCCGCTGGTATTCATCAGCAGCCTTCTTTTTTTCACAGGTATGGCATTTGCCTACTTTGCCGTACTGCCACTGGTATTCGAGTTCATCGTCTATTTTGCGCCGGAAGGGGTCGCCGTCATGACTGACATCAGCGAATACCTCGGTTTTGTCCTGTCGATGTTCCTGGCTTTCGGAATCACATTTGAAGTACCGGTCTTCGTACTGATACTCATTCGGACCGGTCTCGTCTCGATCGAGAAAATGAAATCTGTCCGCCGCTTTGTACTGGTAGGTGCATTCGTCATCGGTGCGATTTTCACTCCACCCGATGTCATGTCGCAGATCTTGCTGGCAGTCCCTTTATACCTGCTCTACGAACTGGGCATCATCCTGGCTGCCTTGTCGATGAAATCATCCTCCCGCAAGTCACCACTACCCGTTACGCAAAATCGGCATAACGATACCGGAGAAAATGAGTAATCAATACACCAGCCACTACAGGTCACATCTTCTCCTGTCAATCAGCAAACTTTCCTTACACCACAGATAATTACCCGCCTCTCACCCCGGATCAGGCGCAATGCTTGACATGACCATAGCGCTGTTATAGTCTGCGCCCCTTGTTTGAGGTGTCCCAGATGCATTTGCACGAGGGATGAAACGGGAAGCCGGTGCGCGCTGGAATCAGCCAGCGCAATGCCGGCACTGCCCCCGCAACGGTAAATGAGTCAATGATCTGCACACGCCACTGTGCTGTATGGCACGGGAAGGCGCAGAATCAGGAAAACACAGCTTCCGCTCATAAGTCCGGAGACCGGCCTGAAGCAATATCATGTTATTGCGGAGGGCAATACACGGCACCGAATCTCATTCCCGGTATTTAATCGTGCCCGGTTCCCTGCTGTTTCTCCGCAATCTGTTTACAACCCGATCATCGCGCGGGTGTGCGCGGAGGAAACAATGTCCGAAAATCATGCTTCATCTGTACTGACTCTGTGGCTGGGAGCCAGTCTTTCTGCCCTTTCATGGGCAGAAGAAATCAGTTATCTCGAAAAACCAGTAGTCGTTACCGCCAGCCGTACCAATGAGGCTGCAGAAGATACGCTCGCCTCGGTTACCGTCATCACGCGAACTGATATCGAGCGCCAGCAAGCGCGCTCCATGCAGGATCTGCTGCACGGTATCGCAGGTATCAATATCGCCAATACCGGCGGCCCTGGAAAATTGACCACACTTCTCCTGCGAGGGACAGAGTCTGACCACGTACTGGTTCTGGTCGATGGCATCAGAATGGGCTCCGCCACATCCGGATTTTCTGAAATCCAGAACTATCCGGTAGAACTGATCGATCGTATCGAAATCGTCCGGGGACCCCGATCCAGTCTGTATGGCCCGGAAGCCGTGGGAGGGGTAATCCAGATATTCACCCGCAAAGGTGGAAAAAAAGGATTGAAACCCACTCTCAGCTTCGGAGGTGGCAGCTACGGAACCATCAATGGCTCAGCCACCCTCTCCGGCAGCAGTGAACGTGCCTGGTTCAATCTCGGTATCAGCGGATCGGACACCAATGGCTTCAATGCCTGCAAAGGATCTTTCAGTGCGGGATGCTTCACCATCGAACCGGACAAGGATGGCTATCGCAACATCTCCGGCTCGGCTCGCGCTGGTTACCGTTTTGATAATGGATTGGATGTCGAAGCGAGTTTTTTACATACTGATGGTCATTACGAGTATGACGGCAGCTTTCAAAACAGAACTCAGCTGGCACAACAAGTATTCGGGGGAACAGCACGCTATTCACTCTTTGAACCCTGGCGTATCACGTTGACAGCGGGACGCAGCAATGAAGATTCCGATAATTTCAAGGAAAAGCTATTCACGACACGCTACCACGCCCGGCGCGATACGATCTCCTGGCAAAATGACATAACCATCACCCCGAATCAGCTTTTGACCATCGGTACGGATTATCTGTACGATCGTATCAACAGCTCGGAAAAATTCACCACCACTTCACGCTATAACTGGGGCGTATTTGCGCAACACCAGATTTCACTCGCAGCGCACAAACTGCAACTTTCTGTACGCCATGATGACAACCAGCAATTTGGCAGTCAGGTAACCGGTGGCGCTTCCTGGGGCTATTCACTGACCGAACGGGTCAGGCTGACTGCCGGCTTTGGCAGCGCATTCAAGGCCCCTACTTTCAACGAACTGTATTTCCCCGGATTTGGCAATCCTGATCTCAAACCGGAAGATGCCCGCACGGTGGAACTGGGTGCAGCCGGACGGTTTGACTGGGGCAACTGGTCACTCAACCTGTATGAAACCTGGATCGATGACTTGATCTCATACAATGCCGCAACATTCACTCCGGATAATATCGATAAAGCACGCATACAAGGGCTGGAAGCTATCCTCAACACCGAAATCAAAGGCTGGCTGATTCAAACCAACCTCACTTTTCTTGACCCGCAAAATCGTTCCAAGGGAGCCAATAAAGGTAATATCCTGCCCCGGCGCAGCAAGCAGGCTTTCCGGATCGATGCCAGTCGTCAGCTCGGTGATTTTGTTGTAGGAGCAATGTTTCTGGCAGAAACCAATCGCTATGATGATCTGGCAAACAATCAGAAACTCGATGATTATGTCAAAGTTGACTTGCGAGCAGAATATCTGATCAATCCGCAATGGCGCATTCAGGGGCGGATCGAAAACCTGTTTGACAAAGACTATGAAACCGCTGCATTCTTCAACCAGCCCGGGCGCAACTTTTTTGTCACCCTGCGTTACCAACCATAGGATAAAAATATGCTGACACTACCATTACGACATCAATACCTGATCGGATCGATCCTGATCATTCTGATGATCGCCACACGTGAATATCATTTCGCTTCATTACATACTCTGCCGGGAGCCTCCTGGGCGGTTTTCTTCCTGGCCGGTGTTTATCTCAGCTCAAGCTGGTCATTACTTGGGTTCCTGGTACTTGCCTGGATACTTGATTTTTCAGCTTACTTTACTGCTGCAGGAAGTGATTTCTGCCTGACCTCAGCCTATATTTTTCTGCTGCCCGCCTACGGTGCACTCTGGGTTGCCGGCCGCTGGTTTGCAGCTCGTTATCAATTTTCATGGCGAGCGCTGGCATCCTTATCCATCAGCCTCCTGATCGGCGCGATGCTGTGTGAATTATTCTCCAGTGGCGGATTCTATTTCTTCTCCGGCCAATTTGAAGAAACCACATTTGCCGAATTCTGGCAGCGTGAATTGCACTACTTCCCGCTTTATCTCCAGTCCCTGCTGTTTTATGTCGGTACTGCGGCCACGATACATACCCTGTTCGTGCTGATTCATAAATCACGCCATCCTCAGATTAATGCCACCGGCTGACAGCACAGATATGGATGCGGACAAGGCGCAGCGTTATCGTTCGCGGATGCAGCGCCAGAAGGCGGTCGTGGATGCGGCGATTGTCCGCGCTGATAAAAGCAAAGGGCTGTTGCTGGTATTGACCGGCAACGGCAAAGGAAAATCGAGTTCTGCCTTCGGGATGGTTGCCCGCGCACTGGGACACGGCATGCGCGTGGGGGTTGCGCAATTCATCAAAGGACGCTCCGATACCGGCGAGGAAGCTTTCTTCACACAGCAGAAAAATATCGTCTGGCATGTGCTGGGAGAAGGATTTACCTGGGATACACAGGATCTCGCTCGTGACAGAGAAACCGCCCGCCGAGGGTGGTCAGTCGTACAAACCATGCTGCGCGATCCATCGATCGATCTGCTGATACTTGATGAACTCACCTACCCGCTCAAATTCGGCTGGCTGGAAATCAGCGAGGTACTGAGTGATCTTCAGAACCGGCCAGCCATGCAGCATGTCGTTATCACCGGCCGCGCCGCACCGGATACGCTATGTGGGGCAGCCGATACTGTCACCGAAATGCGTGACATCAAACATGCTTTTCAGGCTGGCATTCAGGCACAAACGGGGATCGATTTCTGATAACCGTCTAAAATTCACAAGTTGATATAGCAATGAGGCCTGTCATAAAATATTTCCTTCATCACATTCATTTGATTAAAAGTGTATACAGCGCCAGACGATCTGCTTCATACACGGAGTACAAACACTGGAAAGGAATGCAAGATTACGTCCCCGCAAAACATGCACGTACTCTTGGAATTATTGAGAAATTACTATGCTCAGGCTTATACCCAATAAAGGACTGAAAAAGACGATAAACACGCTTACGGTTGCCGAAAAAGCCAGAATCAATCATCAGGATATCGAAGAACTGCTGCTGAGGTACCAAAGGAGCTGTCCCGAAGATGCCGCCAGGAACATAACCGAGGTCACGAATCCAAATCAGGAAAAGCATGAAGGCCTTAGGGTATTTGTCATCCAGACATGGATGGCGCTCATGGTGGCAAATTCCTACGGGCTTGAAACCTATCAGACTTTGAAAACATTCATGGACAGGCAAGGCTACAAAACACAACCTGATTCCACATACATGGCAACAGAACAAAAAGACTGAATTACTTCTCCTTGTATTGGAGCTATAACGAAATATGCATTATTTCGATGAGGTTCCGGTTGCTTTGTCCGTTTCCTCAGGGATATAAATCATGGAGCCATCTTTCAGCCGATAGGCAACACCGGCTCGTACCCCTTCACCCTGCCCGATTTCACCGGTACTCTTATAGTGCTTCATTTCTTCCCCCTTGCGCACGATCATTTCCATCTGTGGAGTATCAGGATTGCGGATAACTACCATGTCCTGAGCAGCAAAAGGGTTGAGTGGATTTTCGAGTATCGCGATCAGCAGGCCAGCAATGATCACCAGAAATACGTCAATGATGTTGACCACTGACAGAATCGGATCGTCACTATCCTCATCGTCCAGAATACGGGTCAGCAGCCGGTCAGCCATGTATTGCCTCCTGCGGAGTAATTACGTGAGCATTGTTGCTGTCAGCAATGAAAGCAGATCGCTGGTTACCATTGAGCAATATATTAAGTTCGGTCAGCAGCCACCGCCGCCGCATGGAAAGAACAACATAGCTGATGGAAGCAGTCACCAGTGCCACAATCACCGCTGAAAACGCCACCACCAGGTTTTCTGCAATCTCTTGGGTATTGCCCGCTGCCACAGCTACCAGTGCCGGGCCCATCGGAATCATAGTTGCTACTAATCCCAGCATCGGTGCAACACGGCTGGTAAGGCGCAATGGCTCCAGTAGTTTGAGCAGATGGAGTTCTATCGCCTCTGTGTTGGCTTGCGGGTGGCGCTCACGGTAATGTTGCAAAGACTGTCTTACCGAAAAATGCAATGAGCGCAATATCAGATCAAATAGCAACATACCTAACGCAAACAATGAAAGCACAAACATGATGCACAATATGATCAGCACGGGCGTCAGAAAGAAGCGGGAAATTTCATATAAAAATGATTCAAGTGCGTTCATCAGCAGTTACCTCATGTTCGGAAACATGGAAAATGAATACAATGTTTATGCCTGTTTGAATGTGCGCGTGCGCACTTCGTGCCAGGTGCCCCACGCCTACCAAAAAAAGCCACTCACTATGATCAGGATCAGTAACCGGGCATAGGTCCATATCAGTTGAATTGCTTCCCCGGCCGGTGATACTTCACTCATCTGCTGCCCACTGATATTTTCAGTTTCTCCGGTGACTTGCGGCGCGGAATCAGCCGGTACAGCATCTGATAGCGTGGTGGTTGCTGATTCTGCCGGTTTATTGTCCAGTGCAGCCATACCAAAATTGGTCATCAGCTCTTGTACATAAGCCTTGAAAGTTTCGTTACCGGTATGGATATCATGCTGTTGTGCCAGCTCGATATAGATGGTTATCAGTTCCTGAATGGTTTGCTCACCGGCCTGCCAGTAATCCTTGCGAATTGCTTCCAGCATACGCTCAACAATTTGTGCCAGTGCTGCCGGATGGTTATGCTCGAACCACTCACGTAAACCAAGCTGGTAATGGTCGTTTATATAAATCTCATGAAAAGATTGCCATTGATCATCCCTTACGATGTTGCGATCCATGACCTGCCAGCCCCAAAAATTATTGATCGTATTCAACACTTGTAAAGTTCCGCTGTAACCTTCTTTCATCATCTCGGCCAGCCAGTTTGGATGCTGATAGACTGATCGCAGCTCGGTTGCGAGGAATTTATCAGCCGCTTCCAGTTGTGCGCGGTTCGGATCACGCATATTAGAAATATATAATTGCGGCGCCGCACCATCGAGATGCCGGACAGCCATGGAAATACCACCCAGATATTCAAACGGATGATCGGTATCGAGCAGCCCGCGCAGATTGGATGAGCGGGAAAATACTGTTGCACGTGTTCCGCGCAGATGCTCGGCATAAGCATTCACTTCACCGTTTTTGCTATCTGTGTATTTCTTGCTCCAGCTGGCTGTACTCGGACCATATGTCCAGGACATATTGGACAGATACTGTCGTTCGAGCTTGCCATCGCCTTCCTCCCACCGATTGGATGCCAGTGTTGCATCTGTCAGGCCAGTACCATAATTTCCACTTTCATTACCAAAGATACGGGTATGCGCGATCGCACCAGCATCTTCCCTGGATAACCCTCGTGCCAGCATCTCCGCCAGAATGCGCAAGCTGTTGGTGCGTACGAAATTTTGTTCAGCCGGCTCATCTTCTGCAGCCAACATCACGATCGCCTCGTTGAGACGTTCCATGACATTGGGGAACTGATCACGATACAGACCGGTAATCGATATCACCGGATCGATACGTGGACGGCCCAGTTCTGCCAATGGAATTTTTTCCATACCGGTTACACGACCGCCTTCATCCCAGATCGGCCGCACTCCCAGGGCATACAAGATCTGTGCTTCCAACATGCTGAGGTGGCGCATGGTTTCTGTACTTCACAGCGTAAAAGCAAGCTTGTCCGGAAATTGTCCATCGTGAGTCGACTGATAGGTCAGAATCAGATGTTCCAGTGATTCCTTACCGGCCTCATATGCTGCACGGGTCGGGATGCGTGAGGGATCAAAGCCATACATATTGCGTCCCGTTGGCAAGGCATCCGGATTACGGATCGGGTCTCCTCCGTAGGAAGGATCAATCCAGCGCGCCGCCAATGCGCGCAGCACCGATTCTATTTCGCCGGCTGTACGAAAGGTGGCAGCAAATACGCGGCCACATTCAGCGAGTTCAACGCGTATTTTGTTTTTTAATGTATCCAGTGATTTGTCACTCAGTACCCATTCATCGACGAAGTGATACGGTGCAGATGCCTGTATCTGCCGGTAATCTTCGGTAAACACCTCTCCAGCATTATTGAAGCCAAACGCTTCGTAAAGTGGCTGCCCCAGCATTTGCATGACGGTGCTGATCATATGGGCGCGCTCCATATCCTGCCCCAGCACATGCAGCCCGAGCGGCTGCTGCGCAATGGCCAAATGTTCCAGATAATCCTCGATTTCGCGCAGAAAATCAGGAAAGCTACGTTCCAGATCAGCAACTTTCCACGACATATCCTGATGAATGTTCATTCTGATCACCAAATCAATAATCTGCTTGCGCGCGTTTTCTTTCACCAGTCCTTCATCAAGAGATTCATATTCACGAATCGCATCATTGATCTGAGCGAAATCATCAGACAATCCGGCAGGGGAAAAAGGTGGTGTCTGATGACTGACGATCACTCCCCGGCCGCGTCGTTTAACATGTATCGCCTCCGCGATGTTGTCCACAATGTACGGATAAATCACCGGCACATTACCTGCCAGTAGATTGGGATCATCGAATGCCCACAATCCTCTCTCCTTGCCGGGTGTCCATTCTTGCGTGCCATGGGTGCCAAAATGAACGATGGCATGTGCGGGTTGCTGTGTACGTATCCACAGGTAGGTAGCAAGATAAAAATGATTGACCGGAATTTTCGTGTCGTGAAACAACTTCTCTTCGTTTTCATCCGCGATTTCTCCGCGCGGCGGTTGTGGCAGTACTGCCAGTCGGCCGAGTTTCAGGCGCGGGATCACAAAACCGGTTGTACCGTCCTCGTGCTGTACCACCCAGGGGCTTCTTTCCGCTTTTCCCCAGTATGTATCGATCCGTTCGCGTACTTCCTCAGGCAGTGTTGCAAACCATTCCCTGTATGTGACCAGCGGCAGAAAATCCCAGTGAGGCGTCTGCATCAGTTCCGGCAGGGAGTCTTTGCGATAAACCGGCCGCAGCATCTCGCCGACAGCCGCTATGACCTGATCCTCACTGACGGTATCAAACGCGTAACCTTCATCGCGTAACCGTTCTGTCAGGTGAGTGATTGAACGGGGAACATTCAGGTTGGATGCACCCTGGTTATGTTCTCCCGGAGGATGATTCCAGAATAATAATGCGACGTTTTTTTCTGCATTCGGCAGCGTTTTCAACCGAGCCAGATTGATGAGTTTGCCGATGAGCAGATCCATTTGTTCCGGCATCGACACCAGCTCTCCATCTTCGTTCGTGGTAACCAGTACCGGATCCTGTAATCCGATATATTCAGCGACAGTCAGCATAAAAGGCAGCATAAAGCTGCTGATACCGGTTTTATCCTCGGCATAATCCATTGCGGTATTGCATGAAATTGATTACCGGGATATCAAGCGATCGATACCAGGCTTTGCGCTCATCCGGGTTGATTCCCAGAAATGTGTTGACCATCAGGACATCTAAAATGGTTTTTCCATCGAGCATAATCAGAGGTTCATCAGCCACATCCATCGGTTGTGAAGCGGGGTTGGGAAAACCGCTGCTGTCAGCTGTACCGATTGTTTGTACAGCTATTCGTATGTTTCCCGGCATTTTTCCCTCAGATCTTCTACCCTGTTGCTCATCCTGTTCCGGGGAACGGGTGGTTGATCTGGAACGAGAACGGCTGGCCCGGTAAAAAATCAGTGGCACTCCTTCAGCGCGTTCAATAGCTGCGATCGTTTCATCAAGTTGACGTGTTTGCCCATCGCTGAGGTAACTGCTGGCAGTTTCCATTCCGATGATCGGATTATCACGCCAGGGCTGGTTATGTCGCTGTTGCCACCAGTCCAGATACTCGGGGAGAGAAGCAAATACCATCTGTTCAGCATCCGGATGATAAATACCGCTGTCAGGTAGTTCAATCGGTGGCGCTGCAGCCGATACATCCTCGCCTGTCAGCCAGGTTTTCAGGTAGTGCATCATGCGTTCGCGGTTGACATGTGTACCGCTGATGTAATAAGTGAATAACTGACGAGCCTGTTCTTCTTCCATCCGTTGCGCTTGCATGCGCAGCGACGGGTTAAACCGGTGGACACTCAAGACAGGAATTGTCAGAGTACGCAGTTGTTCACCTGCCACCTGCCCGACCTGCGATATGGCTTCGTTGTTAGGAGCATCAATGATGACAAAAGCTGCACCATTGAGTACTCGTGACACACCTGTTTCACCTTCTCGATCCACTTGCGTCCATGCCAGATCCAAATCTTGATCACGTGCAGTGGCTTCCATTAGCTTGAATTTATGTTCCAGTACAAAACTTGTACTCAATACGGCAACCTTCGTTGCTGTGGCAACCAATGGTGATAAGCAGATTAGTAATCCCAGCAACAGGCGGCATTTCATCAGGTATCTCTCATTCATTCAGGGGACGTAAATGAGAATTATTGGTGTTGAAGAGATTTGCGTCAATGTGGCAAATTGTCGCACCAGTAATGATCAGTAGCCTAAAAATAGCGTAATTCATGTACAGATCAAATCCGACAAAACATCAGGATCTCACCAGCGATCAGGCTGAATACATCAGCAAATTTTTGTCTGATATCACGTGCTTTAAGCAGAATTATCAGAATTTATAGGAAACATACCCCATGAATGTCCTGGGCATACCTGGTGTAAAACTGACTCGTGAACCACTCGCATCTTTGTTGACATCAACTGCGTAGCGTTTATCGAATAAATTCTGGACATTAAATGTTAATCCCCAGTGTTTTCGGTCATATCCTACGGTGAGATTGGTCAGGAAATGATAACCACCATGCCGTTCAGTATTGGCGTTATCAGTAAAATAATCACTTTGTCCACGTGTCTCGATTCTCCCGTGCCATCCGCTCAAATGCCGGTAAGTCGTATAAACAAAATACATGTGCTCAGGAAAACGAGGCACCTGGTTACCGGAACGGTTGGCATTGATCGTGGTACGCTGATTGGTAGCAGGATCAATAATTGTCAGCGGCTCAGTCAATCTGTTGAATTTCAGATCCGTATAAGTATAACTGGCACCAACTTCGAACCCGGAGGTGAAGGCATAGTTACCAAAAAATTCAAAACCGTTCTTACTGGTTTTGCCCGCATTGGTATACAGTGTTTGCAGGTTCTGCACAAAAGAAATGATTTCATTACTGACATCGGTATGATAGCCAGTGAGATCAAACGACCAGTTACGTCCGCGTCCCTTGAACCCGGCTTCATAATTGAGATGACCGGAGGCCTTCAGCGTACGTCCAAATTCAACCGCATTCTGGACTTCACTATCTGCCGGAACCTGGTTGGCATGTGCAACTGATGCATACACATTGATCAGATCAGTAGCGCGATACGTTACCGCTGCTTTGGGCGCAAACAGATCGTATTTTTCCCTGACCTGAATCAAACCACGCCCCGGTGTATAGCGCCCACTTGCAAAATCGTAACGCTGGAATTCATTGCGCTCGATATCGAAGCTGACCTGATCAAAGCGCATTTGCAGATCGACGGTGAGACGATCCAATGGAGAGAGGCTTTCCAGAAAATAGACCCCCCATAAATCATTGGTGGATTTGCTGCGGGAATTGATCTGCCCTTTACGATCAGAAAGAGTGGATATGATACGTCCGCTTCCCGGCACCGTCAGTACGTCAGCGTAAGCATACTGTAATGCACCATCATTCCAGTTACGCCGCCAGGTACCACCAATTACCATCGATCCGGGTATACCAAATAAAGAGTGCGTATAGATTCCTTCAAGATCAAAACCAAAATTCCGCTCCCAACCATCCGTGACATTGATTTGTCCAGTAACCGGATGAAACTGTTTCCATTGGTTGTAATAGATACGCGGCTTGAACAGCCAATCCCCCGCACGATGTTCCAGGCGACTGTTCATAAACAATATCTGGGAATCTCGTGCGGAATTTTTCCAGGGATCCTGTGTTTCCAGTGCTTTCCCAGTATTACGATATTGGGCATATTGCTCCCGGCTGAGCGAGCCTGGCAGATTTAACTTGACATCACTGTAAGTAATCTCGGTTTCAAGCAAGCTCGATTCCCCCAGCTGCCAGCCATGTTTGAGTCCCGCATTAGTGCTGCTAAAGCGATTATGTCTCCGCCAGTCGTTATCGGTATGGCGGCGAGAAAAGGTAAAAGCAAGCGCATGTTCATTGAAAACCTTACCGAAACGAGTATGCAGGTTATGTGTGCCCCAGTTCCCCACACCGCCACGGATAACATTGTGCTGATCATCGAATGCGGAGCGTGAAATGATGTGAATGGTGCCGCCGGCTGTCCCTGCGCTGTAAAGATCTCCCGGCCCGCGTGTCACTTCGATCCGTTCAACATCATCCGGATCAACAAAATCGAGTCGTCCAAAACTGTCTGGATCGAGTATCGGTACGCCATCGCGCAGCAGATTGATCTCCCGCACACCAAATTGCGCTTTCAATCCTGCACCACGGATCGAGATTTTGGCGTCATAAGCATTATTATTACTCTCGATGCGTAAACCCGGCACCTGACCCTGAATAGCATCTTTGATATTAAACATGCGCACATCTTTAATCCGTTTTTCATCTACTACACTGATCGACTGCGGTACTTCTTTGGTAGTACGCGCTTCGCGCGTGGCAGTAACACTGATGGTATCGAACTGTGCCGGCTGTTCAGGTGAAAGTTGTTGTGCAAATAAAGGAAGTGCCGGTAACCAGAACATCAGACAGGAGAACCATTTCCATGCAGAAATTCTTGCAGGATATATTCGATGAATAAGCCAGTCCAATGATGTATTTTTGTCACAACCACGCCAAACCTTCATAAAAACCTTCTCCCTTATTCCTGTTAAAACAGTTACCAGTAGAAATAAGGATGCTGCATAGATTTAAGATGCGTCAATGTGACAAATTGTCACATCAATAATTTCTCATCTATATATCAAGCATTTATATCTAAAGAGAGTCTATTTGCTTTTGTAAAACTGTTATGAGACAGGTGAATTTCGTGACAAATGAGTATGCAAAAAGGTAAAAACAAACGGAGTGAAAAAATTTCTCAGAAAGACAAGAGACGATAGTCCCAGGATAAAAGAAGAGAGATTATTTTTCGTTGAGAAGGATGAGCTTGCCGGATTATGCTGGTGTACTACAGAACGATACTTGATATTAAACCAATGATTATTTGAGTTTTATTAATTCTTATGTCATAAATCAGGTTGATACGTGTCATACCTGATAGAAATCTGATTGCTTATATGTCGATTTCTTTTACAGTAGCTGCAGGCAGGTACGAAATGTCTTATGTTGTAAATCAGTACTTCAAACATACCGTTGATACAAGTGCAAGAGATGTTCAATGCTGCGGGATGACCCGGGCAGGTGGTGCGTGGCGTATGTTGCCGACGAACTTCCTGCCCCGCGAATGGCAAGCACATAAATTCTCGTACCCTGCTAACCCACAGCCCTTCAGTTCAGACTCTTGCTCACGACCTCGTACACATCCTTGCTCAATTCACGTTGGGATAGTGATTCCAATGCCTTGCGCATTAACGTGGCGTGTTCGTCAATAAACTGATGCCAGTGCGTTAATGGTGCCAGCAGGCGGGCGGCCATTTGCGGGTTACGTTGATCGATGTCGGCGATCTGATCTGCCAGAAACTGATAGGCTTTACCTGAGCTGTCATGGAAACCGGCAAAATTCTGATTGGCAAAAGCGGCGATCACGGCACGCAATTTATTCGGATTACATGCATCAAATGCTTCATGGTTCAAAAGCTGCTGCACTTCCTGCAGGACATTACCCCAGGGCCGTGTTGCCTGCACCTGAAACCACATATTTACTACCAGCGCATCATGTTGCCATTGCCGGTAAAACGCCTGCAGCGCTTCCTGTGCTGCTGCCCCGGCATGTTCGGCATGAACCAGCCCTCTCAGGGCAGCAAACTGGTCAGTCATGTTGTCTGCCTGAATAAACTGCTGCTGCGCCAGATCACGATAATATTCATCATCAATGTGCAGCAAATATGCCAAAGCCCGATTGCGTAAGCTGCGTGCTGCCATCGCCCGTGCAGATAACCCGGATGCGTTATCCTGCAAAGCCTGGTAACAGCTCAGCAGTTCTGTCTGCAATTGCATGGCAAGCCGATACTGTAACTGCGTTAATGCCCAACTAATTGCCGGCGGGTTGGCTTTGTCATAAAGGCTTGCCAGATATTGCTCACCGGGCAAATCCAGCATGCAGGCCAATAAAGCGGCATCCATAGCTGCGTGATCAGCCAGCAATTGTTTAAGTACCTCTATCAGTACCGTCTGCTCTGCAAGGTTATCTTCGCCGTCAATCGCTTTGCTCAGCACGATGCGCATCAGGCTCTGCATGGCATCCCAACGGCAGAAACCATCGCTATCGAGCAGAATCAATTGCCGCAGTTGCGTCAGCTGGTAGTCATAAAAAACTCTGACCGGTGCCGAGAAACCACGCAATAAAGATGGCACAGGGTTTTCTGCCACCTGCTCAAACACGATGGTCTGATGCGCCTCACAGATATCCAGTACGGTTTCCGTACCTCTGGCCAGCCCGTCAATCACCAGAGGCAATGCGCCTTTGCTGCCGTAGAGTGCAACCTTGAGCGGGATATGAAGCGCTTCTTTCTCAGTCTGCCCGGGTGTTGCGGGCGTATGCTGGCGAACAGTCAGACTATATTGCTCGCGGTCAGCGTCATAGCTGTCGCTGATATGCAATTGCGGCGTGCCAGCCTGCGAATACCACAGACGAAACTGGCACAGATCCCTGCCTGATACTTCCTCCATGCACTGGACGAAATCATCGCAAGTGACGGCCTGCCCATCAAAGTGGCTGAAATACAGATCCGTTGCCTGGCGGTATTGCTCCGGCCCCAGTATATTGGCCAGCATGCGCACCACTTCAGCCCCTTTCTCATAAATGGTGACGGTATAAAAATTGGATATCTCCATATAGGAATCCGGCCGCACCGGATGCGCCATCGGACCGGCATCTTCAACAAACTGTACGCCGCGTATGAGACTGACATCCTCTATCCGCTTGACCGCACGGCTGTTCATGTCCGCTGAGAATTCAGAATCGCGATAAACCGTCAACCCCTCTTTCAGGCTCAACTGAAACCAGTCACGACAAGTGACCCGGTTGCCGGACCAGTTATGAAAATACTCATGGGCGATTACCCTTTCCACGCGCTGAAATGCGGTATCAGTCGTACTGGCCGGATGAGCCAGTACACAGGACGTGTTGAAGATATTCAGCCCCTTGTTTTCCATTGCCCCCATGTTGAAATCATCCACAGCGACTATCATGAAACGATCCAGATCGTATTCCCGGCCGTAGACCTGTTCATCCCAGTGCATGGCTTTTTGCAATGACTGCATCGCGAAATGACATTTATCACTGTCTTTTGCTTCGGTATAGATTTGCAATAGAATCTGGCGGCCGGATTGCGTGATAAAGCTGTCTTCCAGACAGACCAGATTGCCCGCAACCAGCGCAAATAGATAGCTGGGTTTTTTGAAAGGATCGTGCCAGTGCACGATGCGCTTGCCATCACGCACCGTATCGGACAGACAATTGCCATTGGAAAGTATGGTCGAAAAAGTACCTTCCCGGGCAATGATTACCGTTTCAAACTCGCTCATGACATCCGGCCTGTCCAGATAATACGTGATCTTGCGAAAACCCTCGGCCTCACACTGCGTGCAGTACATGCCACTGGAGCGATAAAGTCCTTCCAGTGCAGTATTTTTTTCAGGATAGATGCGGGTTTTGCAGTGCAGTACAAACTGTTCCGGTACGTTGCGAATGGTCAGATTGTGCGGTGTTATCTGATAACCTCCGGCATCAAGCGGCTGCTCATCAATCGCCAGAGAAAGCAATTCCAGCTGCTCGCCGTGCAAAACCAGATGATCTGCTTTTGTACTCTGCGGATTGCGGGTAATTGTCAGCCTGCTGCTGACATCGGTATAACCTTCGTGCAGCTCAAACGTCAGATGCGTTTTTTCAATCAGAAATTCTGGAACACGGTAATCAGCAAGGCGGGTAACAGCAACAACAGGGGTAATGGGAGTACCAGATATATCGGACATGATCAGTAAAGAACAATAAGTGGGTCAAATAAGCATTAACCCACTTATGTCTCTTGATTTCAAGCCGTCAAGTGTAATCAGCAGGAGAAAATACCGAATGCACCGCCGTCACGGCTCAACACTATTTCACTCGCATACCCGGTTGTGCACCGCTATCCGGGGCGAGCAGGAAAGGCCCTCCTCCGTTTTCACCACTTGCAGCCAGCACCATGCCTTCGGATAATCCGAATTTCATTTTGCGTGGAGCAAGATTGGCGACCATGACCGTCAGACGCCCTTTGAGCTGTTCCGGATCATAAGCAGATTTGATGCCGGCGAAGACAGTACGCTGTTCAGAGCCGATATCCAGTGTCAGTTGCAGCAATTTGTCAGCACCCGGGACATGTTGCGCATCCACAATACGGGCAATGCGCAGATCGATTTTGACGAAATCTTCGATTGAAATGGTTTCCGCAATCGGAGCAACGGGATGCTGTTGCGCCTGACCATGTCGTTGCGGGGAGTGTGATTCAGTTTCTGTATTCATCGTTTGCTGCATGGTTTGTTGATTGGCCGTAATCAGTGCAGTAATCTGCTTTGGATCGATACGGGTCATGAGGTGCTGATAGGGGTTGATCACATGGCCGGGCGGCAGCAGTGTATCGGATAAAGGTTGCCCGGCCTGCTGCTTCTGCCAGCTCAATTCACCCAGATTGAGGAAATCCTCAATTTGTGCGGCAGTGCGCGGCAGGATCGGCTTCAGATAACAGGAAAGCAGATAAAACATCTGGATGCCCAAGCTGCAGGCACGGTGCAGCTCCCGCTCCCGCGTTTCATCTCTGGCAATCTCCCAGGGGGCGAGCTCATGAATCAGCTCATTGACTTCATCTGCGCGTCGCATGATATGGCGTACTGCTGCAGAAAAATCACGTGCTTCATAAGCAGCCTCGATCACCCCCGGCTGCCAGCCGGCAAAATGTTCATCCACCATTTGCTGCAGCAGACGGTAATCCTCACCACTCACCAGCTTGCCGCCAAACCGCTTGCTGATGAATCCCGCACACCGGCTGGCGATGTTGATGTATTTGCCCACCAGATCAGAATTGACGCGCGCGACGAAATCATCCAGGTTGAGGTCGATATCTTCCATACTGCCATTCAGCTTGGCGGCATAGTAGTAGCGCAGCCATTCCGGGTTCAGCCCCTGTTCCAGATAGCTTTCCGCGGTAATGAACGTACCGCGTGATTTACTCATTTTTTCACCGTTCACAGTCAGAAAACCGTGAGCAAAAATCTGTGTGGGTGTCCGGTAGCCCGCGTTCTCCAGCATCGCTGGCCAGAAAAGTGCATGGAAATAAAGAATATCCTTACCGATGAAATGATAAAGCTCGGTTGTGGAATCCTTTTTCCAGTACGCGTCGAAATCAATTCCCTTCCGGGCACAGAGTTTTTTGAAGCTGCCCATGTAACCAATGGGCGCATCCAGCCAGACGTAAAAATACTTGCCGGTTTCACCGGGGATTTCGAAGCCGAAATAAGGAGCATCACGCGAAATATCCCAGTCGGAAAGTTTGTTCTCTCCTGCTTCACCCAGCCATTCCGCCATTTTGTTGGCTGCTTCTGCCTGCAGGTGATTCCCTTCATGCGTCCAGCGACGCAGAAAATCCGCACAGCGGCTATCGGACAATTTGAAGAAGAAATGCTCTGAAGTTTTTCTGACGGGAGTTGCACCGGAAACGGCAGAATAGGGATTCTTCAGTTCGGTCGGCGTATAGGCCGCACCACAAGCCTCGCAGGAATCTCCGTATTGTTCGGCTGCACCACATTTGGGACATTCACCTTTGACAAAACGATCCGGCAGAAACAGGTTTTTGATCGGATCATAAAGCTGTTCGATTGCACGCACGGCAATCAGTCCCGCTTCTTTCAATTTGCGGTAAATATCCTCGGCATAGTAGCGTGTCTCATCGGAATGCGTACTGTAATACTGGTCGAAAGCAATATGAAAGCCGGTAAAATCACGCAGATGTTCCGCATGAACGCGTGCAATCAGCGCTTCAGGCGAAATTCCTTCCTTTTCGGCACGCAGCATGACGGGCGTGCCGTGAGTATCATCCGCACAAACATAATAGACGGTATGCCCCTGCATTTTCTGGAAACGCACCCAGATATCGGTCTGGATATACTCAACCAGATGTCCGAGATGAATGCTGCCATTGGCATAAGGCAATGCGGAAGTTACCAGGATATTGCGTATAGTCATCAGTTACCAGTCAAATATATGAAAAAAGAATTGTATAACAAACCAGCCGACGCGATATTTGCTAACATCAATAGTTTTTGATCACAGGAGCTTTTTCAATTGATCACACAACAACAAATTGAAACAGTACTGGGGCAGATTATCGATCCCACAACCGGCAAGGATTATCTAACCAGCAAGGCAGTCAGCGACATTCAAATCAAGCAGGATAATGTCTCGGTCAATATCGAACTTGGTTATCCGGCCAAAAGCGTGCTGAATACCGTTCACCAGCAAATCGAACAGGCTATACGCACTGTGCCGGGGATCGGATCGATAACAGTCAATGTAACCAGCAATATCATTGCCCACAGCGCACAACGTAAACTTAAGCTGATTCCCGGCGTCAAGAATGTTATCGCCGTGGCTTCAGGCAAAGGGGGGGTCGGTAAATCCGCGACTGCCGTCAATCTTGCATTGGCACTGGCTGCTGAAGGCGCAACTGTGGGAATTCTGGATGCGGATATTTACGGCCCCTCACAACCACAAATGCTCGGTGTCAGCGGACGGCCCGATTCTCCGGATGGCAAAACCATCGAACCGATGCAGGCACACGGTATCCAGATGATGTCGATCGGATTGCTGATCGATGTGGAAACACCGATGGTCTGGCGCGGACCGATGGTGACACAGGCTTTGCAGCAATTGCTGAACGACACCCGCTGGCATGATCTCGACTATCTGGTCATCGATCTGCCACCTGGCACCGGTGATATTCAATTGACACTCGCCCAGAAAATTCCGGTGACCGGTGCGGTAATCGTTACCACGCCGCAGGACATCGCACTGCTGGATGCCCGCAAAGGCTTGAAGATGTTTGAAAAAGTCGGCATTCCCATTCTGGGTATCGTGGAAAACATGAGTCTGCACACCTGTTCACACTGCGGACACACCGAACCGATTTTCGGAACCGGCGGGGGTGAAAAAATGTGCCGGGATTACAACGTCGAACTGCTCGGTGCACTGCCGCTGGATATCCGCATCCGTGAACACACTGATGCCGGCAAGCCCAGCGTAGTAGCCGAACCGGACGGACAGATCGCAGATATTTATCGCACCATTGCACGCCTGGTTGCCGCCAAAATCTCCGATATGGCGCGCGATTATTCGGATGTGTTTACTCAGATCATCATGGAAGACGACTAAGGGCCTCTAATGTCAATCAAGTCAGACAAGTGGATCCGCAGAATGGCTGCTGAATACAATATGATCGAGCCATTCGAGCCCAATCAGATTAAGCAGCGCAATGGTGAGAGTATCGTTTCCTATGGCACCTCCAGCTATGGCTACGATATTCGCTGCTCAGATGAATTCAAGCTGTTCACCAATCTGAATTCAACCATCGTCGATCCAAAACGCTTTGATTCCAACTCGTTTGTCGATGTCAAAGGCGATATATGCATCATTCCACCCAACTCTTTTGCACTGGCACGTACTGTCGAGTATTTCCGTATCCCGCGCAACGTACTGACGATCTGCCTCGGAAAATCCACCTATGCCCGCTGCGGCATCATTGTCAATGTCACCCCCTTCGAGCCGGAATGGGAGGGTTATGTCACACTGGAGTTTTCCAATACCACTCCTTTGCCTGCCAAAATTTATGCCAATGAAGGCGTAGCGCAGGTCATCTTCTTCGAATCCGATGAAGTATGTGAAACATCATACAAAGATCGTAACGGCAAATACCAGTTTCAGCAGGGAGTCACACTGCCCAAAATATAAACTTGAGAAATACCCGCACCGGTATTTCTCATCCACTCATCTCTCCTTATTTCTATTTCATTCCCGGTTCTTGCCTCAAAAAAAGAATCCCTCAGGTGGAGTCCGTTATTCACCCCCCTGATGGGTGTATTCGGCCGGCGCAAAAAACACCAGCACGGTCAGATCTTCTGTGATATCGCAGAAACAGTGCTCAACATTGGCCGCCACGAAAATGATGCTGCCAGCGGAGATCTCTCGATAATCGCTGCCTATCCGCATACGTGCCTTACCGTGCACCACATAATAAACCTCATCCTCGGTATGCGGCTCCTGTAAATCTTCCGCTCCTGCCGGCAAGGTATAAACCCCCATACTCAACGAAGGTACCCGCAAGAATTCCAGATAAGACTCGCCCGATTCTTTCCGCCTGCCCATCAAATCAGACAGTTGATAGATATCCATACGTAAACATTCTCCTTGATTGATGATTCAGATCAGATCTCGAATGAGAATTCGATCTATCAGCAATTATAAGATCGCAAGCCTGAAATATCCGGTTATGCCAGACCTGATATTTTAAAAAATTGTCTCACAAGAATCGGGGAGGTCTGGCTTGCACGCGGAGAATTGCACGCCCATAATCAGGGTGCCTATTCAGAACCCCTAAACGCAGAGGATTTACGTCATGTATGTCACTATTGTCTATGCATCCGTCAAAACAGATAAAACGGAAGCATTTAAGGAAGCCACCCGTATGAATCACGAACAATCGATTCGCGAACCGGGCAATATGCGTTTCGATATTCTGCAGTCTGCCGATGATCCAACCCGGTTTGTACTTTATGAAGCATACAAAACCAGGAAAGATGCTGCAGCACATAAAGAAACCGCACATTATCTAACCTGGCGCGATACCGTTGCAGATTGGATGGCTGAGCCACGTAAGGGGGTGATATATGGTGGTTTGTATCCAACCGGGGATGACTGATGATGCCCTTTTCTATTGCCCGGCTGCCGCGCATCGAATTTGGTGCAGGGGTTCTGAAAAAACTGCCGGATATCATCGAAAGTTATGGCAACCATATTTTGCTGGTTACCGGCGCGCACTCCTTTATGAATACTCCCTACTGGCGGCTTCTGATCGATCAGTTTGAGCATCGCGCCATCACCTGGCGACATGCCATGGTAGCGGAAGAGCCTTCTCCTGCTTTGATCGATGACTTCGTCATAGATTATGCCAATGAACACTTTGCTGCAGTCATTGGCATCGGAGGTGGCAGCGTACTCGATACTGCCAAAGCCGTAGCCGGGTTGCTGCAAGTACAACATTCAGTAATGGATTACCTCGAAGGAGTTGGCCCGGAGCTGTCGTATCAGGGGCCAGCCGTACCATTCATCGCTGTCCCCACGACCGCCGGCACTGGCAGTGAGGCAACCAAAAACGCCGTACTCAGCGTGCAAGGTGAGAATGGTTTCAAGAAATCCTTCCGTCACGACAAACTGGTTGCTGAATATGCAATCGTCGATCCGGATTTACTGGCCAGTTGCCCGCCCGGCGTCATCGCTGCCAACGGTATGGATGCGCTGACACAATTGCTGGAATCGTACGTATCCCTCAAAGCCAATGCCCTCACCGATGCACTGGCGATCAGTGGATTGCAAGCTGTTCGTGACGCACTGCTCCCGTTTTATCACCAGCAAGGCGAGCTGGCGCAACACCGGGAGAAAATGGCTTACGCTGCACTGCTCTCCGGTATCACGCTGGCGCAAACAGGGTTGGGTTCGGTGCATGGCCTGGCATCCCCGCTCGGTGCGTTCTACCCGATTCCGCATGGTGTCGTTTGCGGTACCCTGGTTGCAGCCGCCACCCGGATCAACCTTCACAGCATGCACATGCGTGAGCCGGATAATCCGGCATTGGCAAAATACCGGCATGTTGCTGAGATTTTGTGCAAGCAGCACTTTAACGATCCGGAAATCGCCTTTGATGCCCTGATCGATCTGTTGACGCAATGGACAGAAGAACTCACCCTGCCCCGGCTGTCACACTACGGTCTGCAACCTGCCGGGCTCGATAAAGTCATCGCCCACTGCCGTGGCAGCAGCATGAAAACCAATCCGATCGTGCTCACTGATGATGAGATTCGGCAAATTCTGCTGGAAAGACTGTAACAATATTCAACTGTCTGTTTCACATTCCTGCCTCGCCGCCGGATCCTGGCGGTAATACCGGGCCAGTTGCTGGTACATCTCGGGAAAATACTGTTTGATCCGGTACGGCCTGGTAAAAAAGACTTCGCTCGATACCGCAAAAAATTCCGCCGGATCCTCTGCTGCGTAGGGATCCATTATTGTGACTTCACCCCGCTCCACCTGCCTGCAAAAAATTTCATACGCCCGACTGAACACAACAGCCCATATCCGCGGATCCATATCGCTGTGCAGTGGCGGGTAACCATTGGCAGAACCGTTCAGCATATCCAGTTTGTGTGCAAATTCGTGTATCACCACGTTGTATCCGGATTCATGGTGAACATGGACTACATCTTCCCACGACAGAATAACCGGCCCGGCCTGCCAGGATTCACCCGAAGCCACCATCCGCCTGGTATGAACGATGCCGGTTTCATCGGTATAGGCATGATCGAGAATAAACTTGCCAGGATAGACGATCACTTCCACCCAGTCATCATAGTATTCCGGATCCAGTTTCAGAATCAGCAGACAGGCCTGCACCGCAATCATCACACGCATTGCTTCTGTCACAACCAGTCCCTGCACACCATTTATCTTCTTGTCATGCAGAAAAATGCTGGTCCATTCCCGCAACTGCCTGAATTCATCTTGAGTCAACCCATGCAGGAAGGGAAGTTGATCCACTGCAGACTGCCAGACAGATTCCCGAATCGGTTTACGTCCGAGAATCCAGCGCCGTCGCCATTTCTCCAGATACCAGATCATGAGTCGGTAAAGTTTTCGATAGCAACCGACATAAAATTATTACCACCTCTCCATCAGTATTATTTCTACTCGGAACTTGAAAACCTGATCCTGTTCGTTTAACGTCGAACCTGTTTACCAACGAAATGGCAAGGTCAAACGTTGATCTGCCAGAAGAATTATCCGAACCCTGTTCAACCAGCGTGTCAGAAAGTATATCCGGTACAGCCGACCATACTCCCGGTTAAACATATTATATTTACCGACCATCTACAGTATTTTTGCTATGACAGATCACCGCGTCACTGACCACACTGAAACCTTACAGCAGACAGCATGGCATGCGCTGACTCTGCCGGAAGTCAGGCAGATCCTGCACACCGACTCGGCCGGTCTGAAAACGGACGAGGTCAACGATCGCTTTGCCCGGTTCGGACCGAATAGTCTGATCCCGCCCAAACGCCGCGGACCACTGCTGCGCCTGCTGCTGCAATTCCACAATGTCCTGCTGTATATCATGATTGCCGCAGCCGCCATTACGGCTGTACTGGGTCACTGGGTGGATACAGGCGTCCTGCTGGCAGCCGTGATCATCAATGTCATCATCGGTTTCATCCAGGAAGGCAAAGCAGAAACGGCACTCGATTCCATCCGTGCCATGCTGTCACCACATGCGACGGTCATCCGAGACGGTACTCGCTATGAGATCGATGCGGCCGGACTGGTACCCGGCGATCTGGTTCTGCTCGCTTCCGGTGATCGGGTGCCGGCGGACATACGCCTGATTTCAGTCAAAGAACTGCAGGTCGAAGAAGCTGCACTGACCGGCGAATCGCTACCAGTCAGAAAACGAATCGAGACAGCACTGCCGGACACGTTACCCGGGGATCGCTACGGCATGGCTTTTTCCGGCACACTGGTCGTTTACGGTCAGGCCAGCGGGATCGTCGTGGCAACCGGCAGCGCAACTGAACTGGGCAAAATCAATCGATTGCTGGAAGATACTCAGCATCTGTCCACCCCATTATTACGCCAGATCGATCACTTCGGATTCAAACTGGCTGTTTTCATACTGGCCGCTTCTGCTGCGACTTTTCTGTTGGGAACCCTGTGGCGTAACCATGCGCCGGCAGAAATGTTCATGATGGCGGTAGCTTTGATTGCTTCCGCAATACCGGAAGGATTACCGGCCATCATGACAGTAACGCTGGCACTGGGTGTCCAGCGCATGGCACGGCGCAATGCCATTATCCGAAGACTGCCTGCAGTCGAGGCACTGGGATCAGTGACAGTCATCTGCTCTGACAAGACCGGGACACTGACGCGCAATGAAATGACAGTGCAGCGGATCGTCTGTGCCGATCATACGATCGATGTCAGCGGAGTCGGTTATGTACCGACAGGTGAATACAGTATCGATGGACATACCATCGACCCTGCCCATTATCCGGCACTTACCCTGGCGATTCGTTCCGGCGTGCTGTGCAACGATGCCTTGTTACGGGAAAAGGATGGCCTCTGGAGCGTGGAAGGAGATCCCACCGAAGGAGCTCTGCTGATTCTGGGCGCAAAGAACGGTTTTTCCAATCATCATGCCAATACAGCCTGGCCGCGACGGGACGTCATCCCGTTCGAATCCCAGCATTCCTTCATGGCAACGTACCACCATGACAATGAGAATGAACCCTGGATTTTCGTCAAAGGTGCGCCAGAACGCATTCTGGATATGTGTACCACCCAGTTGCAGCAGAATGGTAAACAGCCGATTGATATCGACTACTGGCAACGGATGGTAAGCGCCACGGCTGCTAAAGGATTACGCCTGCTGGCACTGGCCTGCAAACGATCAGCCCCGCAGGAAGACAGCCTGAAAATCAATGATATGAAAACGGGTTTCACTTTACTTGCGCTGGTTGGCATCATCGATCCCCCGCGTGAAGAAGCCGTTCAGGCCGTGGCCGAATGTCATCGGGCAGGTATACGGGTCAAAATGATTACCGGGGATCATGCAGAAACTGCCCGTGCTGTCGGAGCACAACTGGCCATCGGAGCCGGCAGACCGGTACTCACCGGGATGGAAATCGCTGCCATGGATGATGATACCTTGCGTGACATCGTCATGGATGTCGATATCTTTGCCCGAACCAGCCCTGAACACAAACTGCGCCTGGTAAAAGCCCTACAGGCCGGTGGTCAGGTGGTAGCGATGACCGGAGATGGAGTGAACGACGCACCGGCACTCAAACGTGCCGATGTCGGTGTAGCCATGGGAATGAAAGGTACTGAAGCCGCCAAGGAAGCATCCGACATGGTACTGGCCGATGACAACTTTGCCACCATCGCTTACGCAGTACGCGAAGGCCGGGTTGTTTACGACAATCTAAAAAAATTCATCCTGTTCATGCTGCCCACCAATGGTGGTGAAGCGCTCGTCATCATAGCCGCCATTCTGTTTGAATTCACCCTACCACTCACACCGGCACAGGTGTTGTGGATCAATATGGTGACAGTCAGTACCCTAGGGCTGGCACTGGCTTTTGAGCCGGCAGAACGTAACATCATGAATCACCGCCCAAGGTCACCAAAAGAAGCGCTACTGTCCGGCTTTTTTGTCTGGCGGGTTCTGATGGTATCTGTATTGATGATGATTGGCGGACTGGGTCTTTTTCTGTGGGAGCAGCACATCGGGGTCAGCACGGAAACAGCCCGCACGATGGCAGTCAATGCCATCGTGATGTCCGAGATGTTCTATCTGATCAATAGTCGCCATACCTTTGCATCAGTCCTTCATCTCGAAGGGCTGACCGGTAATCGTTATGTCCTGCTGGCGATTGTTGCCTGCCTGCTGCTGCAGATTACCTATACTCATCTGCCTACCATGCAGTCCATATTCAATTCGACCGATTTGACGATGCTGCAATGGTGCAAATCTATCGCTGCCGGATTGATGGTGTTTTGTGTCATCGAGATTGAGAAATCAGTCATCCGGCATACCCGCCTTGCTTCAGTCGTGACATCGGCCTGACAGGCCGGCCAGGATGACTGGCAGTGTAAGTCAGAATTTGATATTGAGTCCTGCGTAAACCGAACGTCCCATGCCGGGAACGGCAATGCCGTAAGGAATGCCATTGATACCCATGGTCATCCCCTGTCCGGTATAAGCACCACCGAGCGGTAGCGCGTAGAGACGGTCGAACAGGTTCTCTACTCCCAGATCGAGGCGCATATTCTTCCATGTGTAGCTGGTACGCAAGTGTGTCAGGAAATAGCTGCCCGTATGGATTTCGTTGCGTACAGAGGAAACTGAACTCTTACGAGCGACACCGACCAGTTCGACTGCGCTACTCCAGCCGCTATACTGATGGGTGAAGGTCACTTTACCGTTGAGTGGCATCATATTGTACAGCTCGTCACCCGTTTTCTTGTTCTCCCCTCTGGTGTAGTTCATCAGACCCCGCAGACCAAATTCACCGAGGCTGGTTTTTGCCAGCACTGTTCGACCGGAGAGATCAAGCCCATAAAGATGGGCAGACTGATTGGCATATTGCAGAATGACGAACTGGTTGCCGGTCGTTGCATTGGTTACTGTACAGTTTGGCCCGCTTGAACAGCGGATGGCGTCGACATAGTCGTTCACATAGGTGAAATAGGGCGTGGCCTTGACTTCCCATTCCCGGTCAACCGCGTGCAAATCTATGGTGAGGGAAGCGGTATAGGCTTTCTCCGGTTTCAGATCCATATTGCCTACGTAACCGTTACCATCACCAACAAAGTTGTTCATGATGGCAGCCATACTCCAGGTAGACCAGGCATAGCGCTCATACAGATTCGGTGTGCGCACCTTGCGTGCCAGACCCAGCTCGAGGTCGATCATGTCACCGGGTGTGTAACGCGCCAGTGCCGTCACATCGACGTTATCATCAGTACGCTTGTGACCGCGGGCATTGAAAGCGTTGGTATCAGGAATCTGGTTACCCATCATGTTTCCATAGCCGTGAACGTTGTTTGCATCCGTTTCCAGATGTTCGTAACGGGCACCCAGCAGCGTAGTCCACTGCGAACCGAACCGCCTTTCCCACTCAGCAAAAACACCTATCCGGTCACGCTTGCCGTCATTGATGTTTTCAAAGGTGAGAGGCGACATGGCACCGGTTCCGGACGGCGGCCACCAGTCTTCCAGCGTATAGTGCTGATAGAGCATTCCGACACGCAGCAAATCGTTGCTGGTGAGATCGATATCCCCTTTCAGGTTGAAACCCAGAGTACGGCCACGGCTGTACATCGGCATACCATTCAACGCCGTGCCATAGACAAGCTGCTTGTCGTCACTGAAATTCATATAGTGATCGACCGCTTCATAGTAAACACGACCATCGACCGTTCCCCAATCGTACTGGCCGAGATAACGCACATTCACCCGCTTCTGTTCATTGTCCAGCATGTCCATACGCTGGTTGGGGTAAAACTGGTACGGAACGTTCTGATAACCCAGTTTCGCCTCGAGCAGGTGATTATCCGCTCGCAAGGCAACTCCCACGGTATGCGTCAGACTTTTATAAGCAGTGGAGCCCACTTCATCCAGAGGCAAGGTATGGCCTGGTCGTCCCGTTGCGGTTGTTGTCTTGAAATTGCCACCCGCTTTGTAGTTATCCGCCGTAGTGATCGCACCTGAATAGTTGATGCTGAAGAATTCGTTGGCCAGTGTGGCAGACAGGTTACCACCGATGGCATTGTTGTTGCTGCGGAAGAAAGTGCCAATTTCGCCTTTGATGAGTGAGCGCTGGCCGGGAGCGGCAAATTGCGGCAGCGCAGATTCGGCAATGATGGTACCGCCAATACTGTCCCCTCCAACGCTGACCGGTGTGACACCGGCATACACTCTGATTTTTGCGACATTGGTCGGATCAATATAGGAAAGCGGCGGATTCATGTGATTGGCACAAGAAGAAATGAAATCCATACCATCTACTGTGATACGCAAGCGATCATCGGCCAAGCCATGAATCACGGGCAGGCTGGAAACACCCCCCGCACCGTAGAGGTGTACGCCAGGCACATCCCGCAGCAAAGAAGCAGTATCCCGGGTAATGGCATGCTGAGCCGCAATTTCGGCTGATCCAATTTCCTCGGGTGTCACTGCATCACGAATCTTGCTGGTTTTAACTACCACTTCACCCAAAGTAGTTTGTGCCTGTGTCTGTTGTACGGCAAAAGCAGACAGAGCGACTGCCACGGCTGCCGTCACCGGCTTGATACGATATTTCATAAACCCCTCCAGTTTCTGGTCTTTACAGATAACAGGAACGGGATTGTGCAGGTTTCAAACGAAAAAAAGAATGTGACAAATTGTCGCACCGGATCCCAGCAATCACGGCACTTAGATCTGAAGTAAATCTGGAAACCATCATGGTCGATGGTCGATTGCCGCGTTTATAACGCGTTGACCATACTTCTGAGTATCTCGAAGTATCAAAGATGATTCCGGGGATTGCAGTACAACAGTAATTTCTGTGGAATCATGGACGTCATAATACCTGCCCTGTCAGGTATTGAACGGGCACACCATATCTGCAAAACCGGCCTTGTTCCCGGAATGCATTAAAATTGCGTGTGACGAGAGGAGATATGAATCCGGTTGATCCAGATGATCGTATCAGCGTGCAGGAAGATACTGTCAGGGCTCACGCCCGCTTCCCGATCTCCGGGCAAGAATACTGCCGTCTATTTGCGGTGCGGACAATTTTCCTTGGTGCAATCAGCGTACAGTGACAGGGAATGCTCCTGCAATACGAATCCACGCTCCTTGGCAATTCTTGCCTGGCGTTTCTCGATTTCCGGATCATAAAACTCTTCCACCCGGCCACATTGCAGACATACCAGATGGTCGTGGTGGTTATCGCTCGCCAGTTCGAATACTGCCTTGCCACTTTCGAAATGGTGGCGTTCGAGCAGGCCGGCCTGTTCAAACTGGGTCAACACGCGGTAAACCGTTGCCAGACCGATATCTTCCCCTCCATTGAGCAGTTCTTTATATACATCTTCCGCCGAGAGGTGACGAATCAAACTGTTCTCGAACAAATTCAGTATTTTCAGACGCGGGAGAGTCGTCTTCAATCCCATCGTTTTAAGATCTATATTCTTCAAATTTTCCGATTTCTTCATAGGTTATTTATCCAGAAATATTTGCTGTATCTATGAGACAATTACGACGCTTTAGCCTCCATCATAATTTCCTTTTGATCCGAGGAAACCTCGCTACTCGCCATAAAGATACGTATTATTACAGTCATTTTCGTTTACACTTTACCCCGCTCCGGGAGAGCTGACCGTCCATAGTATCCTATCCCGGGCGGATTGAAAAATATTGATCTGGTATGCATGCATTTTTCCCACGACTGTTACTTCTGTTGCTGTTTCTTCCTCTGACACACTGCACCTATCTTCCTTCACTGCCCTACAAAATCGATATCCAGCAGGGTAATGTCGTAACGGATGAAATGGTGGCAAAACTGAAGCCTGGAATGACTCGCTCCCAGGTTCGATTCACACTGGGTACACCGCTGGTGATGGATATATTCCATGGTGACCGGTGGGATTATATCTATCGCACTGCACCGGGTGGTCGAGTCGCTGAAGAAAAGAAACTGACCGTTTTCTTCCAGGATGACCGGTTATCACACATTCAGGGAGATTTTCCGCAACCGCCGGCTTTCAGCGAGAGTGAGCCTGCTCAGAACTTCTTTTCTCCCGAACAAACATTTACCCCTGCCCCGGATACCGACAGCAATATGAATGAAGAACCGGACAAAAAAGGGACGGTCAACTTCCTCAAAGAAAACCAGACAAATTTTTACAAGGATAATCAATGACGCCGTTAAACATAGCCGTTGCCGGAAGTACCGGCCGCATGGGTCGGGCAATCATGGAAACCATTGCAGAAGCAGACGATCTGCGATTATCCGCAGCACTCGAGCAACCGGGCAATCCGTATCTGTCACAAGATGCGGGCAGCCTGACCGGAACACCTCCGGGAGTCGCCATCAGCAGTGATTATGTCTCTGCACTGGCTGGCAGCGATATACTGGTCGACTTCACGCGCCCTGCCGGCACGCTGTCACACCTTGCCACATGTCGTAAACTGGGTGTCAGAATGGTGATCGGCACTACCGGATTTTCACCGGAAGAAAAAGACATCATTCGTAATGCCGCCCAAGACATCGCCATCGTACTGGCTCCCAACATGAGTGTGGGAGTCAACCTGCTGTTCAGATTGCTCGAAGTAGCCGCAAAAGCATTGCCGGAAGGCTACGATGTCGAAATCATCGAAGCACATCATCGTCATAAGGTCGATGCTCCCTCCGGAACGGCCCTGCGCATGGGTGAAGTAATCGCCCAGGCCCAGAGCAGGGACCTTGAGAAAGTTGCGATTTACGGCCGTGAAGGCAATACCGGTGAACGCCGTGCAGATACCATCGGATTCTCGACCATACGTGGCGGAGATATCGTAGGCGACCACACGGCATTATTCGCCGGAATCGGTGAACGCCTGGAAATCACTCATAAAGCCAGCAGCCGTAAAACATTTGCTGCCGGGGCACTGCATGCAGCACGTTTTCTCATGACCAGGAAATCCGGATTGTTCGATATGCAGGATGTATTGGGGCTGCGCTGACTTTCAATGGCGACCTATGCAATCGGTGATCTGCAGGGCTGCCACCGGCATTTTCTCGAACTGCTCGACCTGATCGGCTTCAACGCTACCCGCGACAGACTGTGGCTGGTCGGTGACATCGTCAACCGCGGACCGGATTCGCTTTCATTGCTGCGTACCTTGATAGAACTGGGTGACGCCGTCACAATGGTACTCGGCAACCATGATCTCCACCTTCTGGCTGTAGCAGCAGGCTCCATCCGGCAACAACACGGAGACACTCTGCAACCGGTTCTGGAAGCGTCCGACAGCAGCAGGCTGCTCGATTGGCTACGGCATCAGCAACTGTTTCATCACGAAGATGAATATGTACTGGTTCACGCTGGCCTGTTACCGAACTGGAGCATCGAGCAGGCGCAAATCCTGGCGCAGGAAGTCGAAACAATCATTCGCGGCGACCGATTTCAGACATTTTCCCGTTCAATGTATGGCAATGTGCCTGATCACTGGCATGACCGGCTGCAGGGAGAAGATCGCTGGCGAGTCATCATCAATGCCATGACACGCATGCGCGTCTGCTCGCCGGAAGGCAGAATGAATTTTTCCTGCAAGGGTGAATTGTCATCTGTTCCGGACGGCCTGCTTCCCTGGTTCGAGATTCCCTGGCGAGCCAGCAAGGATACGACGATCGTCTTCGGACACTGGTCAGCGCTGGGATTACATCTGACACCCAACCTCATTGCCTTGGATACGGGCTGTGTCTGGCAAGGCTGTCTTACATCCGTTCGGCTGGAAGATCGGAAAGTGTTTCAGGTACCGTGCGTACGACATTGAGTGACAGGGTCTGCGCAATGGCTTTTTCTGCCAGACGCGCCAGCTCGCGCCGGTTTCTGCCCGCTCCCGGAATGGGTTCCCTGAAAATCAGTTCCACCTGAATCTCCGGCTCTGCCAATATCTGCATCAGGGATTGCAGTATCGTCACGCTGACATAGGCAACACTCGAATTCCGCGAACCATCACGGTTACGGTAACGGATTGCAACCGGATAAAGCAATGTTTCAGCTGTTACGGCAGATTGCAGCAGGGAAGCATGAAAATGCTGGAGCACATCTCCATCACCGGTCGTACCCTCAGGGAATATCACGACCGAGCGTCCGTCTTTCAGAATACTGCTTATCTGCTGATTGATCCGTAACGTATCCCCGCGTTTCTCACGTTCGATGAACAGGGTTCCGGCATTGCGACATAACTGACCCAGTATCGGCCAGGTGCCGATTTCTGCCTTGGCAACGAAATGCACCGGATATACCGCCAGAATGACCATGATATCCAGCCATGAGATGTGATTGGCTACAAAAACTACCCCTTGCCGGCCACAAACAGGCAACACACCACCGGGGCACAACTTCACTTTGAGAATCCGAAGAAATTTTTGTGCCCAGTTACAGGCCATTCGGTTTTGCCTGGCTGTACTGATGTATGGCAAGGCAAACGATTGCAGTAATCCAGAAGCGATATGCAGGATCAACCTGATGAACCGGATACTTCTGGTTAACCTGTTAACTCCGGTTGCGGCCATGGTGGATAGCAGAACGTCGATCCGATAAAAATTTGATTTGACAGGTCTACTCTATGGCGCCGGATCAGAACCGATACCTGTTTATCTGGTGGATTACAGATATTCCCGGCAACAAGGCTACTGCCGGGAATAATGCAGGCTAGAGTATACGACAGCCAAAAGCTTCAAAGTAGCGCTGGCCAATCTCATCACGCTGATATTGATGATTCTGACCGCCACGATGAGCTATTTTCAATGTGCCCATGAGTGATGCAAGTTGCCCGGTCGTCTGCCAATCCATATCCTGAGCAATGCCATAAAGCAATCCGGCACGATAGGCATCTCCGCAACCGGTTGGATCGACAACTTTCTGCGGGCGAACAGCAGGGATCTGAAACTGCTTGCCTTGGGCATGGATCACCGAACCTTCCGCCCCTTTGGTCTCGATAAGCGCCTTGACCCGGGTAGCCAGCTCGCTCAATTTATAGCCTGTGACTGACTGTAACAGCTGAGCTTCATAATCATTGACCGCTATATAATCTGCCATGTCAATGAAATCAGTCAGTTCATTGCCACTGAACATCGGCATACCCTGGCCCGGGTCAAATATGAAAGGAATACCGGCTTCATGAAATTCCCGGGCGTGAGTAAGCATCCCATCCCGGCCATCCGGAGCAATGATACCAAGACTGACATCGATAGCATCTTTCACACTGTTCTGATGGGAGAAATTCATTGCGCCAGGATGAAAAGCAGTGATCTGATTATCATCCAGATCCGTAGTAATGAATGCCTGTGCCGTGAAGGTATCCTGTATCCGACGGATATGTGTCTGTGCCAGCCCAAGCTTTTCCAGTCTGTAGGTATAGGGTTGGAAATCATCCCCGACCGTTGCCATTATCAACGGTTTGCCCTCCAGCATCTTCAGGTTGTAGGCGATATTTGCCGCGCAACCGCCAAACTCCCGTCGCATTTCCGGCACCAGAAACGCGACGTTCAGAACATGGATCTTGTCTGGCAGGATATGGCGTTTGAAACGATCTTCAAACACCATGATCGTGTCATAGGCGATGGAACCACAGATCAGTGTATGCATATCAGCCCGCCGGATCCCAGACCAGGTCGAGCTCACGGGCAGCCTTGACATCATCGATTTTCCGCAGGGGCATATCGTGTGGAGCGGCCTTGACCATATCCGGCTGGGTGGCTATCTCATCCAGAATCTCCTTCATTGCAGCAACAAAGCGATCCAGTGTTTCCTTGGATTCGGTTTCAGCCGGCTCGATCAGCAGGCATTCTGGTACCAGCAAAGGAAAATACGTGGTAGGTGCATGAAAACCTTTATCCAGCAGACGCTTGGCAAGATTCATGGCAGTTACCCCGGTTCTGTCTTTGATCTCTTTCATCGTGACGATGAATTCATGACTGGCACGGCGATTGGGATAAGCAATCTCGAAACCCAGTTTGCGCAACTCAGCCATCAGATAATTGGCATTGAGTGTTGCATACTCGGAAATGCGGTGCATCCCTTCCGCCCCCAGCAATCTGACGTAGATATAGGCACGCAGCAATACTCCGGCATTACCCATGTGAGCGGATAAACGCCCGATAGTTTGAGGACGATCTTCCTCGGTCAGCCAGCGGTAAACCCCTTGCTCATGTGCCACGATCGGTACTGGCAGATAGGGCAGCAGGCGTTCAGCCACACCGACGGGTGCTGCACCTGGCCCACCACCGCCATGAGGAGTCGAGAAAGTCTTGTGCAGATTCATGTGGATGACATCGAACCCCATATCACCCGGCTTGACTTTACCCAGCACCGCATTGAGGTTGGCACCATCGTAGTACAGCAAACCACCTGCTGCATGTACGATCCGGCTCATTTCCGCTACTTTCTTCTCGAATACACCCAGTGTGGAAGGATTGGTCAGCATCAGACCAGCCGTTTTGGGACCAACGGCTGCTTTCAGTGCATCCATATCCACGTCACCATCGCGATTCGTGGGAATCTCGATGACTTTGTAACCGCACATGACAGCAGTAGCAGGGTTGGTACCGTGTGCGGCATCCGGAATAATGATTTCGGTACGTCCGGTATCGCCATGTGCTTCATGATATGCACGAATCATCGTAATACCGATCAGTTCACCCTGCGCACCCGCCATTGAAGTCAGGCTGACCGCTGCCATACCCGTGATGTCCTTCAAAATCTCCTGCAGCTCATACATACAGGCCAGAAATCCCTGGCCTGTATCTTCAGGTGCCAGCGGGTGACGTGACAGGAATTGCGGCAGCATAGCCAGTGAATTACAGGCACGCGGGTTGTATTTCATGGTGCAGGAACCGAGCGGATAAAACTCTGTATCTATCGAGAAATTTTTCTGAGACAGGCGGGTATAGTGGCGTACCGTGTCCATTTCAGAAACTTCGGGCAACAGGGGGGTAGATTTACGCTTCAGATGATCCGGAATATTGTTTTTGGCTGGCCGGGTTGCCGGAGCCTGAGAATAATTCCGACGATTCTTGCGGGAATGTTCGAATATCAGCATGTTTTATCTTATATTGGTGAAATTGGTGTGCAGTACACGTAGTACAGCTCTATATCCGGCTTATCTGTCTCAGGCACTGGCCGCCAGTGCCTGCCGCAGCACTTCAGTGTATTTATCCAGATCCTCAGCCGTTTTGGTTTCCGTTGCGCAAACCAGCAATGTGTTCTTCAAATCCGGATAGTGATTTTCAAGCAGCACGCCGCCCAGTACACCTTGTGCTTTGAGTCTGTTCAGGACTTTATCAGCTGGTACGGATAACTGAAGGGCTGCCTCGTGGAAGAACGGACTGTGGAATGCCTTTTTCACACCCGGTAATTTTTCCAGCTGTTCTACCAGCGCCACTGTGTTTGCATGAGAATGAGCAGCCACCCGATACAATCCCTCCGGTCCCAGCAGTGACATATAGATCGTAGCCGCCGTCACCATCAACCCCTGATTGGTACAGATGTTGGAAGTTGCTTTCGAACGGCGGATATGTTGCTCCCTGGCCTGTAACGTCAGGGCAAAACCTTCCTTACCTTCCAGATCGGTAGTCCGCCCGATGATACGCCCCGGCATCTGCCGTACCAGCTCCTGTTTGCAGGTCATGAATCCGAAGTATGGCCCACCACTGGAAAGTGGGATCCCCAAAGGCTGACCTTCACCGACAGCGATATCTGCTCCCCGACGTCCCCATTCTCCTGGTGGTTTCAGCATGGCAAGTGAAGTCGGGTTGACCACCGCGACTGCCAGGGATTGCTTGTCGTGTGCCCAATCGGTCAGTGCATCGACCTGTTCAAGCACACCGAAAAAATTGGGTTGAGGAATGATCAGTGCAGCAAATTCTTCCTGTGCAAACTGATCGAGCTTATCGATGGCCACCTGTCCGGTTGCGGGATCATAAGGAACTTCGACCACTTCGATTGCCTGATTTCTGACAATGGTGCGCATCACACTGCGGTAAACCGGATGCACAGTCTGAGGAACCAGAATGCGTCTGGAGGTCCTGTGCTGGCGCACCGCCATCAGAGCTGCCTCAGCCAGCGCTGATGCGCCGTCATACAGGCTGGCGTTGGATACATCCATTCCGGCCAGTGAAGCCATCATGGTCTGGTATTCGTACAATAACTGCAATGTACCCTGGCTGGCTTCTGCCTGATAAGGCGTATAGGAAGAATAAAACTCACCTCGCGTCGTTATCTGCCAGACTGCGGCCGGAATATGGTGTTCATAGGCACCTGCACCGATAAAACTGAGATAAAACCCGTCTTGCTGTGCACGTTCGTACATGAGACGTGAAATTTCCATTTCACTCAAACCGGGTGGTACCTGAGTCAATTTTCCGGTCTTGAGCTCGGCGGGAATTTCATCGAATAATTCATCGATCGACCTGGCACCGATGCTGGTGAGCATCTCGGCCACGTCTTCTTCTGTATGGGGAATAAAGGGCATGATTGGCTGTAATTTATTCAGAAAAACTCATAAAAATGATGATTGCTGCGGCCAGGCCGCAAGCATCCTCAATGCGCTTCGCTATCCAGCAGTTTCTGATATCCGCCGGCATCGAGCAGACCATCCACTTCACCAGCATTGGCCGGTTTGAGCTTGAACAGCCAGGCTGCGTAGCAATCCTCGTTTATTTTTTCCGGAGATGTTTCCACTTCAGAGTTGACTGCAATGACTTCTCCACCCAGTGGCGCATAAATATCCGATGCTGCCTTGACCGACTCCACCACAGCGCAATCTTCACGCTGTGCCAGCGCGCGCCCGACATCGGGCAACTGAACGAATACCATGTCCCCCAGTAATTCCTGGGCATGCTGGGTAATTCCTACCGTGACACTGCCATCTGCTTCCAATCTGACCCATTCGTGTGATTCTGTATATTTCAGTTCTGCCGGAACGCTCATTTACCTGTACTCCCCAAACTTAAAGTTTAAAAAATTCAATAATCCTGTATCTGTTGTCATTTCGGCAAACAATCAGACCAGTGCCTGACCATTGCGAACAAACGGATATTTGACGACTTTTGCCGCAAGCTGTTTATCCCGCACGACGACATGTACCTGCTCACCAGCAGCGATGCCTGCAGGAATACGCGCCAGCGCAATCGACTGGTTCAACGTTGGGGAAAACCCGCCACTGGTAATCTCTCCTTCTCCTGCTTCACCTTCCTGCCGTGTAATGACTTTCTGATGATTACGCAGTACTCCTTTATCCAGCAATACCAGGCCAACCAGCTGCCGATTGACCGGCGTTTCCAGCAGTGTCTGTTTACCGGTGAAGTCACGCTCGCTTTTCAGATCCACAGTCCATGCAAGCCCTGATTCAAGCGGGTTGACGGTCTCGTCCATATCCTGGCCATAAAGATTCATACCTGCTTCCAGGCGCAGGGTATCACGTGCACCCAGTCCGGCCGGAGCAACACCCGCTGCATGCAGTTTTTGCCAGAAATCAGCAGCCTGGCCGGCGGGTAACGTGATTTCAAAACCATCCTCACCGGTATAACCGGTACGTGCGATGAAATAGTCACCCAGCATCACAGACTGAAATGGTTTCAGGTTTTCTGAAATCGCCTGGGAATCAGGAATGACATTCCAGACTTTCGTACGCGCATTGGGTCCCTGTACTGCGATCATGGCAAGATCACGACGCGGGGTAATGGTCAGAGCGGGAGCAAGCTGGCGGGATTGCCCGGTGATCCAGTCGATATCCTTATCAGCCGTACCGGCATTGACTACCAGACGGAACCAGGACTCGGACAGGAAGTAAATGATCAGATCGTCGATGATTCCACCTGTGGGGGTCAGCATGCAGGTGTAGAGCGCTTTGCCCGGGAGGGTCAGTTTATCGACATTGTTGGCCACCAGTCCTCGCAGAAACTGGCGTACGTTTTCGCCGTGAATATCGACGGTCAACATATGAGACACATCGAACATACCGGCATCACGCCTGACAGAGTGGTGCTCATCCAGTTGGGAGCCATAGTGCAGGGGCATATCCCAGCCGCCAAAATCGACCATTTTGGCATTCATGGCCCGGTGCGCCGCATTCAAAGGGGTTGTCTTCAGCATCTGTTTTCTCTCAAAAGTAAAAAGGAAGTTTTTTATCTGTACTGCCCTACATTCGCCCGCTACCACTTGTGCTCGCGAAGCAGCCAACAGATATCAACTTACCCCTCTGTCCTTTTACCTGAGAGTTTTACGGTCAACTTTCCGCATGCCCCTTCGGTGGCTGAAGCTGTTTCAGCACTCTCCAGATTGCCAATCACAAGCAGTTACTCAAGCCTTATGGCCACACCTGAGCGATTCCGGGGGGTTACGCCTTCGGTGACACTGTATTTTGATACAGCGCACTCTCCTGCCTGGATGAAATATCAGCAGACCGAACTATACCTTAGCTTGGGATATTAAGACAAGGTGAGGCCAAGCTATAGAAACCGGGGAAATTGATGCCTAATCCGCGATTTGACGATTTCTCCGCAGGGCAGACAAACGTCCAGACGTACAATGGAATCGGAAGGAATTCATGCAAACAGGAATCTTCCCCGGATATCAGTCATTCTATCGGGGAAGATGGACAACTCAGAACGACTCACTGGTTTGAAAGAATCGATCTCTCATTCAGGCTCTGCGCGGATCTGGCGTTGTCATGATAAAAAGATTTCATCTGCTCTAATTGATCAGCTGAAATCGTGATCGATTTTGTCAGAATGTACCACTGTACTCCCTCACTGCAAGGCGGCGTCGTCAATGAGCCGGCTAAAGTCAGATATTTCAGATTAGCGGCGTTCACTCCTGATGGCAGCAATTTTGCCGGGTTGAATCTGACTCTGGAAGGCGAATTTGCTTCACCCTCATGTCGAGGCATATTGTCAAGGATAGTCTGGAATACAGCATTTTCTTTACCAATGTTGATCACTACGCCCAATACCGCAATTCTTCCATCCTTGTTGATATGCACGAAATGCAATTCTGCAGGGAATTTTTTACCTCCAAAAACATGTTCACTGGGTTCATGGAAATGCAACTGGATCAGTGGCAGTAATTCCTTCCCGACTTTCAATCCCCCGGCAAAATTTTTGGAAGTATTGACCTGTATGGCATGTCCCGTGTTGAAGAAAGTCGGCGTATCTGTCTTATACTGTGCAGAAAGTTTGTTCAACGGTTTAGCACTGACAATTTTTGCATCTGCCAGATCTACCGGTGACTGATGCTGGCCGATACCACATTCCGCATAGGGATAGCGTAATGGCACGGGTAGAGCAGCATCCTCAATAGCACCCCAGATGGGTTCTTCATCATAAGACCAGTGAGGTGGAGCAGAGGCTGCAATGCTCACGTAACCCGTAAAAATTATTGAAGCCAGGCTCGCCAATATTTTTGTTTTCATGAATCAACTCCGATCGCAATATATTATTAAATTAACAAGTATGTTTTCTGCAGTAGTCAATCATCAAAGATTGTTTATCCAAGCCGGTTTCTTGTGAAGACTGTGATTCAGCTTCTTTCTTTCCTGTCTCGATCCGTGTCGGTTGTTCATCCCCGGTCGAGGCATTTTTCGTTTGACCGGTCTCAGGCAACGACTCGGGCTGATCTCCCCCCGATCCAGCAAAACAGGAAACACTCAAACTCAGCACAACTGCCAAGAAAAGCTTAACGCGCATCATTTTCCTCCTCCCTAAATATGCAAATCACATTCGTTATGTATCGAATGTGTATTTAGATTATCACGAGATAAATGACAAAAAATCATAAAAAATAATCGACAGAACATACATATGCAGCCTGACTTAGAGCTTTCAGAGACTTCACCCCCTCAACTGGCTGGCCTTTATCTTTCTCTCTTTCTGCATAGAAAATCAGGGTATGCAGATCAGGGCTTTTCCGTTTCAAACAATATGGCCTGCATCGGAAAACGTGTGGGGTTCGAGCCATATTCCCCGATAAATATCTTTACCAGAGCTTCAACGATGTCATCAGGATCAACTTCACCACGCTCTCTGATTTCATTGATGATCGGACTGAATATCAGCCCGCGCGCAAAAGCTCTGATATCCGGTATGTCGTAAATCCGTCGCTGAACTGAAATGCTTATTTGCTCAAACCCGGCACGAATCAGCCTCTCCTTGACAGGATCAATCTCGAAGGATGAAACAGTGCTCTCAAGAAAGCGGGGAGGATCCGATGGAAAAAACTGTTTCATGACTTCAAAAGTGAGACTGGCATAGGGATTGTAGTCACGTGAATCCCATACACTGAACAGATACCGCCCACCTTGTCTCAATACCCGATGCGTCTCCTGAAAGGCCTTATCCTTGTCGAAGAACATCACGCCGAACTGACAAACCACCGTATCGAAGGCTCGATCATCAAAAGGCAGTGCCACAGCATTTGCAACCTGAAAAGTAACCTGTTCATGCGGCAGAAATTTCGTGCGTGCGACCTCCATCATGGAATCACTGATATCGATAGCAGTCAGTTGCGCATCCCCAGGCAGTACATTTCGCAGTTGCCTGGTCACGATTCCCGTACCTGATGCAACTTCGAGTACATCACGAACCGGTTTTCCTGCTGTGCGCCTGGCGATATCAGAAGCATATTGCTCAAACAGCACGTGCCCCAGATCACGATCATAAGCAATGGCAACATCGCCCACATACCCTGCCATAGACAAACCTCCTGCAATGAAATGATTAATATTCAAGCCCGGTAGCTTGTGGTTTTCCCGTTGCTAAACGGGTATTACCTGAATCACTCTATACTTGTGAAACTCAATTGGAAAACAGGACATCGGATTGGTCGATTGTCACAATGGACAAGTCTGATTTTATGACTTCCATCGATTATTTAAGTCGCCAATACGTTTGATGTGTAAACAGCCAATAACCGGCACCAATGAGGGTTGTAACAATGCAGGGAACCAGTATCGCCGAGAACCGGTATTGACCAAAACAAACCGCACCCGCTACTCCACCCGATATAAATCCGATAATCAGTATCAGATACAGCACTATTCTTCTGGTATCAGCAGGCTGACCACGAACCCTCAACCCTAGAGCAACACCTAAATCAGTAAACAGTCCCGACACATGAGTAGTTCTGACAACTGCACCACTATAAGTACTAGTCATGGCATTTTGCAGTCCACATGCTGCAGATGCAAAATAGTGGCCAACCGGGGAACCGTAATTCAGCAGAAGCATGGAAATTCCAAGTAGGAATGACTCGGTTATCAACGCCAGACTATAGTTTCTTCCGAGCTTCAATGCGACATTACCAATGATAAAACCGCTATAAGCAGCCCCGATGATAAAACCAGCCATTACCAGCAGTAAATGCACTACTGCTTGCATATTATGGTTGGCCAGCTCCAGTGAAAGAAAGGTCGAGATGCCGGTAAGATGTGAAACTGCCTGATGCTCAAATCCCAGAAGGCCAATGGCATTCACATAACCGGCATTGAATGACAGCAGGAATCCCCCGATTTCGACCCATTTTGGCAGTTTGTGAATCACTGATTCATTTCCTGCATTCTTTCGATATCACTGTTTCACTCTGCACAGCCTTATGCGCTGCCGCCTGACAAGGGTAGTAATTCCGGGAAGTGAATAACCAGAATATCAGTACGCCTACGAAAATCCCGTATGTTGCCATGGGAACCAGGCAGCCTTTCCAGAGTTGCCGATGGCTGAGAAGAACATCCCCCTCGCCTGCCAGCTTTTTTACTGATCCCCACAATTTCCTTAAATTATCATCCAGGGCAACTTCAAAAATGAAGAATGCAACGGTAACCATACTCCCGGCAATCTGAAACAACCCGTGCAATTCGGGATAACGCACTGAAAAATCACAATCGAAGAATTTCACCAGCAACCCGCCAGTCACCGCGAAATAGACGGTCAGCATGGCAAAGCGAAGTGTGCTGTAATGCCTGATACTATTCATCAATTCTGCCAATTTCCGGTCTTCCAGTTCTTTTTCCATATTTTCAGGTTGTTTTTTGATAGTGCCCGGAACGCAGCAAACCTACTCCCATTACCGCCATCCCAATTGAAACCAGAGGGTTCAGCAGGTTGAGTAACGTATACGGAGCATAATCCAGTGTGGGTACACCCAGCGTTGCCGTATAGAAAATCCCGGCTGTCGTCCACGGAATCAGGCCGGTAGTCAAGGTAGAGCCCTCCTCAACGGAGCGCGACAAAACTGCCGGATCCAGATTTTTTTCCTGATAAACCTTTTTGAACAACTGACAACTCAGAATGATGGAAATATAGGCTTCCCCCATGACCAGATTACCGGTCAGGCCGGAGGCAATAGTCGCTGCAATCAAAGTACTGGTCCGTCTGATCGGTGCAATCAGTCGCATCAGCAGCACCTGCAAAAACCCGGCATGATGCAGGATACCGCCAAGTGCCAGTGCCATGATGGACAACAGCAAAGTCCAGGCCATGCTGTATAAACCGCCACGCCCGAGTAATTCATCGATACTGGCAATCCCGGTATCTCCGGGTGTGTTCAACCATAATGCATTGATGACATCGATACCGTTCCTGTCCTGATAAACCACGGCAATCAGCAGCGCCAGCAGGGTACTGCACGTCATGCTGACTTCGGCAGAATAACGTTTGATGCTCATACCCAGCATCACCAGCAGTGGCAGCAGCGTCACCATTCCATCCATCCGAAAGGAACCTGCCAGGGCACTGCGAATTTCGGTCAGATGCGCTTGTGGCAGGTGATGATCACCATACTGCCAGCCCCATACGGTAAAAATACTCAAAACGATCACAAACGTAGGTATCGTGGTATACAGCATCGAACCGATATGCCGGTACAAATTTGTGTCGGCACTCATCGCAGCCAGGTTGGTGGTATCGGATATGGGCGACAGCTTGTCACCAAACGTTGCACCGGAGATGATCATACCCGCTGTCAGCGGCAGCGGAATACCCATGGCATCACCGATTCCGATCAACACCACACCGATAGTACCTGCGGTTCCCCAGGAAGTACCGGTCGCAACCGACATCAGGCTGCACAACACGAATCCGGCAGCCAGAAACAGGGCCGGGTCGAGCCAGTCGAGGCCGAAATACAGTAAGCTCGCGATCGTGCCACTTTGCATGAAGCTGGCAATGACCATGCCGATCAGCATGAAAATGTAAATCGCCGGCAATGCCCTGACGATACCTTCATCCATCATGCTGCGAATGGCAATGAACGAATAACCCAGAATACGTGTGTGTACACCGGCCCAGACCAGTGCCAGGAAAATCAGCGCGTGCAGACTGATCTCAAACACAAACAAACCGAGTGCGATCAACAGCAGTATCCCGATAAAACAAACTGCTGCCTGCCAGAAAGCAGGCAGCGGTTGCGCCACCGGCAATTCCTCTAATGCTGTTTTCTCACTCGTCATTACAGAAAGCCTACTCTCTCAAATTCCATTTTCATCATATTCTCGATGAGTGCTCACAATGCTGCAATACTTCGTACCCCCTTCCTTGCCGAACAGAACCGATAATTTAAAAACTGGAATTCGCCCTGCCTGATTTTCATGATATAACGCTGCAAAGCTGAAACGGCCTCTGGTAAGAAACCGGAGCCAGTTCTTCGAGATATCGATAACAGATCAGGAGAAAAATTTGGGACGCGGGTTTTATACCATCATGGGGGCACAATTCTTTTCATCGCTGGCAGACAACGCGCTACTGGTCGTGGCCATTGCCCTGCTGATCGATCTGCATGCACCAGCGTACCTTACTCCCATGCTTAAATTTGTATTCGTACTATTCTATGTGTTACTGGCGCCTCTTGTCGGTGCCTTCGCCGATTCCATGGCCAAGGGTCGGGTCATGTTCATCAGCAATTCGATCAAGATCGTCGGTTGCATATTACTGTTTTTTGCTGCACATCAATTTTCTGCACTAGGTGCATACGCGGTCGTCGGGTTGGGGGCCGCTGCATATTCTCCGGCAAAGTACGGCATTCTTACAGAATTGCTGCCTCCTGAGAAACTGGTAATCGCCAACGGCTGGATGGAAGGGTTGACTGTCGCATCGATCGTTCTCGGTACAGTCATCGGCGGCCTGCTCATCACCCCTTCAGTGGCTGCGGTTCTGCTCTCTCTGGATCTCCCTCTGATCAAGACAGCGGTTGACGCCAGTATCATAATCATCATGCTGTTCTATGGCATTGCCGCCGTTACTAATCTGTTCATCCCCGATACCGGAATCGATCATCGGATACTCAAGAAGAACCCGATTTTTCTGTTTCACGATTTCGTTCACTGCGTAAAATTGCTGTGGTTCGACAAACTGGGCCAGATTTCACTGGCTGTTACCACCTTGTTCTGGGGTGCTGGCGCGACGCTGCAATTCATCGTACTGAAATGGGCTGAAGCAGCTCTTGGTTATGCGTTAAACCAGGCGGCACTGCTGCAGGGGGTCGTTGCAGTGGGCATTGCATTGGGCGCCGTGCTGGCAGCCAAGCTGGTTTCACTCCGCCGGTCGCTGGATGTCATTCCGCTCGGTATCATCATGGGAATCGTGGTGATTCTCATGATCACGGCTCGAGATCTCTGGATTTCGGTTGTACTGCTGATCAGCATCGGAGGATTGGCAGGCTTCTTCGTGGTACCGATGAATGCCCTGCTGCAACATCGCGGACACATCCTGATGGGTGCCGGACACTCTATCGCTGTTCAGAATTTCAATGAAAACCTCGGTATTCTCACCATGTTGTCACTGTATGCGCTGCTGATCTGGTTCGATGTGCATATTTATACCGTCATCATCCTGTTTGGATTGTTCGTGTCCATTACCATGATCGTGGTTCGCAAATGGCATCTGAACAATCAGAGTAAGCAGGATTCTCTGCACCTGATCGGCATGCAGAAACGACAGTTCTGATTGCGCTGCATGACCCTGGCCAACAGTTTTTAAATACAAATATTGCGGGAATGTGCTGCTATTGCAGCACATTCAGGAACCGACACAACTTGATCAGCAGGTTCGAAGATTGAATCAGGCTTCTGTGTCGTCTTCCCGGGGCCGTTCTTCTTCCGGTATTCGATAGCCGTCAGTGGCCCATTGCCCCAGATCAAGCAATTTGCACCGTTCGGAGCAGAACGGACGGTATTTGCTGGATGGCTCCCAAACAACCATTTCGCCACATTGGGGACAATTTACGACTGGAGATTTACCCAATTTCACCTCCATTCATTCGTACTGCTTCTCATAAACTGCAGAAAGTCAGCTCAAAAGGAATATCCTCTTCATAAACTTCTGTTTTGTGATCCGACCGCCAGGGAACAAAGCGGATATTGAGAGCATATTTGTTGGCGCTGATTTCAGGAACACAGGGAAATTCACTGCTGATATGCAACCTCAGAAGATGTGCCTGATGCTCCGAACCGGCCTGCTGGAACAATCCCTGAACTGCGGTATAACAACAATTCTTACCGCTGTTTCTCAGCATATTCAGCACAATATTGATCCCACTGCGGATCGGAGTGAAGGGGGTAATCCAGTCTTTAAGATCTTCTCTGCGGATTTCCGGAGCCAGATTCAGCCAGTAATGATAAGCCGGCAAATCGAACTCACACGCAGCGCCGGGAATGCTCATACGCTGTTTGACGCTCATCAGCCATTCATCGTCGCGCAAATGTCCACCGATCCGACCCGGGATATCCAGTAAGCCACGAAATGCAGCGCGAATATCCTGTAATATATGGTCGAGTGCTTTTTCTGATACTTCAGGGTTGCTGCGCAAGCCTTCCAGCATGGTCCGCTGTTTGTCCAGCTCCTGCAACAGATCCGATTTGAGATCAGATCGACTGGTCACATCAAGAATCTCAAACAGTGCAACCAGAACAGCATGATGCTCGAAAGAGGTATCCCTAGCCGAAAAAAAATCAATCTTGTCGAACAGATCTTCCAGCCTCAACAGCATGCGGATGCGTTCACTCAGGGGCAATTCGTAACAGATCACGGTAAGTAAGATGGCGTTGGAACTGTAAAGCATAGCAGAAAACTGCAATATGCACGCATCTTACCAGAATCGTTCAAAGGCCGTGTTTGCGGGCAAGCATCAGGTATTTCCGATGCAGTTCCTCTACCTGCCGTTGCAGATGCTGCTCGCCGGAATCATTCACAATCACATCATCCGCCTGTGCAAGACGTTTATCTCGTGAACATTGCACAGCCATCACGTCACGCACTTCCTGTTCACTCAATTTGCTGCGCAGCATGGTACGGGAGATCTGCAGAGGTTCGGGGCAGTCAATCACCAGCACGCGATCGACCAATTTAAGGTAACCATCAATTTCCAGCAGTAAGGGCACGACCACGATACCGTATTCGGATTGGATAAGTGGAAGGCGCTGCAAGGTTTCCTGATAAATCAGCGGATGGAGTATGGATTCGAGACGGTGCCTTGCAGTTTCGTCAGAAAATACCAGTCTGCGCATCGCTGACCGATCCAGTGAACCATCGTCCAAGATGAAGCAATCACCAAATGCGATACGGATCGGGCTGATCGCCTTGCCAGCAGAACGTGTCAGCTCGTGCGCAATCTGGTCAGTATCGATGATTTCAATGCCCAGTTCCCTGAACGAATCGGCTGCTCTGGTCTTGCCACTGCCGATTCCGCCAGTCAATCCGATAATCAGTGCCATTATCAGAACATGGCAAGGTAAGCCTGATTGATCTGCTTACCCCAGAACAGGGCGATCAGCCCGCCGCCAGCCAGATAAGGGCCAAAGGGAAGTGTCATGTTTTTCGAATGGCCGGCAGATAGAATCAGAACAGTACCAACGACGGCACCCACCACAGAAGAAAACAGAATGACCAGTGGCAGCAATTGCCAGCCCAGCCAGGCACCGATTGCAGCCAGCAGCTTGAAATCGCCGTATCCCATGCCTTCCTTGCCGGTCAGCAATCTGAACAGCCAGTAAACACTCCAGAGCGTGAGATAACCTGCAACCGCACCGACCACAGCCGAATGAACATCGGTAAAACCGTTGTTCAGATTGACGATCAACCCTGTCCACAATAACGGCTGGGTGATACTGTCCGGTAAAAGCTGAGTATTCAGGTCGATAAAGGTCAGAACGATCATCGCCCACACAAAAACCAGGACAGCAAACAGAAGGCCACCGAAACCAAAATGCCAAGCGGCCAGACCGCTCAGAATGGCCGTCAGCGCTTCGACCAGAGGATAGCTGAACGGAATGCGCGTATGGCAACCGGAACACTGTCCTCGCAAAAAAAGGTAACTGATGATCGGGATATTTTCAAGAATGGAAATTTTATGCCCACACTGCGGACAACCGGATCCCGGTATAGCCAGGTTATATACCGGCAGTGCTTTTATCTGTTCCCCGCGCAGCTCTGCACACTGTTGCTGCCACTCACGTTTCAGCATCTCGGGCAGCCGATAAATCACTACATTCAGGAAACTGCCCAGGAGCAGGCCGATTATCGAGATGAACGAAACGAAAAAAAGAGATGAAGCCTGCAGGGTATCAAGAAAATTCATGTGCTGCCTGTCCGTTCCAATCCAGTTTCAGAAATGAGAAAGGTTTATCAGCCAACGACCTGACCCATTTTAAAGATGGGCAGGTACATGGCAACGACCATTCCACCAATGAGCGTCCCCAGCACAACCATGATGATCGGCTCCATCAGACTGGAGAGTGCTTCCACCGCATCATCCACTTCTGCCTCGAAAAAATCTGCAATTTTGCTGAGCATGGCATCGAGCGAGCCTGATTCCTCACCGATGGAAACCATCTGCAACACCATGGAAGGAAACACATTGGTGGCTGTCATGGCATCTACCAGACTGCTGCCCGTGCTGACTTCATTCTGTATATTCCTGGTGGCTTCGAAATACACCTGATTTCCGGCCGCACCGGCCACGGAATTGAGCGCTTCGACCAGAGGGACACCCGCAGCAAACATAGTTGAAAGCGTGCGAGACCAGCGAGCGATAGTGGCTTTACGAATTACTTCTCCAAATATCGGCAACCTCAGCGCCAGTCGATCCATCACATGCTGCATCACTGTAGAGCGCTTCCATGTATAGAAGAATGCGTACAGCCCGCCACCGACGCACCCAAAAATTGCCCACCAGTAATCCACGAAGAAATCAGAAATCGCCATCACCATCAGAGTGGGGGCAGGCAGATCGGCACCAAATCCCTGGAAAAGCTCTTTGAAGGCTGGAATCACGAATATCATGATCACTGCGGTAATGACGAATGCAACCACGATTATCGAAATGGGGTAAAACAGAGCCGATTTGATTTTTCCCTTGATGGCCTGAATCTTTTCCTTATAGGTAGCCAGCCTGTCCAGCAAGCTGTCCAGAATACCGGCGGCCTCTCCGGCGGCCACCAGATTACAGAACAGGGAATCGAAATAAAGCGGATGTTTTCTGAAGGCATTGGCCAGACTGTTACCTGTTTCCACATCGGACTTGATGTCCATCAGCAGTTTTCCCACGGCACGGTTGCTGTGTCCCTTACCCACGATATCAAATGCTTGCAGCAAAGGCACCCCTGATTTCATCATCGTCGCAAGCTGGCGTGTAAACAGCGTTATGTCCTTATCCGTTATTTTTCCACCAGCTCTGGCTTTGGTGATTTTCGTCACCCTGATACCCTGGCGGCGCAGTGTGGAAGTCACCACAACAGTACCGGCAGCACGCATCTCACCTTTGACTGCCTTGCCAGCCTTATCCTTTCCTTCCCACAGAAAATTGAACTCCTTGATTTTCTTTTCTGATGCAGCAACTGTCGCCATACCCGTTCCCTTTTGGTTTTCTGACTCGGATCATGGTTATTACGGCAAAAATTTCAGGATGATTTAACCGGTATTTTTCTCATTTCTGCCAGACAGTCAGAAACGGTCGGATAACGTAACCGAACCCGTAATTCCCGTTTGATACGGTCATTGGTCAAACGTCTTGATTCGAGCATAAAGGACAGGAGGCCCGGGGAAATCACTTTCCGCGCTTCCTGACGGGTAATTCTTTCCGGGCGGGACAAAGCAAAATGATCTGCCACCAGATCGAAATATTCTCCCATTTTCAAACAGGAATCATCGCTTGCATGATAAATTCTGCCCGGCCTGCCAGAACGCAGCACTGCCACGATAATGCGAGCCAGATCGTCAGCATGGATATGGTTGGTATAACTGTCCTCGGTCGACAACAGTACAGGTGTCCTCTGCTGCAAACGCTCGATCGGAAGTCGGTTGTGCGCATAGATTCCCGGCACACGCAGAATGGATACCTGTATCCGATTACGGATCCCCCAGCTTCTGACCTGACGTTCCGCATCCAGCCGCCTGAATGCACGTGCATTTTTCGGGTTGGTTGGGTGACTTTCACTGACCCGGCTACCGCTGCAATCCCCGTACACCCCGCTGGTACTGATATAGATCAACCGTTGTGGTAGTATTCCCGTCTGTGTTTTTGATGAATGTCTGGAAAGCGCCGACAGCAGGTGTAAGGTGCGCATATCACGTTCGCCGTGACCCGGGGGCGGAGCAAGATGCAATATCGTGTGCGCAGCAAGTCCGGCTATTTTGTTGAGGCTTGCCGGTTGATCAAGATCGCCCGTTATCGGCCTGATACCCAGTGCACGCAGGTGGCCGGAATTTTCGGCTCTGCGACATAAACCAAACAGCTGGTAGTGTTTTTCGAGCAGACCAGCCGCTCTTGAAGCAATATCACCACATCCTACGATCAACAGCTTATTTTTCATAACTCATATTTATAAATCATATCTCCCCGATGGCGTCTTACCGTATTACCTTCAGGCCAAGCGGTCGTATCATCACCACTGAATCGACCGAGACCATTCTTGAAGCAGCACTGCACCATGGATTATCCTTACCCTATGGCTGCCGTAATGGTTCTTGCGGCACATGCAAGGGAAAAATTATACAAGGGATCGTCGATTACGGCGTTCATAGCGAAGAAGCGCTGACGGAACAGGAAAAGAACCAGCAACTGGCACTCTTCTGCTGCGCCCGGCCTCTCTCTGATCTGGAAATAGAATGCCAGGAAATCGAAGCAATCAAAGACATCAAGATTCGCACCATGCCCTGTCGGGTACACAAACTGGAGCATGTTGCATCCGATGTCATGATTATTTACCTGAAACTGCCCGCAAATGAACGGTTGCAGTTTCTGCCAGGCCAGTATATCGACATCCTGATGAAAGATGGTCAGCGCCGCAGCTTCTCTCTGGCCAATGCCCCCGCTAATGATGAATTTCTGCAGTTACATACCCGCAATTATGCAGGTGGGGTATTTTCAGAATACGTTTTTTCTCACATGAAGGAAAAAGATATTCTCCGGTTTGAAGGCCCTTTGGGATCGTTCTTTCTGCACGATGCGCCCAAGAAAGACACTCCCATTATCCTTCTTGCTGGCGGCACCGGCTTCGCACCGGTAAAAAGCATGCTGGAACATATTTTTCAAACAGAAAATACCCGTTTCACTCACAACACAATCAGGTTGTACTGGGGTGCACGAACCAGAGATGGTCTCTACTTGAGTAATCTGGCAGAAAAATGGGCAGCTGAGAATGAAAACTTCAGTTATATCCCGGTGCTATCCGAGCCACTCATAACTGATGACTGGCAGGGAAGAACCGGCCTGGTACATCAAGCTGTCATAAATGATATGAACACGTTGTCTGATTGTCAGGTTTACGCCTGTGGCGCGCCCGCCATGGTAAAAGCTGCTTTTGATGATTTCACTCATCAGCGCAATTTGCAGAGCGAAAATTTCTTCTCCGACGCATTCGTTCCTTCCAAACCGGCAACAGCCTGAGAAATCAGGCTGTACCGATCCGTTTCAGTGCAAAATCAAGCCCTTTGCGATAGTGTTCACTCGCTGCCTCCTGCTTGCCCAGTTTCTCGAATAACTGCGCCAGCGCAAGGTGCACCGGGTATCCCGGCTCGATTGACAAACTGGCTTCAAGGTAACTCTGTGCCTTACCCCACAACTCTCCGTAAGTGCAAAGTCTTCCCAGTGTCAGCAGCAAACCGGCATTGTTCGGATATTTTGCAAGCCAGCTTTCGGCACGCTGTATCTGCCAGCTGACCACCCCACTCTTACAGTCGGCATATAACGTCACGAGTTCCGGATATGGCTGAGCATCCAGGCCGTTCTCGATAATTTTCTGGGCTGTGGCATTATCCCCCAGGAAAATCAGGGCACGGGCAGCGGCTACCGCAAGTCTGCCATCGAGCTTTTCCCGATACGACAAACTCCCCCAATACTTTCTCAACGAGGCAATATCTTTCGCATTCTTTCTGATATTTTCCAGATGAGCGCGGAATCGCAGCTCATCTATGAGAGTTCTATCAACAGCAGGTCGATTCACCAGCACCTTCGTCAATTCCAGTACAGCATCCCAGTTTCCAGCCATCTGACGCGCTTTCAACTCCAGTAACAGCACTGCTGTACTTTGCAAGCCACCGGTCGAGTAAAGCGATTGCAACGCGGCCAGCGCATCGCCATGGCGCCCCTCATCCAGCAGCAACTCTGCTTCGGCGATCAATGCAAGTGCCCGCCCCGCTGGCGCCTGCTCTCTGGCAACAGCCAGCAAACGGTCACGCAGCGCATAGTTTCTCTGCTGATGGGCTGACCGGGCTGCCACAACGGCGTTCAAAACCTTGATCGTTTGTCTGTCAGCCAGTCTGGCAGCTTTTTCTGCAAGCGCTACAGCTCTGTCATAGCGGGTTTCAAAGAATGCCTTCAGTCCGGACCGTGTCAGCTGTTCGACTTTCCTGCTGCGCAGACCGGACAAACCGGACAGCGCCCTCAGCAATGCATAAAACAGGATAAAAGCAAACAGCAAGATCAGAACGAATGTATTGAACGCAAGCTCAACTTTATAAGGCGGCACCGTAAACAGTACCGAACCCGTATTGTAATATGCAGTCAATACAATGACGGCCGCTGCCGCGAGCAGCGCCAACACCCACAATACCAGCTTCATCCTTCTCCCCTTTCATGGTAAGTTAGTTGTAACGCACGGCTTGCAGAAGTTTTCCGGTATCCGGCAACCGTGATCCGATATCGATGCCAGCCAGCCTCTCCAACTCTTTCAGTACATCTCTGACTGACTGAGCCTCGATATCAAAATACCGCTGTATCCAGTCTGATGCCGATTTGACAGCGGAACCAAAACTCTCCTCGTCCCGGGTCAGCAAGGCGAGACGAGCCAGTATCAATTGCAACTCGATGTTTTCTTTCAGAAGGTGAGCTTGAGAAGGTGACAACAGGGGTATTCCCTGATCTGTCTTTTCAATTTTGACCAGTCGACTGAGATCCTCACCGATTTCACGCAGATAACGCTGCCACCATTCTGGTTCAGGCATATCATCGTATTTTTCAGATAAATCGACGTTGATCAGATGGGCTTCCATTGCCAGCGGAAGCGTTTCGATCTGTGCTGCAAGTTTGTCAATATTCCGGGAAATTTCAGAGACATCCACAACGGGTTGTGTTTCCAGTCGTTCAATTTCTCCAGCCAGTATTACAGCCAGTTTTGAAGCGCCGAGGACATCACTCGATTGCAGTAATTCGTACGCGTGTTTCAACGAAACAAGTGCGGAACGCACATCACCTGTCAATCGTAATTGACGATCAGTCGAGACGACAAGGCGTTCAACCGTACCCAGAATCCAGGCATCGGACCGGGTACCATTACCTTCGTCAGCAGGCAGTTCAACAACTGCCGGGGAGGATGCAGGATCAGCCTGCAAATTTTCTTCAAGAAGATTTAACTGCTGTTCCACTTCTGCTTTCTTCGCTTCAAGCTCGTCAAGCATCTTGCGGGAACGATTGCTGAAAACATCTGCATCTGCCAGATATTTCGTCAGGGAGTACTCCATTGCAGCGATGTATCCCTGCTTGCCTGCCCAGTTCCACAGCATGACAGCCACGGCAAGCAGCAGGATGATCAGTATGAAAAGAGCCAGGCGACGGGCTGATCCGGAAGTCGAGGTCTGCGTGTGCTTATTCATATGATCGAATATTCTTAGCGAAACTACATTTTTTCGAAATACTCCAGCAAGCCTTGTACTGTTCCTTCATCTCCGAGAAGAGTGCGATATATTTTTCTGATACCCAGCTCCCGGGCTTTGCGCTCTATCCGCTCATGTGCAGTGAACACCGGCGTGGCTTTGAGCAATTGTTGGCCGGTTTCACCGATCATGTCAAATAAATTATCCAGACCTTCACTACTGCTTATGATCACTGCCTGAATCCCGTCATCACGCCAATGTTTCAGCAACGGCAGCGGATCAGCTTCCGGTTTGTGACGACGGTAGCATTCAATGTATTCAACACTGGCTCCGCGCTCACGCAATGTATCTCCCAGCAATCTCCGTCCGTCATTGCCGCGAAAAATCACTACGTGCCTGCCCTGCATGACCTGAAACTGAGGCATGCGCAGCAATGCCTCGCTGTCAGAACCCTCTTCAGGAACAATCACATTGGTGATGCCGTAGCGTTCAAGTACCCTGGCACTCCCTTTACCCACAGTTGCTACCAGTACATGCCGAGGCCAGCTGTGGCTGACCTGAACCAGTGGGATGACTTTCTCCACGGCATTCGGACTGACGAATACGGCTAAATCAAACTCATCGAGTCTTGCAATCAGATCAAGCAAGGGCTGCTTGTTTTCACTGTCGGAAATTTCCAGCACGGGAAACAACCAGGGCTCTCCGCCCAGTTCTCTGACCCATGTCGCCAAACCACCTGCCTGATGCAGAGGACGTGTAATCAGGATACTTTTACCGGCCAGCCGATTGGAGGACAAATCCACCCCGGTTTCAACCCCGGTCCCAGTCACTTTTCACGCCAGTGCAGCAAGAATTTCCTCCGCACCATGAGCTTTCAGGTTTTGTGCCAGTTGCTGACCCACCTGCTCACCCGATTCCGGTTTACCGCATAATTTATCCGCAATCATTCTCGATCCGTCAGGAGTCGCCACAAAACCGCGCAGGGTCAATACATCTTCGAAAATCTCGGCAAAGCCACCCAGAGGCACTTGACAGCTGCCCCCCAGCATACGGCTCATGGCACGTTCCGCCTCCACACAGCAAGCTGTTGCAGCGTGGTGCAATGGCTTCATCCACTCCACCATATCAGGATCATTGTCACGGCATTCGATACCCAGCGCACCCTGTCCAACCGCAGGAAGGCTCAGTTCGGGTGGCAGCAGCATACTGATGCGATACCCCAGTTCCAGACGCTTCAATCCGGCTGCAGCCAGAATGATCGCACTGTATTCTCCCTCATCCAGTTTTCTCAGCCGCGTCTGGACATTGCCACGCAACGGCCGCACCTGCAGATGAGGAAAACGTGCACGCAACTGGGATTCACGTCGCAGGCTGGAGGTACCCACCACACTTCCGGCAGGCAATTCTTCCAAGCTGGAAAAATCATTTGAAACAAACGCATCACGCGGATCTTCCCGTTCCGTAATAGCTGCCAGTGTGAATCCGGATGGAACAATCATCGGCACATCTTTCATGGAATGCACGGCGATATCCGCACGACCATCTTCCAGCGCCAGCTCGAGCTCCTTGATAAAAAGTCCCTTGCCACCAATTTTCGACAGGGAAACATCCAGAATCTGATCTCCTTTGGTCGTCATGCCAAGTATGGTGATATCAGTTTGCGGGTATAATTCGAGCAGACGGCCCCGGATGAAATTCGCCTGCCACAAAGCGAGCTGGCTCTCGCGTGATGCAATAACAATTTTTTTAGGACTGGACATAGCAGAAATCCGAATTTGCGGCAATGCAGCCATTCTAGCATGGCCGCCCCCGGTACGGATGATGACGGATGACTGCGCCTTCATCCCGGCCCCCAAATCCATGATTACAGGAGACATGCAATAATGAGTCTGAATACCCGAGCAAACATTATTCCCGAGAAAAACACGCCCAACGAAAAAGATTATCCGTTGCGGGAAGATATTCGTTTGCTGGGACGTATGCTGGGGGACACCATACGAGAGCTGGAAGGTGAAACGATGTTCAACCTAGTCGAAACCATTCGCCAGACATCCGTACGCTTCCGGCGAGATCAGGATGAAGCGGCCGAACACGAGCTCGATACCATCCTCAACCATCTCAGCCACAAGGAAACCATCGCTGTCGTACGAGCATTTAGTTATTTCTCACTGCTGTCAAATATCGCTGAAGATTTGCACCACAACCGCCGTCGTCGTGCCCATTTGCGTGCAGGCTCCCCTCCCCAGGATGGCAGTGTCACGCTGGCTCTGCAACGCGTAGTGAAAAAAGGCATCGATGCCGAGCAACTGCAGAATTTTTTTGCCAGCGCATTGATCTCCCCTGTACTGACAGCTCATCCGACTGAAGTGCAGCGACGCAGCATCCTGGATTATCAGCTGAAGATTCAGCGCCTGCTCAAAGAACGGGATCGTACCCAGCTCACACCCAATGAAATGCGCCACAACGAGGAAGATCTGCGTTCCGCCATCCAGACACTATGGCAGACCCGGGTGCTACGTTCCGTCAGGCTGACGGTACAGGATGAAATTGAGAATGGCCTGATCTATTACCACTACACTTTTCTCCGGCAAATTCCCTATATCTACGCCAAGCTCGAGGATATCCTGGAACGCCACATGGACAAGGCAGCGCCGCGCATTGCCTCATTTCTACGGATCGGCAGCTGGATAGGTGGAGACCGGGACGGCAACCCTTTCGTTACCCACCAGATCATGCTGCATGCCGCTGAGCGGCACTCGGCACTGATACTTGATTTCTACATCAGCGAAGTGGAAAGAATCGGCCAGACCATGAGTCTGTCCGAGCGTCTGATCAAGGTCAGCAGTGATCTGGAAGGACTGGCTTCCACCGCACCCGGCCTGCCGGCCAGCAGGATCGATGAGCCCTACCGGCGTGTATTTCTCGGCATCCATGCCCGTCTGATCGCAACCAGCAGACATCTGGGATCGTCCATTCGTGGATGTTGCCAGGAAAACAATGCCGAACCTTACGCCGACAGTGCCGAATTCGTACATGATCTCGATATCGTCATCCGTTCATTGAGACAACACCGGTCAGACAGACTGGCCCAGGGGGCTTTACGTGATCTGCGACGGGCGGCAGATGTATTCGGTTTCCACCTGGCACCGCTGGATATGCGCCAGCACAGCAAGATTCATGAACAGGTCATCTCTGAACTGTATGAGAAAAACACCCGGGACGACCGGAATTACCTCGAGATGTCTCGCTCTGAACGTGTTGAATGGCTGCTGGCCGAACTCAGGCATCCACGTTCACTGGTCACCTCTTTTTCAGATTTCTCCGACGTTACCCAGGGCGAATTACGCATCCTGAAAATGGCTGCTGAAATCCAGCGCCGTTTCGGCCACGCCGCACTGCCCAACTACATCATCTCGATGGCAACCGGCGTTGTACATATCCTGGAAGTGGCATTGCTGCTGAAAGAAGCCGGATTATTGCAATTTGGTGATGACCCGCGCTCGACCGTAAACATCATCCCGCTATTCGAAACGATCGATGATCTGCGCGGCTGCGCCAGCGTCATGGATGAATTGTTTTCTCTTCCGGATTACCGCAAGTTACTGCTTTCACGAGACAATCTGCAAGAAGTCATGCTGGGTTATTCTGACAGCAACAAAGACGGTGGATTCGTTACTTCAAACTGGGAAATCTATAAAGCCGAAATCGAGCTGACTCGGGTATTCGATCGCCACGGAGTAAGGCTGCGTCTGTTCCACGGCCGCGGCGGTACGGTAGGACGTGGCGGTGGTCCCAGCTATCAGGGAATACTGGCTCAGCCACCAGGCAGTGTCAGTGGCCAGATCCGGCTGACCGAGCAGGGTGAAGTCATCGCCAGTAAATATACAGACCCTGAAATCGGACGGCGTAATCTCGAAACCCTGGTTGCCGCCACCATCGAATCCACACTACTGGATCGTGATGCCGTCCATTATCACGCACCCCATTATCACCAGATCATGGAAGAACTGTCTTCCAGTGCGTGTGCTGCCTATCGCGATCTGGTCTATAAAACACCGGGATTCAAGCAGTTTTTCCTGGAATCCACCCCGATCCGTGAAATTGCCGGTCTGCATATCGGCAGTCGGCCGACTTCGCGCAAACCTTCTGACAAAATCGAAGATCTGCGGGCGATTCCGTGGGTATTCAGCTGGAGCCTGAATCGCACGATGATTCCTGGCTGGTACGGGTTTGGTACAGCCGTGGAAAATTTCGTGCAGCAAGCCGGGAATGAGCAGGAAGCATTGAAACAACTGCAGGAGATGTATCGCACCTGGCCTTTTTTGCAAACCCTGCTGTCCAACATGGACATGGTGCTGTCAAAGAGCGATCTGGGTATCGCCTCGCGCTACGCCGAACTGGTAACTGATCCCGAATTACGACAAAGCGTTTTCACCAGCATCCGCACTGAATGGGAGCTTTGTATGAAATGGCTGTTTGCCATTACCGGCTATTCTGAACTTCTGCAGGATAACCCGACTCTGGCGCGCAGCATCCGTATCCGGACACCCTATATCGACCCGCTGAACCACTTGCAAATAGAACTGCTCCGCCGCTATCGCTCGGGAGATGATGACGATACCGTTCGTCGTGCAATTCATCTGACTATCAATGGAGTCGCTACCGGGCTCAGGAACAGCGGTTAATATTTCCCGGAAACCACCTGCCTGAATTTCTGTGGTTAAAATAACTGCAACTCACGATAACAGCGGATAATATTTAAGTATAGGATTACTGGCCGGTTACCGGCATTAATTAAACTGTGAATTGCCTGGCTTGCATTCATGCTGGCGTCGTATTTAATCGAACCAGGAAACAGACCGGAAGCCATGAATTGAAGCGTTACTCCTTCAACCGGTTTTTTCCTGAACCTGACTGTCGTCACTACCGGGAGGAATAATGAAACAAGAGAGTCCTCGATTGGAAAACACCACACCCGTCGAAGAAAAAATGACCCGCTCTCTTCTCGATCACCTCACCCGACTCAAACCAACCCGACTGGTCATTTTCACCTCTGTTTTTTTATCCTGCCTGTTACTTTCGCTCGGTTTCGTTTTTTTACAACCGGCAACTTATCAGAGCTATGCCACCCTGCTGACCGTTGCCAAAACAGCCATCGATCAGGCAAGCAGGGAAGCCGACATCCAGCATGTTGCCATTCAGAAACAGGTTCTCCTCGGTTCGGAACTGCTGACCGAAACGGCAGATCGTCTGCGGAAAGGCGACGATGCTGAAGCGGGAATCAATCTGACACACGCTGCCATTCGCGACATGCTGGATGTCCGGCCGGTAGACGACACCAATCTGGTCGAAATGGTGGCTGAAGGGAATGAACCCGGGTTACTGCCACGCCTCATCAATACCTGGATCGACGTCTATCTGGATGCACGATCAGCAGAAATTGCCCGATCCAAAGGCTCGACGGTAGAAATGATGCAGGAGGAACTGGTTGCGCTGACCGAAAAGATTCAACAAAAAAGGCTCGAGCTCGAGCAATTCCGACAGCATAACGAAATCGTCTCGACCGAACGGCAGGACAATGAAGCACTGGCACGTCTCAAAGGACTGACTGATTCGCTGAATAAAGCCAGCGAAGAAGAAGTCAAGGCCAAAGCACGTCTCGACACCATCAGGAAATCGATCGAAAGGGGACAGATCGTCGTACCCAATGAAGATACACGCACACTGAGTGCGCTCGAGAGACGTGCACAGGAGTTACGAGAACAACTGGAAGAACTGGATCGGCAATACACCCGTGAATACATGGCTTTATCCCCTGATCTCAAAGTGATTCCGGACAAACTGCGAGCACTCGAAGATGAAATTCAGCACATCCGTCGGAAAGGTCAGACCGTAGTCGTCAGTGATGCCGAGCAGGAATATGCTGCTGCCCGGCAGGCTACCCGTTCAATCCAGGAACAACTCGACCAGCACAGAAAAAAAGCGGCTGAATTCACAGCCCGCTTCACCGAACATGATGCATTGAAATCCGATCTGGAAGAACTGGAGCAGCTCTACCGCGATACTCAGGCAAGACTGGCTCAGATCGAGGCGCAACATACCGGAAAATACCCCTACGTCGATGTCATTGAACGTGCTTTCCTGCCCCATCACCCGATCGGACCGGATTACCTGTGGAACGCCATGATCGCGACACTGGCGTCTTTGTTGCTGGGCCTGACTGCGATCTGGATCCTTGAATTCCTGATGCACAAGGAGCAGGAAAAACTGGCAATCCATCTATCCGGTATCCATCTTCACAATCAGGATAATTTGCCCCACAGTGCCTTCGATGTCCTGCCGTCGACATCAGTCAATCTGCCTCGGCAACCTGCTCAGGCACTCGAACATACCAGTATGAACGGGCTCACGCCACAGCAGATCGCCACCCTGTTTCAGACAGCGAACATCCGGGAAAAACAGCTGCTGCTCTTGCTGCTGAGTGGTTTGACGCCGGATGAAATCACCCATTTGCAGCAGGATGACATCGATCTTGAACACAATTCACTCACGGTCAGAAGCGTGCCGGCCAGAACGATTCCTCTACATCCTGTCCTGGCCGCGCTCTACGGTAAATACGGCCACTGTCTGACGGATCCTGCCGGGAATCGTTTGAATCAGGAAGAGCTGGAAGCCTTACTGATCTGCCTGCAGATCGATGCCGATCTGTCAGCAGATAACCAGATTTCGGCTGAAATATTGCGCCAGACTTATATTCTCTATCTGGTAAGGCAAGGCATTCGCCTCGGTGATCTCGAATCGGTCACGGGTTATATCTCACCGACAGAACTGTCCGGTTACGGCACTTATGCTCCTGCAGGTACCAGATACCCGGTCGAATCAGTCAATCTGTTCTACCCGATCGATTACAAACAGGATGTGTGACAGGCCTCGTAACGTAATTCTATAACGCTGGATTTTTCAACAACGCATCGATCAGTCTTTTTTCGATCGAGCTGTACTGCCGGGTATCGTCCGTATGCAGTCCTGGTGATCTGCCCCAGGCTGGGTTCTGCCTGAGCATATCGATGATCTGCTGCCAGCCGTCCGGCAGCTCACCACGCTCCGGCTGCTGACTTACCTGATCGGTATGACAGGCAGCGTGCCCCCGGTTCATCAGTTTATCCAGCAGTTGGCGCTGGCGCAGATACAGCAACTGCAAGGTGCTGTCATCTACACATAACCACCGGGTACCCCGGATTTTCGCCTGAATCTCCTTGCCGTAACGTCTGAATGTAGACCAGCCGGTTCCGGCAAGTGCGCCCAGCATGCTGGCAACCCCAAGACTCAATCCTCCTGTCATCAGATCGATTCCTGCTCCAGCAGCAGCCCCCTTGAGTGCCGCACTGCCGATATCCAGACCATAGGCTTTCAGTACACCGGGTGCAAACAGATCAAGCTGCCAGTAGCCATTCTGTACCGGGATCTTTTGCAGTTCGATATCCTTATCCGTGAAATTGAACATCTTCAGCAAATCAACCAGACAGTGCTGCTCTGCCTGACGGATGAAATCCTGCAATCTGATCGCTGCAGATGAAGTATCACCAGCCGAACTGCGTTCATCACCCGTATGCTCCCGGTAACACGCCGTAGTAATGATCAAGCCGGCAATCCGCCTGGCGGCAGACATGCAAAGCTGATTCCAGACTCTGGCACGGTGGTCGATCAGACGTTGCAGGCGGGTATAGTGCACTTCCAGCAGGCTTTGTATTTTCTGGTACAGGCGCTTTTCCGCTTCAAAGGCAAATGCCACGGTATCCAGTTCAAGCGAGGCGTATATGTTGAACGCCGCCAGCTTTTTTCTCCACAGATCGAGCTCGGCCCGATGCGCCGCAGTAAAATTGAATATCGGGATCATCGGCTTCATTGCCTTGCCGAGTATCTCGATTTCGATGAGATATTTTTCCAGCACCGGCTCACGCACGTCGATCACATATAACAGCACATCACTACGCAACACCTGCCGGATAACCTTGGCTTCCTGTTCCAGCGGATCGTTGAGAGGCGTCGCAGCAACAAATTTTTCCAGCAGTTCACTTTGCGTGCTGCGCTTGTTTCTGGTCGCAATCAGATGGAGTTTGTCCTGCAGTGCATAGACATCTTCGATTCCGGGTGTATCGTGCAAATTGAGCACCGCTTCACTTCCGGCAAAAATGGTAGCCCGTTCGACATGACGGGTCGTCCCCGCTGCATCATCCACTCTGCCAAAGCTGGTACTGCGCAGCAAAGTACGAATCAGCGAGGTTTTTCCGGTATTGGTATGGCCAACGACAGCAATCTCCAGCAGCGGTGCTTCCTGCATCGAGACTGTCCCGACAGATTTCATATCAGTATGCATCATCAGGAAAGGATATGTTCGGCTGGAATCGCACAGGTTTGTGCCAGCCGGTACCAGGCCTGTCTGCGTGATTCCGCCACCGGAATTGCAGGGCTGCTTTGCAACAATATCAACCAGATCTGACCGGATACCAGTGTTGCAAGCTCTCTTACCATCCGCTGCACTCCACGATCAGGCAACCGATGTGCCGCCACGCCAATGACTAACGCTCCTTTGGATTTTTTGAGCATTTCCGAGACCCGGGCAAATGTTTTCTGATCCGCCACATTTTCCTGGCAAACCAATCCTTCCGGCCAGATGGCATGGCTGTCCAGTTCGACACCGATCACCAATGCATTTTCGGGAAAACGACGACTGTGTTTCGCACGGGTAATCGGTTCCAGCGATTCTTTTGCCATTCCGGGATCGCGGTCGATCACACTGGTCACGAATTCTTTTGCGATCAGGCTCTGCCGCAGGGTGACGTAGTAAGGCAGGTATAAATCCAGTTTGTAGCGATACTCGGACAGCTTCAACATGAAAAAGGCAAGCAGCATCAGGATCAGCCGGGGCAGCAATCCATATACGATCAGTGCTCCCACCAGAAATTCCGCCCAGGCGCTTCTGATGACTGAATCCTGCACACCTGCCCCGATCCGGCTGGCTGCGATCTGCTGGCCGTCAGGAACAGCGAGGCCAATATGCTGCATGGGAACACCCAACAGACGAGTCAGCTCTGGCAGGCTGTTTTCCGGCAGCAATGTCGTCCCCCAGACGAAATCGTACTGTTTTGCCAGCATCAGCAGAATCAGCACGCCCATCCCTGCAAGCAGATAAACCAGCCAGAACTGATGAGTCAACATGCTGATTCGCCACCGGCCCACCCTGCCGGACAGGCAGGTTTCCCACCAGGCACGTGCAGCAAACGTACCAGTGGAGTCACTCTCTCTTTTCTTGAGCTGAAAAGGCAGCCAGCAGGCCAGTTGCGCAGCAATGCCCGAGCTCAATCCCTGAACACTCAGCAAAATCCCGGCACACCACAGCAACATCGACAGGAAATTGAACCCAAGCAACACGACCAGCAACCAGTAAATATTCAGCGTCGAAGATTCGCTGGCTGCATTGACCGCGGCCAACCCTCCGAGAACCGCCGCCAGCAGCAGAATGATTCTGCTTGCACGTATGAACAGCTTCTCCGGCTGCTGGAGCACCTCGTCCAGATGATTGTCATGAACCAGATGATGAGCGCGATCCAGTAATCTTTCCAGAAAAGCAGCGTAACTGAAACCGGAAGCAGGGTACGCTTCCATACTCGCAATACCGGCGTAAGAAAGTGCCTGAGGCTGGCCTGTTTCAATATGCCGCAATTGTTCCAGTCGAACCAGATCATTGAAATCGTGGTTTTTTAATGCCATCACTATCGATATCTAAACAGAAAAATAAAAATGAGATCACCTCGCCATAACCCGGGCGACCTGGAAAACCTGTCACCAGCCGATGAGGCAAGCAGCATAAACGGCCGGAATACGATAATGGAAAACGGTTATCTCACTTCGGAATATCGTAATACAACCTGATCCCCGTAAAAACTTGGAAAACCGTACAATCCACGCTCTATCGAACAAAACAGAGTATCCGCAAGAGGACAGTAAAGTCCGTTCATTTATTTCAGGAAGGATGTCATCAATGAAACCCGTCGCAATTCTCAGGTTTTTCCCGATCGAAGGGCCCGGCTATTTTGCCACATTTCTCAACCACCATCACATACCATGGCAACTGATCTGTCTGGATGAAGGAACGCCTCCGCCGAAAAATATGAACAAATACAGCGGCCTGGTATTGATGGGCGGGCCGATGAGCGTACATGATGATCTACCCTGGATCGGCTCGGTACTGTCACTCATCAGGCAAGCGACAAGTACCGATATTCCGGTACTGGGCCACTGCCTGGGTGGGCAGCTTTTATCAACCGCTCTGGGAGGTGTGGTAACAAACAATCCGATCAAGGAACTGGGCTGGGGACGCGTGGATGTCACTTCTTCATCCATCGCGCATGACTGGTTTGGTACTGATCTCACGGAATTCGATGCCTTTCACTGGCACGGCGAAACTTTCAGCATACCGGCAAACGCAGTCAGGCTGCTATCCAGCCCTTACTGCCCCAATCAGGCCTTTGCCCTGGGGATTCACCTGGGCCTGCAGTGTCATATCGAAATGACCGCCGAGATGGTAAAAATATGGTGTGAGGCAAATGCTGCCGAGCTGGTACAAAGCCGGGAAAGTCCCGCTGTCAGCAGCAGTGAAGAGATTCAGGCGAATCTCGATGACCGCATTGCTGCACTGCAATCAATCGCAGATCGCCTGTACAAAAAATGGATTAAGGCATTGAAAAACTGATGGTCGCCACCAACACGCAACCATCAGCCCAAGGCATGTTCATGATTCGTACCGGTTCAGATGGCGATCTCGGCTCGCATTTTCTTCATGGCTTTTGCTTCGATCTGACGCACACGCTCAGCAGAAACGCCCAGCTCATCAGCCAGCTCATGCAAGGTGGCAGCCTTGTCTTCCCGCAGCCAGCGTGCCTCGATGATACGGCGGCTGCGTTCATCCAGACTGTCCAGCGAATTTTTCAGCCGGGCGTGTGTCAGTCGCTCCAACTGCTCTTTTTCCAGCTCCCTGGAGGGATCGGATCCATCCGTCAGCCAGGCAATCGGGCTGAAATCATCTTCATCACTGTCCGTCACCGGTTCCAGTGAAATATCCCGGCCGCTGAAACGTGTTTCCATCTCGACGACTTCCTCAGCTTTGACACCCAACTGTTCCGCCATCGAAGCCACTTCAGCCTGGCTCATCGTATCCAGCCCTTTTTTCATGCTGCGCAGATTGAAAAAAAGCTTTCTCTGCTGTTTGGTCGTGGCGATCTTGACCAGCCGCCAGTTACGCATGATGAATTCATGAATTTCCGCCCTGATCCAGTGAATCGCAAAGGAAATCAGCCGGACACCCCGTTCAGGGTCAAACCGTCTGACAGCCTTCATCAGGCCGATATTACCCTCCTGTATCAAGTCAGCATGCGGCAGCCCATATCCCAGATAACCGCGTGCAATGGTAACCACCACGCGTAAATGGGAAAGCACCAGCTGATGCGCTGCATTGACGTCACCCTCTTCTCGCATACGTTTAGCCAGGGAAGCTTCCTCTTCCCGGGATAAGACAGGAAAGCTGCTGGTCGCACGAATATAGCTGTCCAGATCACCGCCTGCCATCACCGGTAAAGCCATAATCTCATTCATGATTTTCTCCATTGATTTTCAGAATGTACTTGCGTGATTTGAAGCGAATAGACATATCCTAGCACTCTTAGTTCATGAGTGCTAATTTCATCAGTACCTGATTATCCCTCTTAACCGCATATTCACGCTGCTGCTCAATCAAAACAATCTCTCATATATTAAATTCAGATAAAGAAATCATTATTTATTATTTTTATAAATAAGAGATTATTGTTATCTTTGCTTCGCTCGAACGACGTCGAGAGCCATAAACCAATAAACCTACAACTATAAAACAGAGGCATAAATGAAACACCGTACATGGATATGGCTTTATCTGATTACTCTCCCATCGCTGACAAACATGGTTCATGCAAAAGAAACGCTTCCAGACAACCAGAATGGCCAGACAACAGCAGTCGATTCCGGTTCTGCAGCATCCAAGGAAGTAATTATACAAACTGCGGCCAACCAGCAAACTGAATCGACCAAACCAACATTCATCGCTGGTAATGCACCCTCCAGTTTCTACCAGCGCGCGCGCAGTTACAGCACCCACCCGGAATCCGATCCGCCCCGTTATGTTCGCACGCTGTCCAAAACGGGGATCGACGCTTTCAAAAATCTTTACTGGCTGGATGTCGGGTTGGATTACCGCGTACGTTATGAACATCGCCACAATGATATCCGGCGCTCACGTATCACCACGGATGACCCTGTTCTCCTGCGAACACGGGCTTATCTGGGTATCAAAGAAATCCTGGATCCTCTGCGCTTCGTCGTCGAATTTGAAGATGCACGCCGCTATAACGGTAAATTCCCTAAAGATAACCGCGACTGGAATGAATTCGAACTGATCCAGACCTATGGCGAACTCTATTTCAAAGATGCGCTGGGGCGAGATGACCTGGGTAATTATCGTCCTGTCAGAATCCGGGGTGGTCGCATGGCATGGGAAACGCTGGATCGGCGCTTACTGGGTAGTAATCAATGGCGCAACACTACCAATAATTTTGAAGGCTTCCGCGTTACACTCGGCCAGGAATCGAATGACTGGGAGTTCGATGCATGGGGAGTGCAACCGGTCATAAGACTGATAGACAAATTTGACCGGCGCGACAAAGGCCAGTGGTTTTATGGCGCAATCGGACATTTTCGTCAATGGTCAAAAATAATCACCATTCAACCCTACTATATGGGGTTAATACAGGATGACGATGGTGGAACACGAGTCAAACGTGAAATCCACTCTCCTGCCATACGAGCCTATGGTGTTGTGCCCAACACTGAAGTCGATTTCGATCTCGGTGCCATTTATCAATTTGGCCGTGACGGTGGACAGAAAAAATCAGCACATGCCTATCTGCTCGAATTCGGCTATACCTTCCAGCAGGCTGCCTGGAAGCCCCGCGTCAGTGCCTTTTACGGTTATGTAAGTGGTGATCGTGATCCTAACGATCGCACAAACAACCGTTTTGAAAGATTCTTCGGTTTTGCACGCCCCTGGTCAGCTGATGACTACATCATTATGGAAAACATCCAGGCACCGAAAATCAAGGTAGAGTTCCAGCCACATCCCGACTTACAAATCGACGGAGGCTATAACGGCTTCTGGCTCGCCAGTAAGACTGACCGTTTCAACAACCTTCTCAACGGCAGTGGAAATAACCGTGATCGCAGCGGGAACAGTGGCAGCTTTATCGGGCATTCAGCCGATATTCGCGCCCGTTACAAGCTGACACCTCATATCAGTACCACACTAGGCTATTCACACTGGTTCAACGGCGGATTCATAAAAAACCAGCAGTTGGCGGAACTGGGAGAAACCACTGCCGGGACGGATTTTTTCTATGTTGAAGTCGCTATCAGCGCATTCAAATAACATCAACTTATCTATAAAAGGGAATCAAATGAAATTCAATATATGGTTGTCAGTCGGATTACTGACGTTTGCTCTGGCAGGTGCCAGTCAGGCATTTGCTGACCGGACTCTTCTCAATGTTTCCTACGATCCGACACGCGAGTTGTATGAGGAATATAACCGCGAGTTCATCCGCTACTGGCAGGAAAAAACCGGGGAGAAAATTACTGTCAAACAGTCACATGGCGGCTCCGGCAAACAGGCACGTGCGGTCATTGACGGTGTGCCTGCAGATATAGTGACACTTGCCCTTGCTCATGACATTGACGCGATCAGCGAGCAATCGGGGCTGATCCCGGCAGAATGGCAGAAACGCTTACCCAACAACAGTTCGCCCTATCTCTCAACGATCGTCCTGCTGGTACGCAAAGACAATCCCAAAGGAATCAGGGACTGGGATGATCTGATCAAACCGGGTGTCGCCGTCATAACGCCCAATCCGAAAACATCGGGTGGTGCACGCTGGAATTATCTGGCGGCGTGGGGTTTTGCACTGAAAAAATACGATGGCGATGAAGCAAAAGCACAAGAGTTCCTCACCCGACTTTATAAGAATGTCTCAATACTTGATTCAGGGGCACGTGGATCAACCATCAATTTCATCCAGCGCGGCATAGGGGATGTTCTGATTTCCTGGGAAAACGAAGCTTTTCTGGCGCTCAAGGAATATGGCCCGGAGAAATTCGAAATAATCATTCCCTCGATCAGCATTCTTGCCGAACCCCCTGTCGCTGTCGTCGACAAGAATGTCGACAAACATGGCGTACGTAATATTGCCCAGGCCTACCTCGAGTACCTGTACGACAAAAAAGGGCAGGAAATTGCGGCACGCAACTTCTATCGACCGAGCGATCCGGAAATCGCCAAAAAATATGCTCATCAGTTCCCGGCAATCAATCTGTTTACGATCAATGAAGTATTTGGCGGCTGGCCGCAAGCCCAGAGCATCCACTTCAAGGACGGCGGCCTGTTCGACAAAATCTATGTAAATCAATGATCGATTCTGTATCCGGCACATTGATTGCTCATAACCTCAAACTCGAAAAGAATCAGAAATGACAGTACTGATAGTGGGTGGAGATTACATTGCATCTCTCAAACAGAGAATCACGGCACACGGCTATTCCCGTATAGAACACTGGAACGGTCGTAAAAAAGGGTTCAACAAGCGAGCACTGCCCGGCAGAACAAAGCTGGTCGTGATTATCTACGATTACGTCAGCCACAACCTTGCCAATTCAGTGAAAGATCAGGCCAGCCGTATCGGGATCCCGATGATTTTCTGCCGTCATGCCATGCACGAAATCGACACGATCTTCGATGAGAAAAAAGCTGAAGAAAGTTGTTGCAACTTTGTATAAGTAATGAACAAGTCCAGTGAAGCAAGAAGTGCGCAGATCCCGTTGAAATGGATGAACGATTTACCCGCTTCTCTTGCTTCAATTCAGATAGCTTCTTTGCTGGAGTTACAAATGCTGCCATCAACGTTAAAAACACTGGTACACGGTGATTATATGATTCGTACGATAGAACGCATTATCACAAGCACCGGTTTTTCCTTACAACACTCTGATAATGGCGAGATTACTGGCCTTTTTTACCATTGCAAGTTATCAAGCGCTTATCAACCTGTTTTTGAAGCTGCCCGGAACAATATCATTGGACAAGAAGCTCGTATCCGCGCTGATTTAAATGGAAATGGAGAAATACAACTTTCTCCCTGGCATATATTCGCACTCGCCCCCGACGATGAACAGCTCATCAAGCTGGATCGCCTCTGCCGAACGATTCATGCCCTCAATTTTCTTGACAATATTACTAACAAACAGATGAAGCTGTTCGTCAGCGTACAGCCCCGTTTGCTGGAAAGTGTCAAGGATGATCATGGCAGCGCATTTGAGCAAATACTCGACATTATCGGAATACGTACCTCCAGAATCGTTATCGAGATCCCAGTTGAAGCCAATCGTGACTGGCGGCTGCTGAAACGCGTGATCATGAACTATCGTGCACACGGGTATCTGATCTCAGTCAATTACAGCGGTACCAATAATGACCGGATATCCGAACTTGGCAAGCTATATCCTAATGTCATACGTATTGATGCACGTGATCTGTTACGGCGTAGCGTACTGGATCCGTTGATAGTCACTGCTCATAATCAAGGAGCAGATGTTCTGGTAGGCAACATAGAAACTTCATATCAACTGACAGATGCAATACACGCAGGTGCAGATCTGCTACAGGGAAATTTCCTGGCCAGATATTCGCGTAAAGCCGACAACATGCTGACTCCCTTTTCCTGGCAGATACCAGACGAGCGGAATGGATACAGATTCGATAATGAATCACTGCAGGAAAATCAACCTTACAGAAGCATATAACCCGTTCTATTTACGAGACATCGAATCATGTACCCGAAAACAGCCTTGCATATAAAAACAGCGACAAACCATCTTGAAAGGAGCGCTTTCATGAATAGAACCACTGCCAAGCCTTTTACCGTAATGGATGAGTTCGAATTGATCAAAGCTGCTACCGACTACTCGCTGGAACAGGATGAAAATGGCCGGATCAGTGGAAATTTCTACCATTGCAAACTGACCAGTGCCTTTCAGGTAATCCTCGATATTCATGAAAATAACATAATTGGGCACGCAGCCTACATTCGCTCTGAATCAAATGGTGAAGTCTCGCTCTGGCCCTGGCAGGTATTTGCACTTGCTTCCAAAGATGAACAATTGATCGACCTCGACCGCCTGTGCAGAGCAATTCACGCCCTGAATTATTTTAAGAAGAACTTTGACACCAACACTGGTCAGCTTTTCCTGAGTGTACATCCACGCCTGCTGAGCAGCATCCAGAATGAACACGGACGAACATTCAAAGATTTTCTGGATTTAACCGGAATCAGTACTTCACGGATCGTGATTGAAATACCGCCAGCCCTGAATCACGACTGGAAACTGCTGCAGAAACTGATCATTAACTACCGCTCATACGGTTATCAAATAGCCCTTAATTTCAGCAGTACCAACGGACACTGGTTACTGGGAACAGATGATCTCCATCCGGACATCCTGATCGTGCAAGCACACGAATTATTACACTATCAGCTGAATGACTATCCGGAAGACAACAGCACCCGTGATGCCGGCTTCCGCCTGCATGTCAGAAAAATCGAAACGCAAGAGCAGCTGACAGCGGCAAAGCAAGCGGGCGCACATTACCTGCAGGGTAACTTTCTAGGAAAAACAGTATGACTCACAACATGATCCCGGCAATCACCCAAAAGGATTTTTACAATCGAATAACAGGAGTCTGAATTTTGAGCACTTTCAAACAATACAGTGTACTACCAGGCTTCAATCTGGCACTGGGATTTACCCTGCTTTACCTGAGTCTGGTCGTACTGATTCCTCTGTCGGCAGCATTCATCCACAGCGCGAAACTGACCTGGCCGGAATTTTGGAGTACGGTGACTGCACCCCGAGTCGTCGCGTCCTATCGGCTGACATTTGGAGCCTCGTTTGCAGCCGCAGTGGTTAATACATTTTTCGGATTGCTGGTAGCCTGGGTACTAGTACGTTACCCGTTTCCGGGTAAGCGCCTGGTCGATGCCCTGATCGATCTGCCTTTCGCACTACCCACCTCCGTTGCCGGTATCACGCTCACCGCAATCTATGCGGGTAACGGCTGGCTCGGTCAGTATCTGGAACCATTGGGAATCAAGGTCGCCTTCACCCCGGTCGGTGTTTTCGTGGCACTGACATTCATCGGGTTGCCGTTCGTCGTTCGCACCGTTCAACCTGTACTGGAAGATATCGAGAAAGAACTGGAAGAAGCTGCTGCCATGCTGGGCGCAACACGCTGGCAGACTTTCCGGTACGTTATTTTCCCGGCAGTTCTACCTGCACTGACCACCGGTTTTGCACTGGCTTTTGCCCGCGCCATCGGAGAATACGGCTCCGTTATTTTTATTGCCGGCAATATCCCGATGGTCTCGGAGATCACGCCATTACTCATCATCACCAAACTCGAACAATATGATTACGCTGGTGCAACGGCCATTGCCGTCGTGATGCTGGTGATTTCATTCATTCTTCTGCTGATCATCAACCTGCTGCAGTGGTGGGTTCGTCATCGCAGCATAAAGGCATAAAGGAAAATCATGACTGCCGTCCCGTTACTCCAAACCTCTCCGGCACCGCACAAGGTGGTTACGCAGGAATCACCGTGGGCGCGCTGGACACTCATCCTGCTGGCCCTCTCCTTCCTGTCGCTTTTTCTTTTACTGCCCCTGGTAGCAGTTTTCTTTGAGGCACTGAGAAAAGGATGGGAAGTTTATCTTGCAGCCATCACTGAACCCGATGCCCTCGCCGCCATCCGCCTGACCCTGATTGCAGCCGCCATCGCCGTACCGCTCAACCTGATATTCGGTATCGCAGCCGCCTGGGCAATTGCCAAATTTGAGTTCCGCGGCAAAAGTATCCTCACCTCCCTGATCGATCTGCCATTCTCCGTCTCTCCCGTCGTCGCCGGATTGATTTACGTACTGATATTCGGCCTGCAGGGCTGGATCGGTCCATGGCTGCGGGAGCATGATCTTTCCATCATTTTTGCCGTGCCCGGCATCGTTCTGGCAACGATTTTCGTGACTGTGCCGTTCATTGCACGTGAGCTGATTCCACTGATGCAGGCACAGGGAAGCGAGGAGGAAGAAGCCGCCATCATTCTGGGCGCAAGTGGCTGGCAGACACTGTGGTACGTCACGCTTCCCAACATCAAATGGGGATTGCTGTATGGCACCATTCTCTGCAATGCCCGAGCAATGGGCGAGTTTGGCGCCGTCTCGGTCGTTTCCGGACATATTCGCGGCCTGACCAACACTCTTTCCCTGCACGTCGAAATTCTCTACAACGAATACAACTTTGTTGCTGCTTTTGCAGTGGCTTCCTTGCTGGCATTACTTGCACTGATTACGCTGGTACTGAAAACGCTGGTTGAAGCAAAAGTGGCACAACAAACCTCCAGAGGAAATCATTCATGACTATCGAAATACACGATCTCTCCAAGCAATTCGGCTCTTTCACCGCACTGAACGACATCAATCTGAAAGTCAACCCGGGAGAGCTGCTCGCGCTGCTGGGTCCTTCCGGCTCCGGTAAAACCACTCTGCTGCGGGTCATTGCCGGCCTTGAAACAGCTGATTCCGGTCAAGTGCTGTTCAACGAGGAAGATTCAACCGACAAACACATTCGTGATCGGCATGTCGGATTTGTCTTCCAGCATTACGCACTTTTTCGCAATATGACCATTTTCGAGAACGTAGCATTCGGCTTGCGTGTACGCCCTAGAAAACAGCGCCCCAACGCTCCGGAAATCAATCACCGCGTGACTGAACTGCTGCAACTGGTGCAACTCGACTGGCTGGCAGATCGTTATCCGCACCAGCTTTCCGGGGGGCAACGCCAGCGCATCGCATTGGCACGGGCACTGGCAGTCGAACCCAGTGTTCTGTTACTGGATGAGCCATTCGGTGCGCTCGATGCCAAAGTGCGCAAGGAGCTGCGTGCCTGGCTGCGCAAACTGCACGATGACATGCACATTACCAGTGTCTTCGTGACACATGATCAGGAAGAAGCACTGGAAGTGGCAGATCGGATCGTCGTCATGAACCGGGGCCGTATCGAACAAATCGGCACTCCCGATGAAGTCTATGAGAAACCGGCCAACCCGTTCGTATATGAATTTCTTGGACACGTCAATCTGTTCCACGGGCGTGTGCATCAGGGCCATGCATGGATTGGCGATCTCGAAGTCGATGCCCCGGAGTACTCAGAAGCAGAAGATCTCAGTGCCATCGCCTATGTGCGGCCGCATGACATCGAAGTGGACCGGACATTAAACGGTGAACCGGCTCTGGCTGCTCATATCGTCCATATTCTCGCTATCGGACCGGTCGTACGGCTGGAGCTGGCAGGCAAAGACAATCAAAGTACAAACAGTATTTATGCCGAGATCAGCAAGGAGCGTTTTCGTGAGTTGCAACTGGCAAGAGGAGATCAGGTTTTCATCAAGCCGCGCAAGCTCGATCTGTTTCCAAACCATGCCCAAAACGGATCGATACATTGATGACAGCCTCTGAAAAAACGGTTTTGCCGGAATTATCCTATCTGCGCACGACAATCAGCAACGTTGTCATTGAGTTGCGTAATTTACGCGAGACTTCACTGGAGCATCGGCAGAGACTCAACAATCCGCCCAAACTTCCCTCACGCAAAACGCTGGCGGACATCATCGACAAATTGAGTGCCGCATTGTTTCCCAACCGCCTGGGTCAACCCGACCTGACCGGAGAAAGTATCGATTACTTCGTAGGGTACACACTGGATACCGCCCTGCGCGATCTGTCGGCAGAGGTAATCCGGGAGCTCCATTTTGCTTCCGGGCTCGAGGCCGTCAGCCATACGGTTCGAGAGCGGGCGGTGGAAATCACGCATGTATTTGCCGGGCAGTTGCCTGCCATACGCCATATTCTGGACAGTGACATTCGTGCAGCCTATGAAGGCGATCCGGCTGCACACAATATCGACGAGGTACTGGTCTGCTACCCAGGGATCACCGCCATCATCCATTACCGGCTGGCACATGAACTGCACAAGCTGGGAGTCCCTCTGATTGCACGCATGATTTCAGAAATCGCGCATTCTCTGACCGGCATAGAAATACATCCCGGAGCCCGGATTGGTGACAGTTTCTTCATAGATCACGGAACCGGAGTCGTCATCGGGGAAACGGCCATCATCGGTCGTAAAGTACGCCTGTATCAGGCAGTCACTCTAGGCGCCAAACATTTCCCGGTAGATGAACAAGGTGCCTTGATCAAGGGAAATCAGCGTCATCCTGTCGTCGAAGACGATGTCGTGATCTACGCGGGAGCGACCATCCTCGGGCGTATCACTATCGGACATGGCTCCACGATAGGCGGAAATGTCTGGCTGACACACGACATCCCCCCCGGGAGTCATATCACCCAGGCGCAGATGCGCCATGAAAAAGTACCCGGTTAATTTCAATTGCATATCTTTATTTCGTATATGCGAATAACGCCGGATTATTCAGAATAGTTCGGTGACACAAAACGCTGTTTCTTCCCAACAATCTTCAGGAGAATTTAAATGACTGATATTCATCAGGCACAGACCGCATTAGGTGATGTTGCGGCCCGTACACTTGCCAACGCGACTAAAACCATTCCCATGATGGGCACGATCACGCCACGGTGGCTAACTCATCTGCTGCAGTGGGTTCCGGTCGAGGCGGGTATCTACCGCGTCAATAAAGTCAAAGATCCTGACGAGGTTGAAGTCGACTGCTCCAACAAGGATGAGCGCGAATTACCTGCCACTTACGTAGATTATGAGGAATGGGGGCGTGAGTATGTACTCAGTGCAGTCAATACCGTGCTGGATGTCCACACTCGCGTCGCCGATCTTTACAGCAGCCCGCACGATCAGACCCGCGAGCAACTCCGGCTGATCATTGAAACCATCAAGGAACGCCAGGAAAAAGAACTGGTGAACAACAAGGAATACGGTTTGCTCAACAATGTTGCCAGAAACATGAAGATCAAAGCGCGTACAGGCGCACCCACCCCGGATGATCTGGATGATCTGATCTCACTCGTCTGGAAGGAACCGGCCTTCTTTCTGGCACATCCCAAAGCCATTGCGGCATTTGGTCGGGAGTGCACACGGCGTGGCGTACCTCCTCCCACCGTATCGATGTTCGGCTCACAATTCCTTACCTGGCGCGGGCTACCCCTCATTCCATGCGACAAGATAGGCATTACCGGAGGGAAAACAAGTATCCTGCTGCTACGCACGGGTGAAAGCCGGCAAGGGGTGGTAGGACTCTATCAGCCGGGACTGCAAGGCGAACAGGGCATGGGATTATCTTTACGTTTCATGGGGATCAACCATAAGGCCATCGCTTCTTATCTGGTTTCACTGTATTGCTCACTGGCCGTGTTGACTGAAGATGCACTCGGTGTTCTGGAAAATGTCGAAGTGGGTAAATACCATGAATACAAATGAGTTCAACCAGTGGATAGATAAAGTATCGGGTGAGGCATCCGCTTATGTACCCGATATTGAGTCACTGACGCAAATGGGCAATGCGTTATTCAACACTCCTCCGCTTTCCCGATCGACCGAACCGCCTGCTTTGACGGTTCCCGGTGCTGAAGTCAGTCATTCACGCCCGGCCACCGGGTCGAGCTACCCTTCGACCATTCCACTGCCTTGCGAAGCGGAACTGAAAGCCCTGTTCACACCGAATCAGTATCGTGCGCCGGCTCATATCAGCCTGTCTGATTCAGATCATTCCGGTCATCCACCGTGGGAATCATCATTTTATTTCCTCGATGAAGGGATAGCACCCGAGCGCCATGACCGGGCAGCACAAATTCCTGCTGCCCATCCCCCCTTCGATATCCATGCGATCCGGCGTGATTTCCCCATTTTACAGGAACACGTCAATGGGCATTCCCTGGTCTGGCTGGACAATGCGGCAACGACACAGAAACCTCAGGCCGTCATCGATCGGCTGACCTATTTCTACACGCACGAAAATTCCAATATTCACCGGGCAGCACATGAACTGGCAGCCCGTGCGACAGATGCGTATGAGGAATCGAGGAATAAGGTTCGCCAGTTTCTCAACGCCGCATCCACCGATGAAATCATCTTTCTGCGGGGAACGACGGAAGCGATCAACCTCGTTGCCCAAAGCTGGGGGCGGCAGCATATCAGCGCCGGAGACGAGATCATCATTACCTGGCTGGAACATCATGCCAATATCGTTCCATGGCAGATGCTGTGTAATGAAACGGGCGCCCGATTGCGCGTGGTACCGGTCGATGAGGATGGACAGGTTTTGCTGGAAGAATATCAAAAGCTGCTCAACTCACACACCAGACTCGTTGCATTCTCACAGGTTTCAAATGCACTCGGGACCATCACACCTGCCAGACAAATGGTGGAAATGGCACACCGCGTCGGTGCACGTGTACTGGTCGATGGAGCACAATCGGTTTCACACATGCGGGTCGACGTCCAGCAACTCGATTGTGACTGGTTCGTTTTTTCCGGGCATAAGGTATTCGGCCCGACCGGTATTGGTGTTCTATATGGCAAGACAGAACTGCTCAACGACACACAGCCATGGCAGGGTGGCGGCAATATGATTCAAGATGTCACTTTCGAAAAGACAGCTTATCACGGTGCCCCTGCCCGGTTCGAGGCGGGGACCGGTAATATTGCCGATGCAGTAGGACTGGGCGCCGCAATCGACTATGTGGAACGTATCGGTCTTGAAAATATCAGCCGCTACGAGCACGAATTGATGACCTATGCTACCGGGTGCCTAAAATCGATAGCAGGACTGCGACTCATTGGTACCGCACCAGATAAAGCAGGTGTACTGTCTTTTACCCTGAAGGATTTCTCTACGGAAGAAGTCGGTACTGCTCTCAATCGTGAAGGTATTGCGGTACGTGCCGGTCATCATTGTGCCCAGCCTATTCTGCGCCGCTTCGGCGTGGAAAGTACCGTCCGCCCCTCGCTGGCTTTTTATAACACGTATACGGATATCGACAGGCTGGCCGCTGCCATAGACCGTATCCGGGGAAAGAAAAACGCATTCTGAACACCATGCGGTACAGATAACAGGCCTGCATAATTTCTGTACCACATCCATTCCTCCACGCCACCACACACGTATCGACAACAGGTATAAACACGTGAATTTTCAGCAACTCCGCATCATCAGTGAAACAATTCGGCAGAATTACAATTTGACGGAAGTGGCCAATGCCCTGTTTACCTCGCAATCCGGGGTCAGCAAGCATATCAAAGATCTGGAAGATGAACTGAACATCGATCTGTTCATCCGAAAGGGCAAACGCCTGACCGGACTGACCGCACCGGGCAAGGAACTGGTCAAAATCGTTGACCGCATTCTGCTGGATACCAGAAATATCAAACGACTGGCAGAACAGTTCAGTCAGCATGACCAGGGTGAACTGACCGTGGCTACCACCCACACCCAGGCACAATACGCCTTACCGGATGTTGTTAGGCAATTCAAGGAAATATTCCCAAAAGTACATCTCGTACTTCACGAATCCAGTCCCGGCGAGATCGTATCCATGCTGCTGAATGGCCAGGCGGATATTGGCATCGCAACCGAAGCGCTGGAGAGTACTTCTGAACTGGTATCGTTTCCGTACTATACCTGGCATCATGCGATCATCGTACCGGCAGAACATCCGCTGCAATCGATACACCCTCTCACACTCGAAGCTGTTGCGCAATTTCCGATCATTACCTATCACAAGGGTTTTACCGGGCGTTCCCGAATCGATCAGGCGTTCTCTCGCGCGGAATTGACACCCAATATCGCCATGTCCGCTCTCGATGCAGATGTCATCAAAACCTATGTCACTCTGGGTATGGGAATTGGTATCGTTGCATCTGTCGCATTTACACCGGAACGGGATACAAAACTGATCAAACTGGATGGTTCTCATCTGTTCGAGCAGAATACCACCTGCATATCCATACGACGTAACCACTATCTGCGCGGATACGCCTACCGGTTCATCGAGCTGTGCATCCCTTCACTGAGCAGAGATACCATCTGCTCAGAAATACAATAGAACGACTACTGATGCGAGATTGGCATGAGTCCATATTCCAGCGTTTCAAATGACTGATTGGTGCCGTCGTATAGCGTAAACTCTTACAGTTCGGCGCGTTCAGAACTTCATGGATGGTTGTCCGGCTGACACAGAAGCGTTCCGCCAGCTGTGTTATTTTCCAGAGTCAAATTTAATAAAGATGCAAAATTTCCTGATGATCCGGTAAAGTCAGGCATGTGCATCTATGTACGTTCATCTGCAGTATTTTTCTGAATACTGTAAATAACACTAGAAATTCTTATATATAAAAGAAGAAGGGGAAATTGCGTGTTTAAAAGAGTCGGTATTTTTGTTGCGCTCGTTACATTGAGTTTGATATTTAATCAACCCGCCACGGCTGGCAGAACCGTAGAGGATTTTCAGGTTTGGGGAAATATTACTGCACTTGGTAATTTTGGCTTCGTCAATCCGGGCAACCCCGATTTGAAGAAATTCAGATGGTGGATGGAAGGACAGGGACGATTCGGTAATGATTCCTCACAGTTTACGCAGGCTATCATCCGCCCGGGTTTGGGCTATGCGATCACTGATAAAATCATCATCTGGGCGGGCTATGCCTGGATTCCCTCGGATGAACCGCTGGTACCAAAGTCAGGGCTCCCGTTCGATGAGCATAGAATCTGGCAGCAGGTAACCTGGGCGGATGAATTTTCTTTCGGTAAATTGTCATTGCGCAGTCGCTTTGAGCAGCGCTTCTTTGATCACAATGCACCTGTTTCTGGTAGTGACGATGTGGCTTACCGTTTCCGTCAGCTGGTAAAACTGGCGATTCCAGTCGCCATGATCGATCCCAATCTTACTTTTATCATTCAGAACGAATTGTTCATCGGGTTGAACACGGTTAGTAACCCGGGCTTTATTTCTCGCGGCTTCGATCAGAATCGCGCTTTTGTGGGTCTGGGTTACAAAGTTCATCAGAATGCGACCGTTGAACTGGGTTATATGAACCAATTCATTGACAGGCGCCATAATCCTCGTCCTGATCAAATGATGCACAATTTTGCAGTTAACCTGTTTCTGAATTTCTAATATGCAAAGTCATTAATCCAGAGAGGTAATCACTATTATTTGCGCGGATGCCTGCCAGTTCATCGAGCTGTGCATCCCTTCACTGAGCAGAGATCATCTGCTCAGAAATACAGCAGAACGATTACTGAAACCAGCTGGTCTTTTCCGGATTCTCGTTCGGAGTACGATTATCTGCATTGTCCGAGGTACGGTTATCTGTATCAGAAGGCCAGGAAGAAAATGGAAACGGGCGTTGTTCGCTGTTGAATGTCAGGAACAGACTGATCTGGTAATCATACATTGCCAGCTGGCGGCCCAGTTTGAGCAGTCGGGTATTGGCCTGCCCGGTCAGGACAGTCGATCCGAGCTGAAACAGGGCCAGCAGCACGATCAGAAATTTCACACTCCCCTGGATAAACATGAACAGCAACATAAAAAGTACACGAATCCAGGTTTCAGTACTCTGCAATCGTTGTTTTACTTCGTCATTCATAAAGTGATGTCTCAAACGGGTTGATGAATTCGGCTATATATTTACTACTTTCAATCGGTGCGGGATTTGCTCATTCTTTTCTGCAGGATCTTTAGTATCTCCTGCAGAAAATGCATTGACCAGGTCACACCAAAACCGGTAACTTCCGTACCCACCGCACCCAGTCCATCCTGATGACGGCAAGCAGAAAGATCCATGTGCAGCCAGGGAATATCATTCACAAAATGCCGCAGAAAACAGGCGGCAAGAATATGGTCAGCTTCGCTTTCTATAGTGCACTGTTTGATATCAGCGATTTTACTGTCGAGATCAGCCTCGTAATCACTGTCCACCGGTAATACGCACACCCGCTCACCACTTGACCGGCCAACAGCCACCGCATTCTGCGCCAGATAATCCCGATTGGTGAAGACTCCGCTGTAACGTGATCCCAGCGCGGTAATCAGACTGCCCGTCAGCGTGGCGTAATCGATGATCAGATCCGGTTTTTCCCTGGCGGCAAGCGTCAGCGTATCAGCCAGCACCAGACGGCCTTCGGCGTCGGTATGAACGATTTCTATGGTCATACCATTCAGAGCGGTGATCACATCGTTTTGCTTGAATGCCGCGGGACTGATGTGATTCTGTGCGATGGCAAGCCAGCAGTCGATATTGATCGGCAGATCGGCTCGCGTGGCTGCCAGCAGCACACCGAGCGCCACTGCGGAACCATTCATATCCTCATGCATGCCATACATATAGCGTGCCGGTTTCAGATTATGACCGCCGGTATCGAAGCAGATCCCCTTCCCCACCAGCGCAATCGTTTTACCGGTTTCCCCGTGCCCTGCGGTTCTGCGCAAATGGACGATCGCTGCATCGTCCGTGAGGCTGCCCTGGGCAACGGCACTGAATGCACCTGCTCCCAGTTCGCGCAATCGGGACAGCTCATATTCCTCATATTGCCAGTTCTCACTGGCGGCCAGCTTTCTGATCTGCTCGCGGTAAGTTCTGGGTGTCAGTTCATTAGGTGGCAGAATGGTCAATCCTCTGGCAAGAAAATTTCCCTCTGCCTGCGCACATTGCATGGCAAACCCGGTGGAATCCACTATCCCGTGCAGGCAAATTCGCTCCAAAGGCTTATCGTCCGGCTTACGCTGCTTGCGTACCGGCAGAATTGCTCCATTGACCCAGGCAACATACACTGCAAGCTCAGCCAGATGACGCCTTTGAGCATCATCCCCATAAACAGCGAGATGGATTTCGGCCGGATGTTCATTCAGCAGCAATTGCATGGCCTTGCGCAGACTGGTCTGCTGCTCGAACAGCGATCTACCGGGATCCACCATCACCCAGGCATACAACCCTCCATGCTGCAAACTGGCCGACAAAGGCGTTTCAGCCAGCCGGTTTACCGGTATACCCTGCCGTTGCAGCAAATCATTCAATACCTGCTCGGCAGGCAATTGATATTTCCCGGGGATTTTGTCTGTCTTGGGAAAGATAATCAGTAAGTGAGAAGTCCGGGTTGATTCGTCGAAAGTGTTATCGTTTTGTATAAGTGTGGCGAGCATTGGTTTCCGGCCGGGTGGCACTCCCAAAAAGCCCACCGGCATCATTGTCAAAATAACGTTGTATTATATCCGCTTGATTCACCCTTTCAGGATTATTCATGTATCAGTACCTCGACCTGATGCGACATGTGTTGCAATACGGCCATAAAAAGAGTGATCGCACCGGCACCGGCACACTCTCCGTTTTTGGCTATCAGATGCGCTTTGATCTGCAAACGGGTTTTCCGCTGGTGACAACCAAGAAATGTCATGTCAAATCGATCATTCATGAACTGCTATGGTTTCTGCGCGGCGAAACCAACATCGATTACCTGAAAAGAAACGGGGTTTCCATCTGGGATGAATGGGCAGATGAAAACGGTGATCTGGGCCCGATCTACGGCCATCAGTGGCGATCCTGGGCAGCTTCCGACGGCACTGTCATTGACCAGATATCGCAAGTGATCCAGCAAATCAAAGAAACACCGGACTCACGCCGGATGATCGTCTCCGCATGGAATGTAGGTGATCTCGACAAAATGAAGCTCGCCCCCTGTCACGTACTGTTCCAGTTTTACGTGGCGGATGGCAGACTCTCCTGCCAGCTTTACCAGCGCAGTGCCGATATCTTTCTGGGCGTTCCCTTCAACATTGCCTCTTATTCACTGCTGACACTGATGATCGCACAATGTTGCGACCTGCAGCCCGGCGAATTCGTCCATACCTTTGGTGATGCGCATCTGTATCTGAACCACCTTGAACAGGCGCGGTTGCAACTGGAACGCGAACCCAGAGCACTCCCAGCCATGCAACTGAATTCAACAGTCAGAAATATCTTTGATTTCGGATACGAGGATTTTACCTTGCACGATTATGATCCTTACCCGCCTATCAAGGCACCGGTGGCTGTATGACCATCCCGTCGCTTTCACCCCCCCGGCTGGCGATTCTGGCTGCTGTTTCAGCCAACCGGGTAATCGGGCTGAATAATACACTGCCTTGGCATCTGCCGGCTGATCTCAAGCATTTCAAGCAACTGACCACCGGCCAGATCGTCGTGATGGGGCGCCGGACGTTTGATTCGATTGGCAGGCCACTGCCTGATCGTACCAATGTCGTGCTCACCCGACAACGTCACTTTAATCAGCCCGGTATCCTCACGGCAGGTTCGATACAGGAAGTGCTGGAGCATTTTTGTGGTGACGATCGGCAGATCTTCATCATCGGTGGTGCTGAAATCTATCAGCAGACGTTGCCGTTCTGCCAGCGTTTATATCTGACCGAGATTCAGCAGGATTTCGCAGGAGATACTTTCTTTCCGGAGTATGATCGTGACAACTGGCGGGAGATCTCCCGTGAAATGCATCAGGCAACAGATAGCGGCATCGAATATCACTTCGTGGTACTGGACCGCAAGCAGCCGGTCAATGCAGGTGCCTGTTCGACAGATTTATCCTGACTTTGAACGGTATCGATCTCCCTGATCGGCGGTAAACGCTTATCACAACGCCTTGCCTGCTTTTGGAGAAACCAGCGATTCAGCCTCGATTCGCACATGCCATTTCTCCATCCACTCACCCAGCGCTTCGGCCGGCATCGGTCGCGAGATGAAATTACCCTGTGCCAGATCACAACCGGTCTGGCGCAGTAATTCCCAGTCTTCACGATCTTCCACCCCTTCGGCAACGGCTTCCATATTCAACTGCTTTGCCAGGGCCAGACTGGCATCATATATCGCGCGCAGTGTTTCATCGCCCGAGGCCCGATGTACGAACCCCTGATCGATCTTGAGTTCATCAAACGGAATATCCCGCAATTGTGTCAGTGAGGAATGGCCGGTACCAAAATCATCGATAGACAAATGAAAACGTTTCAGACGCAAGCGGGTTAAAATCTCCAGCGAGACACGCACATCCCCCATCAGCTGGCTTTCAGTGATTTCCAGTACGATTTTGCCGGGAAGAATTTCAGCCTCGGCAGCCAGCCTTACCACAGCATCCTGAAAATCGAGCGATGTCAGATTATCCATCGATACATTGACGGCCACTTTCAGCTCATATCCGCTTTGCTGCCATACTTTCGCCTGGATGAAAGCCCGGCTGAGCACGGTGTGAGTCAGCCGGCCGATCAGACCGTTTTCCTCTGCCACGCCGATAAACTGATCGGGATAAACCATTCCATCCACGGGATGATGCCAGCGCACCAGCGCCTCGACACCGGCAATCACACCGGTATCGACCCGAACCTTGGGCTGGTAATAATTGATCAATTGACCGGAATCGATGGCGGTTCTGATTGTGTCGGCATCGTAGATCTTTCGGGTATTTCTTTCCCCGCTCCGCATGGATGACGGCACATCCAGCTTCATCAGCAGCATACGCAAACTTTCGGGTTGTACCGGCTTTTGCAGGTAACCCAGAATAGGGATCCGATGTGCCTGCACCAGTTTCTCTGTCGTTCTGAGCATTCGCTCATCCTCGCCACTGACGAGAATCAGGCTGCCGGAAAACTTTCGTTCGACCAGATGACGAACGAATTCGATACCATCCATACCGGGCATGTTGAGATCCAGCAGAATCAGATCGGGCCGGGTTGCGACATCATCCAGCAACTTCAAGGCATCTACTCCGTTTTCACAACAAATGACGGATGAAAACCCCATATTCGCCAGCATTCGCATCAGCAGTTTCAGTATGAACGGATCGTCATCCAGGATCAGGATTCTGGTGGTAAATATGTCAGCCTTCATTCTGAAAACCTCAAGTAAGAGTGCTTGGATGCACAGATGGATAACAGCTTAACCTGTCGATAAACATTGCGTCAGAATATCAATACTCCTGACACCGGCAAAGATGACAATCTAAAACAGAATCAGCCCTGTTTCACTATATTCTCGAACACCAGCAACAATATATAAAAAGACGATATGTTTAGAACTACTGAAATATCCATGCGCGCCGGGTGGTCAGTAATTCGGCTGGAGAATCGCCAATTATCATTGGATACAGGTTGCGTCTGATCTGTTACACCCGGCTGGGTCAACCTGCCAAAGCACTAACTACTTACCAGCGTTGCCGTCACACGTTTCTTTCTCATCTGGGCACCAGTCCCAGTCAGGAAATCCAACTTCTCTACCAGTCACTGATAACAGATTTACGTACCGAGTAGTCCTGGTATTCCGGGTATGACGATCTCATACCACCCGCACTTCGGATAGATACTCCGTCAGGTAGCCTAAAATCAGGAAAGACATCTTCTATAGATAGTCGATATGTCCACGTGACGGGTCATGCAAGTACCAGAAAAATATCCCTCCCGCCTTCTTGTCCTTTGACTATTTTCCAATCTGTAACCGATATGTAACGCCTGGTTTGCCACAATCCTACCTCTTGTCATATTTCCGGGAATGAAACGGCTATCCGGATCTGTTACAGGAAATGAAATATGAAATTTACATTCAAGAGCGAATTAAACGCCTGATTCATAACATTCAACAGAGGAGAAAGTAAAATGGAGCTCGAGTTCGGTTGTGGATTCCCCACACATGATTCTCATCCATTGCACCATCTGAAAAGGTCGTGCAAAACATTATCGACTGGAATAGCCTGGTCGATGGCCACCCTCGCATTGCTGCTACTGTTTTCCGGAACCACAGCGGCAGCAGGAAATTTACACAACATCGTCATATATGCTGAAAGACTGCCCGGTAACCTCTATGGATACCGCATGGCCGGACACATAGTCAGACAACCGGATGGAACACAGATTGATATCACAAACCGTTATGTCACCAGTACCGCCACAATTCCGGGGCCGACCATCATTCTGGACGAAGGAGATATAGCCGACATCGAACTCCTGCATCAGTTCGATCCGCATACCCCCTTCCAGGAGCATGTCAGCCTGCATGTCCATGGTGTGCATTACGATCGGGAAAGTGACGGCACGCTGAAATACATCAATCTGTACAAGGATGAGAGTGCTGTTCCTCACCTCTCCTACGTTTATCGCTGGAATGCCGCACCCGGTACAGCCGGAACCTGGCCCTACCATGACCACAACATGGAGAACCACAACGGAGCAGAGGACAAAGGTTTGTTCGGTGCTCTTATCGTTCGTTCAGCTGCGGAAGCCAGACAGGCCAAAACCAGCAGCAATCGGGCTCATGTTTCACCGAATGTTGCCAAGGATTACGTGTTCTACCTGGGTGACGATGCCTTCTGGGCCATGGAAATCGATAACGCCACCGGCAAACAGACTGCTCTGGGTACGAACCCTCCACTTACTGCACAGCGCAATACCAATGTCAGATTCCATCTGATTGCACTCGGTACCAACTTTCATCAGTTCGAACTACCGAAGTATCAGTGGATCGATCCAGGCACACGCAACACGATCAACCGGAAAGTCCTCGGGCCACTCGAAAAGCACGTCTTTACAGTCAAAGCGACCCATTCCTCTCGCTACCAGGATACTGCCTTCGCCAGCAGATTACTGGGGATGCGGGGTGACTTCATCATCACCCGTTGATCGCGCACATATTGATCTGTTTCTCAAATCAAGGAAAAAAAATGAGATCCAACACTTTTATACAATTTGCAGCAACGCTGGTTGCATTCGTTGCTGCCTGCCTGTTTCCCGCCTGGTCGATGGCAGCAACCCACAACGTCGTACTATCGGCTGAAACCTTGCCAAACGGCCAGCCCGCCTATAAATTGCTCAGCCATACCAGCAGTAACGGTACCGTACCAGGCTATGCAACCGAGGCCACTATTCCCGGCCCTACGCTGTTCATCAAAACAGGGGATAAAATCAATGTTCAACTCACCAACAATACTCAGTCCCCGGTCAGTTTCACTGCCCCCGGTCTTTCAACGGGCAATAGCGCTCTGGCTGCTCCGGGGCAAACAAAAAGCTACCGGCTGAATGCCAGAAAAGCCGGTACTTTTGCTTACCATGATGAGAAAGCGCCGATGCTGGGCTTATTCGGTGCGATCGTGGTCGATGAATCGAACGGTCATGTTCAGAGCTATGTGGATGGTGATGGCACTATCGTTTCCACCAAACGCTCTCAACTGAGCAAGGAATTCGTGCTGTTCATGGTCGGCTCCACTTTCTGGGGAGCCGAGATCAGTCGTAATGGCAATCAGCAGCCTCTGTGGGCCAATCCTGATCTGGGTGCCTATCAGGATGATCTCCTCCGATTCCACGTACTGGCAGTAGGCCCGGGACATACTTTCCATCTGCATGCACACCGCTGGATCGAACCCGGCAGTAGTCAGAAGACCCCCCATATCATCGATACCCATATCCTGGATGACCTGAACAACAGCCATGTCTTCACCATCAAGGCTGGAACCGGTGTCGGCCCGGGTGTCTGGCAACTTCACTGCCATCTGATATCGCACATGCAATCCGGGATGAACAGCCGCATTCATGTGGTTGCCCGTGACTCAGGACAGTCTGCAGACAGTATCGTTGGTGCATCTCCCAGCGGAGCCATTTTTCTCAATGATAGCGATCAGCCCGGACTGGTCACATTTATCGTAAGTGATGAACCTGCCGGCTGGTTCAGAAGTGCCCGCGGAGACGCACTGAGCCCGGTCACGCATACGAAATCACTGGAAATCATCCCTCCGGGCAGCAGCGTTCACTTCGTCATGTCGGATACTGCAGGTGTGCACACCATCACCAGTCTGTTGTGGCCAAGCGAAGCCGGACATAACGACCATGGCGGTGATCATTTCATGATTCCATTCGATGAAACCAAGGCTTACCGGGGTGGCGCCATCCTCAAACTCAACGTACCTGGTCTGTATGTGTTCACCTGCAAGATCCATCCCTTCATGTTTGCCGCTGTGATTGTCGATGATCCGGCAACAGACGGTCTGGATCTGGGCAACACCATCGATCTGATTTCAGGGGTCAAAAATTTACCGACCAGCAGTGATCTCGCCACACGTTTGCTGCATACCTTCTTTGTGACAACCGTACCAAAGAACTGGCAGGACTTTACTTCTCCCAATCCGTGGAAGATCGCTTATCCGGATGTGGATGTCGTCGTGGATATCGGTAAAGTTTCACTGCCAGCTGTGTTGAATGCGCGTTATGGTAACGATATCAGCCTGTCACCCTTACCTCGCCCGGCAGTACCGGGCATAGGTGAGGTCTGGGTCGATACCCAGTTCGAGAAAACTGCCGGCAAAACCAAACCAGGTACCATCACTGTAGTTGACACCAGTAACTGGACGCTCAAGCGAAAAATTGCCCTGCCACAAATCAATATGAACAATCCGCACAACATGTGGCCTAATCGCGATCATTCGATTGTCTATACCACTCAGTGGTTCGACAACAAACTGACCGCGATCAAACAGAAAACGGGCAAACTGGCCAGTAACGTCCAGGTGGGTGATTCACCTTCTCATGTCATGACACTACCCAACACGGATGATATTACCGTGGCCATCAACGGTGAGAATGACATCGTTATCATTCCGGCCGGCACGACCAAGGTGAACTATGCCTTACTGACACAGAGTCATGGACAGGCACCTGGCAATCCGCACGGTCACTGGATTTCAGCAGACGGCAAACGCATCATCACACCCAATATCAATACTCATGATGCAGGTTTCTATGATGTCGAGGATGGCAAAATCGTTGCCAGGACGGCTACCGGTGAAGGACAACCAGGCGCGCATCCGATTGCAATCGGTATGCTGCCGGATTCCAGCAAGGTATACGCGGCCAACTTACTGCATCACAGCGTCAGTGTCATGGATGGGGACGGCAACTTCATCAAAAACATCAATCTGATCGAGCATTACGATCCGATTTCCGGTGCAATCAACGGGCCAATCGGAATATTGCCGATCCAGTCACCAGTATCACCTGATGGCAAAGTCATGGTAACGGCTTCTTATGGGGGTCAGATTGTCGTGATCGATACGAGAACGGACAGCATCGTCAAGTCATTGCCGTGCGATCCCGGTTGCCATGGGGCCAATTTCGGAGCCAAAAAAGGTGGAGGATACTACGCCTATATCACCAACAAATTCTCCAATCGGCTGATCGTAGTCGATCCGGATCCAAACGGTGATGGTGATCTGAGTGATGCTGAAATTGCCGGTGCCGTTACACTTGTGGCTGATAGTAGGGTACCTAAGGACGACAAGATCAGCAGTCTGGCGGGTTTTGGCGGCCAGGGAATAGTGGCGTTACCCAACGTCTATAACGGCTGGGTACAAAATCTCAACTCTCAATGGTCAGCCGGTCTCACTGATCAGCAACGTAATCCGGTTCAGTAACCCTCTGATGAACTGAGCACTACAGGCCGGGAGCAAGTAGCACACTCCCGACCTGTCTCACACTGTAACTTCCCTTCTTACAGATCAAAGCACTCCCGCTAACTAAACAACCACCGGCTAAAGCCGGTGATTGTTTAGTCGCCGTACGGACGTAGCATTTCTCTTATGCAGCCAACGAATCACCCCAGTCACAAACAGTACAGGGCAGGCTAACCCTGTCAAAAACACCAATATACGCCCCGTCATGCCAAACCCTTGGCCAGAATGCAAAGGCCATTGCCAATGCGTGAATACTTCGCCCGCCGTAGCATTTGGAAGAGCAGGATCATCAACATCAAGCACCTTGCCGGAATAACGATCCATGACAACGCATACCCGTTGCAACCAGCTTCCAGGACGGTCGACATCATCCTTGCACACAGTGTAAGTCGCCGTTTGTTCGGTAGCACCATAAGCACCGTAAATCCAGTGCGGACGGCCCTTTGGATAAAGCTGACCGGCGCGTGCGATGGCTTCGGCCATACTGATCGACTGTTTTCCCGGCACGGGCGTGGAACGAAACCAATAGCGGTAAGTTACTGGAGAAAACACTTCCAATACCGGCACTACGTTGTGTGGCAAGACCATGTAAATACCGGAAAACAATACCGGCAGTAAAATCAATGTACTGTAAAAACCAGCTGTTTTGTGCAAATCATAATTCAACCGTTCACCACTGGCCTTGCGCTTGATCATTAAAGCCTGTTGCCACTTTCCGGTCAACGGCCACCAGACAATCAAGCCAGTCAGCACTGAAATAATCAACAAAGCAGCGGAAAGGCCGACTATTACGGTGCTCAACTCCCCCTCTATCAATAAGGCATAATGCAATTCGAATACAAAACCGATAAAAGTAAGGGTAAATAAGCTGTCAGAGGTTTTCATCAGACGCTTGCCAAGAACTTTTAAAGAATAGGGATCAACATAAACCTGCCAGCTTTCGGTTTTTCCGCCAATGGATGACACCGAATAATTCAACCGAAAAGCAGCATTGTCGTTGCGGGGATAAGTTGCAAAAGTATGCTTGGCACCTTCCGGTACAGCGGATGTACCGATCTCAAAAATATCAGCTAACGGTTTGTACACTGCACCGCCTGTTGGTCGAACGACGGTTAGCAGCTTGGGGTTCAAAAGCTCATCGATTTCGGCATGAAAGACCAGAATACTGCCCGTGACACCGTAGATCGCCAATAAAAACCCTAGGTGTTTAGTCCCACTTTGTGATGGTATGGATTGATGATAAAACGTTCAGGTTCGTTTTGCCAGCATTTGATGATGTATTCGTAAGGTGTGAGTCCTCGTAAGGTTTTGAGTCGCCTGGCGAAGTTGTAGGCATTCAGGAAGCTGTAAAGATGCTCTCGCAACTGTTGATGATTTTCATAATGATAGCGTTTGACGGTTGCTTCCTTGAGGGTGCGGTTCATGCGTTCGACTTGACCATTGGTCCAGGGGTGATTTGGCTGGGTCAGGCGATGTTCCGTACCATTTTCCAGGCAGACACGG
>NZ_FUWK01000055.1 GCF_900167395.1 Nitrosomonas europaea
TGACGTAGGTTGAAAAAAGTGGAGTCCAACGTTTCGTAAAATGTGAGGAACGGAGGACAAGGATGGAACGACTCCCGAAAGGGATCTACACGCCGGAATTTCGGGCGGAAGCGGTGAAGCTGGTGGAAGCGGAAGGGCTGTCGGTGGATGCGGCAGCGAAGCGCTTGTTGGTGCCAAAGAGCAGTCTTGGCAATTGGGTGAGGGCATCGCGTACAGGCAGCCTGGCGAAGGTTGGGCAAGGTCAGCGGGTGCCGACGGAAACGGAAATTGAACTGGCGCGACTGCGCAAGGAATTGGCGGAAGTGAAACTGGAGCGTGATCTGCTAAAAAAATGTGCGGCGTATTTCGCGAAGGAGTCGCGGTGAGATACGCCCGGATCGAACAGTTGCGACAGCACCACGCGGTGGCGGCGATGTGCCGGATTCTGGACGTTTCGGAAAGCGGCTATCACGCTTGGCGCCAACGTCCGCCGTCAGCTCGTCAGCAAGAGAACCTCCGGCTGGAAACCGAGGTCAAGGCCGCGCATCAGCGGACGCGTGAAACCTACGGTCCCCGGCGCCTGCGGTCCGACCTGGCCGATCACGGCATCCAGACGAGCCTCTATCGCATCAAGCGGATACGCAGGAAACTCGGGCTGCGCTGCAAGCAGAAGCGGAAATTCAAGGCGACGACAGATTCGAGGCATGCCCTGCCACTGGCGCCCAATCTTCTCGATCGGCAATTCACCGTGGCGGCCCCCGATCGCGCCTGGGTCAGCGATATCACCTACGTCGCCACCGACGAGGGCTGGCTCTATCTTGCCGGCATCAAGGATTTGTTCAACGGCGAACTGGTCGGCTACGCCATGTCCGAGCGGATGACCACGAGCCTGGTATCGCAAGCGCTCTTTCGCGCCGTCGCCGCCAAGCGGCCAGCAAGGGGGCTGATCCATCATTCAGATCGTGGCAGCCAGTACTGCGCCCACGCTTATCGAAAGCAACTGCAACAATTCGGCATGCAAGCTTCCATGAGCCGCAAGGGCAATTGTTGGGACAACGCGCCGATGGAGAGTTTCTGGGGTTCCCTGAAAAACGAGTTGGTGCATCACAGGCGCTTTACTACGCGCACACAAGCCCGGCAGGAAATCACCGAGTACATTGAAATCTTCTACAACCGAATTCGTAAGCAGGCGAGACTGGGCTATCTGTCGCCGGCACAATTCACCCAGAAATACCATGCAAAACAGATAGCCGCTTAACCCGTTGGACTCTACGGTTGACGACCTACGTCAGATTATGCGAATAGGAGTTCCGTGGAGTGATATACGCCGGATTACGGGGGCTGGAGCAATACCCACCGTCGTTTTATTCGTTGGCGTAACAAAGTATCCGGGAGAAGTTGCTGGAAATCCTGATTGATGACCCGGATTATGAATGACTGGTGATTGATGCCAGCCATTGTAAAGTTCATCCACATGCCAGTGGAGCCAGAGGTGGTAATCAGGATAGATCTATTGAACCCTATCTGACCGAGCAGGTGCGAGTCATTCAAGACATTCCAAGTACAGCTATGGCAACGCACTGACTGAAATTATGATGAATGTGTTACACTACCCAAAGTTCTACGAAAGCCAGCGGTTAGCCTACCGGTAACTTTATTCTTTAGGGTGATCCACAAGGAGCAATTTCAGCGCTGAAAACAATCGAGACAATTGCTGCAAAATCCTGTGTCCGTAATTCTACGGACTGATACTGGTGTATCAGATCAAGTTTCGATATTGAACCTTATCATTCCTCTGATCGTTTTTCGTGATTTACTATGTGCAGTTCTGCCATGCGCCAGTCGTGCGTATTCATCATTTTCATTGTTCTCTCAATATTCATTGCCGGATGTAATTCCGAATCCGGTACGCCGGTCGAGTCTCCTCCGCCCGATGTTATGGTTGCAAGCGTGCTGTCGCGTTCCGTGCGAACATGGGATGAATTCAATGGGCGTGTTCGTGCGATCCAGACGGTAGAGTTGCGTCCTCGCGTCAGTGGCTACATCAATCGCATTGCCTATAAGGAAGGTAGCGAAGTCAAACCCGGCGATCTTCTCTTTGTCATCGATCCCCGTCCGTACCGGGATGCACTTCACCGGGCACAGGCAGAACTTGAACGTGCGCGGTCCGCAGCGAGTCTTGCACAAAGCAAGACTGAACATGTGCATGCACTGTTTGCAAAACAAGCCATATCGCGCGAGGAGTTCAATGGGAGAAAAAACGATTTTAACCAAACGGCTGCCGAGGTTCGTGCAGCGAAAGCTGCTGTAGCCACTGCCAAACTCAATCTCAATTTTACCGAGGTTCGTGCACCAATCGCAGGTCGCGTGAGTCGAGCATATTTGACTGCGGGTAATCTTGCCCGGGCTGATCAATCCATGTTGACAACCCTGGTCTCGCAGGATCCCATGTATGTGTATTTCGACTGTGATGAACATAGTTTTCTGCGCTACAAGAAATTTGCTCTCAAGAACGATCACGAGAACACTATTTATTCGGTTCGTATCGGTCTGGCTGATGAGGAAGGTTTTCCCCATCACGGAACGGTAGATTTCTTCGACAATCAACTCAATCCCGCAACCGGGACAATACGTGTCCGTGCTGTCGTTCCTAATCCAGATCGTTTGCTGACACCGGGTCTTCACGCTCGGGTACAACTGCAAGGCAGCGATGAACTGCCTGTACTCCTGATCGACGCGAAGGCTATTCTGACCGATCAGGACCGCAAATATGTTTATGTATTAGGGGAGGGTGACAAGGCATTCCGCCGGGATATTACATTGGGTCGTCAGATCGATGGTTTGCGTATCGTGCAGTCGGGTCTTGACACAACAGATAAGGTCGTCGTCATTGGTGCGCAGAAGATCTTTCACAACGGGATGATCGTAAAACCTCAGCATGTTGCCATGGAAACGCAGGCAACCACTCCTCTTCTCGTTCCATGAAGTGTTAAAGTAAAAGCGTACGATCATGGATTTCTCCAAGTTCTTCATCGACCGTCCCATATTTGCCATCGTTCTCTCGGTGATCATTTTTGCGGCGGGACTGATCGCCATCCCGCTGCTGCCTGCAGGTGAATATCCGGAAGTGGTGCCGCCAAGCGTGGTCGTGCGCGCAACATACCCGGGCGCCAATCCCAAAGAGATCGCAGATTCAATCGCCGTTCCGCTGGAAGAAGCGATCAACAGCGTTGAAGGGATCATGTATATGAAGTCCGTTGCAGGCTCCGATGGCAGCCTGCAAGTGACGGTTACTTTTATGCCCGGCATCGATCCGGATACCGCTGCTGTGCGCGTACAGAACCGTGTCGCCCAGGCCCTGTCCCGTCTGCCTAACGACGTACGCCAGTACGGCGTAACCACACAGAAGCAGTCCCCGACTCCGCTTATGTACGTGAATCTTTCTTCACCCGATGGTCGATATGACTCGGTCTATCTGCGTAACTATATGACCTTGAATATCAAGGATCAGCTTTCACGCTTGAAGGGTGTTGGCAACGTCGGATTGTACGGCGAAGGTGATTATGCGATGCGCCTGTGGCTGAATCCGAATGAGCTTGCCGCGCGGGGCCTTACAGCCAGCGACGTGGTGGATGCTGTTCGTGAACAGAATGTGCAGGTATCCGCGGGGCAATTGGGCGCCGAACCATCACCCCAAGGGGCAGATTTCCTCGTTCCGATCAATGTGCGCGGGCGGCTTCGCAGTGAACAGGAGTTCGGTGATATCGTACTCAAAAGTGCCGACGATGGCCAATTGGTCCGCTTATCGGATGTAGGTCGCGTCGAGCTCGGCTCCAGCGATTACACGCTGCATGCCATGATCGATAACAGGGGCAGCACCAGCGCCGGTATTTTTCTGACGCCCAGTGCTAACTCTCTGGAGGTGGCCAGAACGGTCTATGCCAAGTTTGAAGAACTTGCAGCAAATTTTCCTCCGGGTATCGAGTATCGGGTGGTATGGGATCCTACTGTTTTTGTCCGGGATTCCATTCGAGCCGTGGGTCAGACACTGATCGAGGCGGTCTTCCTGGTCGTGCTGGTGGTCATTCTCTTTCTGCAGACCTGGCGCGCGTCGATCATTCCTCTGATTGCGGTGCCGGTCTCGATTATCGGCACGTTCGCCTGGCTGTACCTGCTTGGGTATTCCATCAATACATTGACATTGTTTGGATTGGTCCTGGCCGTGGGTATTGTCGTCGATGATGCGATTGTCGTCGTGGAAAACGTCGAGCGCTATATTGAAAAAGGCCTGAGCCCTCTCGCAGCGGCACACCAGGCGATGAAAGAAGTTTCCGGTCCGATCATCGCCATTGCGCTTGTGCTATGCGCCGTATTCGTGCCCATGGCATTCCTGAGCGGTGTCACCGGAGAGTTCTACAAGCAATTTGCCGTTACCATCGCCATATCCACCATTATTTCTGCGATCAATTCGCTCACCCTGTCGCCGGCATTGGCAGCAAAACTGCTCAAAGGACAGAGTGCCCCGAAAGATAAACTTACCCGCGTACTTGAGCGTAGTCTGGGATGGCTGTTTCATCCTTTCAACCGCCTGTTTCTCCGCAGCTCCGACAAATATCAAGGCACGGTAGCCCGAACGTTGAATCGACGGGGCATCGTATTTGCCGTTTATGCGGGACTATTGCTCGCGACTGTCGTACTATTCCATATCGTACCGACTGGCTTTATTCCAAATCAGGATAAACTTTATCTTTTCGCTGGCGCCAAATTGCCGGAGGGCGCTTCGCTCGCTCGTACTGATGCCGTTACACGTCAACTCAATGACCTTGCTAGTAGTATTGAAGGCGTGGAAATGACCGAAAGCTATGTGGGGATGAATGCATTGCAGTCAGTCAATACGCCCAATCTGGCTGCGTCTTACGTCATCCTCAAACCTTTCGATCAACGCCAGCGTTCTGCTGAATCGATCACGGCCGAACTGAATGCCAAGCTGACTGATATCAAGGACGGGCAAGCCTATGCCTTATTGCCTCCATCCATACAGGGCCTGGGCAACGGGTCGGGCTATTCGCTCTATCTGGTCGATCGGGGAGGGCTGGGGTACGGGGTATTGCAAAACGTCATGACACATTTCCAGAATGTGATTGCACAGACGCCAGGCATGACTTTTCCTGTCAGCTCATACCAGGCCAACGTCCCACAGCTCGAGGTCAAGGTAGATCGAGTCAAAGCCAAAGCTCAGGGAGTAAATCTGACAGACCTCTTCAATACGTTGCAGGTCTATCTGGGTTCTTTCTACATCAATGATTTCAATCTGTATGGTCGTATCTATCGCGTGATGGCCCAGGCGGATGCGGCTTTTCGCCAGAAAGCTGAAGACATCAACAATCTGTATACGCGCAATAGTCGAGGAGAAATGGTTCCGCTAGGGTCGATGGTAACGATTCAACATACCTTTGGCCCGGATCCGGTCATTCGCTACAACGGCTACCCCGCAGCTGATCTGATAGGTGACGCTGATCCTCGCGTACTCTCCTCGGGGCAAGTCATTGCCAAGCTTTCGCAGATCGCTGCAGAGGTTTTGCCTCGCGGTATTACACTGGAATGGACCGATCTGAGCTATCAGCAGGTCACCCAAGGTAATGCAGCGGCCATCGTATTCCCCTTGTCGATCATGCTGACTTTTCTGGTGCTGGCTGCCCTCTATGAGAGTTGGACGCTACCCTTGGCGGTCATCCTGATTGTGCCGGTATGTATGTGTGCTGCACTTTTCGGCATTTGGTTCACAGGTGGCGACAATAATATATTCGTCCAGGTGGGACTCGTCGTATTGATGGGGCTGGCATGCAAGAATGCCATCCTGATCGTTGAATTCGCACGGGAATTGGAGATCCAAGGCAAGGATATTGTCGAAGCTGCTCTGGAAGCCTGCCACCTTCGACTGCGGCCGATCGTAATGACTTCGATCGCTTTCATCGCCGGATCTGTTCCCTTGGTATTTAGTTACGGTGCAGGTAGTGAGGTACGCTACGCAACCGGTATTACCGTCTTCGCCGGCATGCTCGGAGTAACGTTATTTGGATTGTTTCTTACTCCTGTCTTTTACGTTGCTCTGCGCAAGCTGGCCCATTTCAACCATCTTAAGTCGCAGGAAGGGTGATCGCTGATTAAACAGCTTATGTTGACGATCGTGGCCAGGGAGATTTGTGCAACAGTGGGATTGAAATTTTCAACGAGCGTCTAACGTTCCCGCAGCGCTTCGGCGGCACGGTTCAGAGGCTTGATCAGATAATCTAGAACGGTTTTCTGGCCGGTACGGATTTCAGCTGTGGCTACCATGCCGGGCATGATGGCATGGCGTTTACCATCCTTGGTCTCAAGGTAAGCATGTTTGGTCAGCAGGTAGACACGGTAGTAGTAGAGGCGCTTGTCAACCTGATCTTCTATGGTGTCGGGTGAAATGTTTTGTACTGTGGCGGCCAGTGTGCCGTAGATTGAGGGCTCGAAAGCGGTGATCTTCACGGTAGCAGCCTGATCTGGGTGAATGAAGGCGATGTCTCGCGGGCTGAGGCGAGCCTCGACCAGTAACTGGTCATCCAGCGGAACGATCTCCATCAATTCACCACCGGGGCCGATCACACCTCCGATGGTATTCACGCGTACATCCTTGACGATTCCGCGTGTGGGTGAGGTAATAATGGTGCGGCGCAGTTGGTCGGCTCGACCTTCGCGCACCTTGAGCAGCGGACCGAGGTCGGCCATGGTGGTAGCGTAGTCGGATTTGAGCGCTACGGAGTACTGGCCCTTGGTGGCAGCCAGCTTGGTTGAAAGTTCAGCAGCCTTTTGCTTCAGGCGCAGGATCTCGACTTCGTTGGTAGCACCCGTCTTCAGTAAAGGCATGGCAATGTCGATTTCCTGTTGGGCCAGGCGCAATTGCCGGCTGAGTTGAGAAACATTTTCGTGAAAGGCCTGTACATCAGTACGGAAAAGCTGACGCTCACGCTCGATCACGGCCTTTTCATCAGCCAGTTCAGGCGGAAAAGTAACATCGGATTTATTTTCAATTTCAGCTCTCAAGCGTGCGGCGCGCGCTTGCAAGGCAATTATTTTCTGCGCGGCCTCCTCGACCGAGGAGCGGCTTAAGGCTGGATCCAGCGTGGCGAGCTTCTGTCCATTCTCGACCACGTCACCTTCATGCACGACCAACTCGGACAGAATGCCACCTTCCAGACTCTGGATAATTTGGCCTTTGGAGGCTGGAGTCACCTTGCCTTCGCCGATGGCCACTTCATCCAGAACTGCAAAATACGACCAGATCAGGAAGATCGCCATGCTGGCTACGATCAGCCAGAGGATGGAACTGGCGGTGAAACGAGATTCATCCTTGCTGAAAGCATCATCCTGTAAATTCATGGTGAGGTTCCAGTGGTTTGCGGTTGGCGTTGTGGCTGAGAGTGGACCTGGATATGAGTTTTAGAGTGAGCTACGTTCTGGCTGTTGGCTGCAAGGCTGCGAATAGCGGCAAGTATTTCCTCTCTCGGGCCGTCTCGCACGATACGGCCGCTGTCGATGACGATGATGCGATCTACCAGGGACAACAGTGGGTAGCGGTGGGTAGCCACGATCAGTGTGCGTCCACCCAGCCATTGACGCATGTTCTCGATGATGTTCCGTTCAGTGTTTTCATCCAGCGAAGCCGTTGGTTCATCCAGCAGCAGCACATTGGGGGTGCGCAGAAAGGTGCGAGCCAGTATCAGTGACTGCTTCTGGCCTCCCGAAAGTCCAAAGCCATTCTCGCGTAACAAAAGATCGAGACCGTGCGGTTGTTTGAGCAGAAGTTGATCGGCACATGACAGGCGCATCGCCGCTAGCAATTCTTCATCAGTTGCTAGCGGATTAGCCAGCAATAAGTTTTCGCGCAGGCTACCGTAGAACAGACTGGCCTCCTGCAGGACAGTGCCTATATCACGCCGTACATCGGCTACGTCGATCATGCTAATGGGTGTGTCGTTGAAAAGCACGCGGCCTTGCTGAGGTATTGCCAGGCCGGCCAACACGCGCAACAAGGTGGATTTGCCTGCACCCACACGGCCCAGGATGGCAATGCGCTCTCCAGGCCGGATAGAGAGACACGGTATCGTGAGTACCGGTTTTTCTTGAGGATCGAAACTGTAGCTGACGTTCTCAAATTCGTAGCGACCCAGCAGTACTGGTTTGTGATAAGTATTTTTGTCGACGGGATGATCGATCGGCAATTCCAGCAATTTATCCAATCCATCTTTGCCGACACGGGCGTTCTGCAGGCGCGACAGCACAGCAGGAATCTGGGACAGGGGGGCGATGGTGCGACTGGTGAGTATGGAGCAGGCCATTACGGCACCGAAAGAAAGATCGGTATCTAGGATGGCATAAACTCCCTCAATGAGGACACCTGCATAGGCCAGTTGCTGCACGGTTTGAGATAAATTCATCAGCAGACCGGACAGATAACGCTGTTTGAGGCTGATATCGGCATTAATGAAATTGGTTTGATCCCACAGTTGCCGGAAGCGCGGTTCAGCTTGCAGGGTTTTGATGTCTTCAATGCGGTAGATGGATTCCATCAGGATGGCATTGCGCAGGGCGGCTTCGGCCATACCCTCTTTCGACAGTTTGGCAAGTGGATATTGCGCTAACACACCCGGCAGTACCAGCAGTGGAATGGCGGCTAGTGGCACAAGGACCAACCAGCCGCCGAGCACCCAGATGATCAAAAGAAAGGCGAACACAAAAGGCAGATCGATCAGCACACCCAATGCACTGGAAGTCAGTAGTTCCCGTAATTGCTCCAGATCGCGCAGTTGGGCGATCAAGCTGCCCGGAGAACGAGGCCGAGCATCGTTGCGAATATCCAACACGCGTGCGAAAAACATAGAAGATAGCTTGATATCCGCATTCTTGCCGAAATGGTCGGCAATCGTTACGCGCATCATGCGGAGCATCAGTTCCAGCAGCAAGGCCATGGCCACGCCGGAGGCCAGTACCCATAATGTATTGATTGAGCGTGCGGGGATTACGCGATCCCAAACTTGCATTGCGAACAGCGCCGTGCAGATCGCCAGCAGGTTGCTGAACAGCGAACCGGCACACAGTTCAAATAACGTTTTCCAGTGCGAAATAAAGATATCACGCAGCCAGTGGTCGGTTGTGGTGACTAAATAATCATTCACTCGATCCTTGCGCGGGGCTGTGCGTTCGTGTACCAGCAATAGCAGACGAGGGTGGTTGTCGATCGGCAGCAGTCGCTCCAGTACTTTGCCTTCCAACGTCAACAAAATGGTCGCGCGGCCGGCATCTATATCGATGAGCAGGCCTATTTGGCCGTCATCCAGTTCGAGCAAGGCTGGTAGCATGATGGGCGAAAGCCTAGTCAGAGATATCTCTACGAATTTTGCCGATAAGCCAGCCTGGGCTGCAATGTCAAGCACGGCGGCATTCGGATCATCGCAGCCGACCCAGGAAGCCGCGCCACGCACGCATTCGGGCGACGTCTGCAATCCCAGCTGACGTGCAGCTAGTAGCAGCGATTCGGCCCAATATGTAGCAGGGGCCATGATTTGCTTGCGCGTGGTGTTATTCATGACGATTTCCTTCGCGATCACGGAGTTGTTGCACGAACCCTCCAACCGCTACTTGGGCGCGGATGCGGGCTATGGTAGCATCGGCCAGAGCGTTGATCCATTCTAGTTCCGATTGGTAGATATCACGCTCAGGGTTGAGAACATCGGTTAGTGTGCGCTTGTTCAGAATATATTCTTGCCAGTAAAGATTGCGTGAGACCTGAGCTAGTTCGATGATTTTTTCGTAGCTTGTCATGCGCTCAGCAGCGCCTCTGGCCTCTATCTGGGCGGAATTAAGAGCACTGCGCGTAATCAAACGCTCATTTTCCAAAGCCTTACGGCTGGCGTTTGCCGCAGCTTTCGCGGCCTCGATCTGATGCCGTGCACTGTTGCCGAAATCGAAGCTGCCGCTCATGACCACACTGATCCAAGTGTCGTTGAGTGCGCTGGCTGGGCCGGTCGTGAAGGAACGGGAAGCACCTACCCCAATGGAAGGATAGCGACTGCCGCGCGCGACTTGAAGTTGGGCGTCGGCTGCTTGAACAGCAGCCTCGGCAGCTTTGATTGATGGCCGTTGGTCGACATTGCCGTCGGGGGCTCCTAGTTTGCTAACCAGGCTCACGGTATCACCTAGGCAAGCTACGTTTTCAGGGCGCACCCCGATCAGCTCAGCCAGCTTGGCGGCGGCAACGTCGCGCCGCGTATTCGCCTGTTCAGCTTCAGCTTCGGCGCGTCTGATAGCTAGGTCTGCCATTGTTCTATCGGAGGAGACCGAGAGTCCGGCGCGCACACGATCAATGATCTTGGAATGGGTGGCCTTCAGCGCTTCGATTTGCTTATGGGCTGCGGCGATTCGATCTTGCGCGGCAGCCAGTTCGATAAAGTTGGTCGCGGTGTTATAGGCCACGGTCTCTATGGTATCGGCCAGTTGATGACCGGTCTGTTCCCCAACTGCATCTGCAGCTTTGATCCGGTTGGAAGTGACGCCGAAGTCGTAGATCAGTTGGCTGACACCCACCGATGTACGCAGGGCAGTGGTGTTGCCGGAGTTGAGTGCATTGTAGCTTCTGCCATAGCCGGGCTTCACGCCATAATCGACCTTGGGATACCAGGCCGCCTTGGCCACATCGACCTCGGCATTGCGTTGAATGACCTCGGCATGAGCACGGCTGATATCAGGATGATGAGCAATAGCGATACCGATTGCATCAGACAGAGTCAGGGCATCGAGGGAAACCCGTCGCACTTTCCCGCCATTGATTAATGGGGGTGGGAACGCGGCGGATGCAACGGAAATCACCCGACTGGGGATCGCTATATCACGCGGAACAGGTAATTTTCCCGCTAGTACGGTCGTACTTGCGTAAATCAAGGACAGCAGGGTAAACATGCGAAAAACGGGGAGCTGTCGCGTATTAAACGATGATCTGATTGTTCGCCAACAACGTAGCTAAATCAGTGGTCACACCATTCAAAGTTACCAGTGGAGTGGGACCATAGGCTAGATTTGAGCCGTCACGGTCGATATTGATCACTGTATTGCCTCCAGATGAAGTCAGGCTCAAAAAGTTCTCCACAGAACTGGTGCCAGGGTCGAAACTCACTAATAACCGTGAGATGTCAATGATGTCAGCGTTGGCATCAGTACCGATCATCCCGATCGTGAAGTCGGTAATGATATCGGTGCCGTTGCCACCAGTGGCATCAATGGGGTTGAGGTTCTCCCAGAGAAATACATCCCCGCCGGTGCCGCCTGTCAACATATCATTGCCACTGCCGCCAATCAGGATGTCGTTGCCAGCATTGCCGATAAGCGTGTCATTAGCGGTACTACCCCGCTCTACTCCGTAGCTACCGTTGGTGATGTCCAACCTTGCCTGATCGATGACAGTGCCACTGGTGAGCTGGTACTCGAAGCTGTCAATCAGCGGGCTGGTAAAATAATCCGTGGCCATGTCCGGTGTGTAGATGTAGTGCCCATCGGCGTAAAGTGTGAGCGTACCGTGGTCGCCGGTGACTGTCATGCCGTCTGTAACATCCACATAGGTGTTGGTGGCATCGAGAACCTGAAAGGTCGGCTGAGCGTCATTTGTCACGTCATTGGCAAGCACATTACCGTGAACGTTGGTGGTGCCTGTGACCACGTACTGGTCGGTATGCGTGACATTGACGTCGGTTGTGATATTGATGCTGGTAAGTATTCCTGTAAGCGATTTCAAATGGATGCGATATGTTCCAGCATCCAGATCCAGTGTGGCAAGATTAATAGTTCCGAAGGTGCCAATTGAAGCCAACGAGGAAAAATCGAAAGTGCCGTTGGATACTGCAGTCCAGACACCCGGGGCTGTCTCCTCCTGGATGACCAGAGTGGTATTCGTGATTACTGCCACGAGTGTAGATAGTTTTACTGTGCCGGAAACGGCTTCATTACCGTTGATCGTAAAGCTGGCACTATTGTAGGTGTTGGGAATAGGATTAAGAGGAATGGTGTCGGCAGTAGCGGAGTCATTGAACCTGTCTTCCGGTGGCGGATTGTCAAATACTATCCCTGCTGCACCTGCATCATTGGCAGCTACATCATTACTGCTGATGTTGATGGCAAGCGTGGCAGTACTGGTAGCATTGTTTGCCGTGTCAAACAGGGTGTAGGTGAATGTATCCATCTGGCCGATGGATGAACTGTTGGCCGTGTTGGGTGTGTAAGTATATGCACCGGTTTCCCGATTGATCACCAACGAGCCCCAGTCGCCGGTGATTGTGTTGTCGCCGGCTACGAGTGGCTCGCCATTGATATGGCTAATGATCGTCGTTGCCGTGACGTTCTGATCATTGGTGATGACGTTGCCACTACTTGAAGTCGTATCCGCCACATAAGTGTGTGCATATTCAGTGCCTGTAACTGAGAGGGTATTGAGAACAGAAAGGCCCACACCGCCATAAGAGACGAAGGCGCGGTATTGTCCCTCACCGAGCAGCTGTTGCACGCCATAACTGCCATCGTTCAGCAGACCGATTGTCAGGATCGTTGCGCCATCCGACAATGAATCAACCGTAGTCCACTTTCCGGTGCTTGCATTCCATTTCTGAACGACGATCCGGTAATCACCGAGGAGACTTAGATTAAGGAGTGAACCGAATGTGAAGACAAGATCCTCTACATGTCCGCTCGGGATATCGAAGGATACTTTTTCCGTGCCCAGCAATTCCGCTTGCAGATCCAGGCCAGCTAATCCAACACCCATTCCAAGTAACGTGGTTGCACTCCCTTCATTGACTGCAGCTGACGTGGTGTTAATGTTCACCATCGCGACTTCTGTATTGTTGATGGCAGTCAGCGGGGCTATCACCGTATTGGTCACTGGGCTGTTGAGGAGGCTGGCGGCATCGTTGCCGGCCAGATCCTGAATGGCGTTGAGGTCATCACCTGCGGTCGGATCGGTGTAGCTGAGCGTGACGGTTTCCCCGTTGTTGACCGGTGTGGCCAGCTCCAGGGTGACGGTACTGCCGTTGACGGTGACGTTGCTGACGGTGACCGGGGTGCCGTCGACGTTGACGACAAAGTCGGCGATTGCTGGTGGATGGGTTGTATCCAG